>QCDE01000001.1 GCA_003281005.1 Pelagibacteraceae bacterium AG-349-O05
AACATCTCTATTCTCTAAACCTTTTTTTGAAAGATCTAAAAGAGTTGATGACCAATAAAGAAGATCTTTACCCATTAATTGTGTATTAAATCCTTTTTTTGGCGCCTCTAAATAGGCATTAATTATTTTATTATTGTCCCATGTTGAAATTAGCTCATGAACTTCATCTAAATTTCCATAAAGCATTCCAATATTGAAAGCTGGTCCTGCACATAAACAATCCCAACCACAAGTATCCATTGATCTTAATTCAATATACTTTTTTACTCTATTCTCAGTAAATATTGTGCTTAAGTGAGTTGTTAAGTCTGTTTCAGTTGGAAGCCTATTTCCAATTTTTTGGATTTTTCCTTCCATAAAATCCTTAAAAATATATTTCCTACCTGAAATATACTGATCCTTACCTTGTATAAACAATATAGGAAAATTAATTACAAAATCTGCATATTTTTCAAAATTCATATTTTCGAAAAATAATTTCGGTAATCCACCTCTAGAAGTACTTTGCCATACTTTAGATCTGTAAGATAAATAGTTACTATTTTTTTTCTCCACAATTGAGGAATTAGCAAACAAAGCAATTGTAATGGGTACAATTGAGTTTGCTACTCTAAACTTTTTAATAAAATCTTCCTCTGAGCTATAATCTATATTTAACTGAGTTCCACATGTTCGATACATCATATCTAAACTAAGTTCGCCACCTAGAGGCATGTCCTTGGTCATCAATTTATATCGTTGTTTAGGATTGTTTGGGATTTCACTTAATTTGGATATTGGATCGAAACCTGCACTTACAATTTTTATATCTAATTTTTTTGTAACTTGTTTTAATTCAAACAAATAGTCTTGTGACTCCGCACAAGCTTCGTGCATATGATTTAATTTATCTCCTGACAATTCTATCTGATTACCTGGTTCAAGAGTTATATTTTTTCCACCTTTATTAAGAGCAATGATATTTTCTTTTTCAAATAATGGATTCCAGCCAAATTCAAGTAAGGCTGTAAACATTTCTTTTATTTTTGGATAATCAATTCTTTTATTGTCTAAATTATTAAATAAAAACTTTTCATGCTCGATCCCAATTTTGAAATTTTTAGGTTCCTTAATACCTGATTTAAAGTAATTTATAATTTTTTCTTTTGAATCAATCATGCGGTGTAAATAGTGATTTATAGACAAATTTAAAGATAATAATAAGGCTCTTTTGCGAATATTTTTTTAACTAATGGCTTAAAATCATCCAAAGTCATACTTTTGTAATCAGGGTCAAAAGAGCATTGGTCATATTTTTCACAAAAATCTATAGTGTCTTGATAATACTTGTGGTCTTTAAATTTATCTCTTGCATTTCTGTCACCACCCAAATGATGCGCACTGTAGTAAGTTTGAAAAAGACCATGGTGTAGAATAATCCAATAAATTCTTTCAGAAACATAGGGTCTTAGTATAGATGCAGCATATTGAGAATGATTCATTGGCGCTAAATCATCTCCAATATCATGTAATAAAGTTGCAACAATCATTTCATCACTTTCTTTATTTTTAAAAGCTCTTGTTGCAGCCTGTAATGAATGTTCTAGTCTAGTGATTTTGTAACCTTCTAAAGTAGTAGTTTGTTTAGATAAATAATTTAAGATCCTCTCAGCTGTTTGTCTTTCAAAGTTTTTCTCAAATTTTTCAAGAAGCTCATAATCTTCTTTAGTTCCGTTTTTCATTTCAGTAAAATTTACTGTTTTCATAATTTAATTGTTTGATCCGGTACTTAGTAAAGATAACTGAGTTATTTTATTATCTCCTAATTCATCGACTAATTTAACAGGATATTCTCCTGTGAAATAATGATCTGTTAATTGCGGATATGTTTCGTTTCTTTTTTCAAAACCAATTGCTTTATACAAACCCTCAATTGATAAAAATCTTAAAGATTTAGCTCCAATATATTTGCAAATTTCATCATTTGTTTTATTTGCTGCTAACAATTCTTTTTTTGTAGGTGTATCTACACCATAGAAATCTGGGTACCTTATTTCAGGGCACGCAATTTTAACATGAACTTCTTTTGCACCAGCATCATAAAGCATTTTAACAATTTTGTATGACGTTGTTCCTCGAACAAGAGAGTCATCAATAAGAATTATTTTTTTATTTTTAATTGTAGTTTGATTAGCATTTAATTTTAATTTAACACCCAAGCTTCTAATTTTCTGGCTTGGTTCAATGAAAGTTCTTCCAACATAATGATTTCTAATTAATCCATGTTCAAAGTTCATTTTTAATTCTTGAGCAAAACCCATAGCAGCAGCATTTCCAGAATCTGGGACTGGTACAACTATATCAGCATCAGTATCATTTTCTTTTGCTAGCTCTTTACCAATATTTTTTCTATGTTCATATGCTGTGTTTCCTCCAATCAGACTGTCTGGTCTTGAAAAATAAATATATTCAAATACACATGGTCTAACTTTTTTAGCAGGAAAAGGCTTAATACTTTTCAGTTTATTATTTTCAATTAAAACTATCTCACCATTTTCAACTTCTCTTACAAATTTTGCACCTATAATATCAAAAGCACAAGTTTCAGATGCTAAGACATAACTGTTGCCAAGCTTACCAATTACTAGTGGTCTAATTCCGTAAGGATCTCTAACCCCAATTAAAGAGTTTTGAGTTAACATCACTAATGCATAGCCGCCTTGAATTTGAAAAATTGCATCAATAACTTTGTCAATTGTTTTTGGTCTTTTTGATTTAGCAATTAATTGAACAATCGTTTCAGTATCTGAAGTAGTGTAAAATATTGCTCCATCTTCAACTAATTTATTTCTCAAAGCAATTGAATTAGTAAGATTTCCATTATGCGCAACTCCAATACCACCTGCATTGGTATCAGCAAAAAAGGGCTGTATGTTTCTTAATATATTGTTTCCAGTTGTGCTGTATCTGTTATGTCCAATCGCATAATTTCCCTTAAGATTGTTAAGAACCTTTTCTTTGTTGAAATTATCTCCAACTAAGCCAAATCTTTTTTCAGAATAATATTTTTCCCCATCAAAAGTAACTATTCCACAACCTTCTTGACCTCTATGTTGTAGAGCGTGTAGACCAAGTGCTGTTAGAGCCGAAGCATCTTTTGCATCACTAATACCAAAAACTCCACATTCTTCCTTTAGTCTTGGATTATAGTTCTGTAATTTTTTCTTTAGAATCTTGATATGTTTTTTCATTAGGAAATTCTTTTATCAGATAACTACTACCTTTTTCTAAATATGGAAAGACGTATGATTTGTCAAAATTTATTGGCCATTTATCATAATTATAAACGATATGAACACCTGAAAAGATACATACAGAAATAATATAAGCTCTTATAAAACCAAAAAAGAATCCAAATGTCGTATCTAAGCCACCGATTCCTGTGTATCTGACTGCTTTGCTTATTCCTTTATTAACTAATAGAACCAAAAAGATAACAACCACAAATATTACTATTCCTAAACCAACATCGAGCACATACTCATTATCAATTACATCTTTTACATAGGGTTTAATTTTTGGAAATAGAATTAATGTAATTATGTATGCCAGCAACCATTTAGCCATTGAGAGAATACTTAAGATGAAGCCCTTTTTATAACAATTTATCAAAGAAAGGATTGTTAAAATTAAATAAATTAAATCAATTATTGATATTGCCTTGTAAAAATCTTTTATGATTTCTAACATTAAGATGATTTATCAAAAGGTTTAATAATTAAGATTAATGCAGGAAGTAGAGTTAATACCGATATCATAGCTAATAACATAGCAAGTCCAGTAAAAACTCCAAAATAAATTGTTGGAATAAACTTTGACAATACCAAAATAGAAAATCCAAAAACAATAGTTATTGAAGTGTTTAGTATAGCAACTCCAACGGTTGAATGACACGTTTTTAATGTTTTATTGTAATCCTTTACTTTACTAAATTCTTCTTTGAACCTGTAAATATAGTGGATACTATTATCTACTGCAATTCCTATTGTAATGGCTGCAATTGTTATAGTCATCATATCTAAAGGTATTCCTAATAATCCAATTACTCCCAGTATAAAAAAAGCTGCAATAAAATTTGGAACAACACCAATTAATGAAAGTTTAATATTTCTAAACAAGATTATGAACATTGAAAATATTCCAATCATAACCAATCCCAATGTTAAAATTTGGGATTTAAACAGGCTTTGTAATAAATTATTAAATAATATTAATACACCTGCTAGTTTGTAATCTTTTTCATCTAAACCAAATTTGTCTTTAAGATCAAAATTAATTTTGTTAATTAAATCATTTCTTCTTAAATTTTCCTGCGAGTCTATAATTCTTAAACTAATTCGAGCCTCATTATCTTTGATAGAAAGATAAGGATCGATGATTTCAGTTTTAATGCTCTCAGGAATTTTAGAGTAAAGCACTCCCATTTCTAAAGTACCCAAAGGTTTATTGTTGTTTAATTGAGTAGCAACCTCAATAATAGATGAAAAAGATAATACTTTGCCAATTTCAGGCAAGCTATCTAAGTAATTATGAACAGATGTAATTAGATCAATTTTATCTTTGGTAAACCAGTATTTTTCGTCATTAGTATCTTCTTCATCACCCCAATCCTCAAATTCATCATCTTCTTCAGATTTTTTCACCTTTTCTTTCTCAGGAAATTTTATAATAACCTCTAAAGGAGTGGTTCCACCTAGCTCCTCATCTATAAGTTTCATACCTTTATAAATTTCAGTATTCTTATCAAAGTAATTTATAAAACTATTTTCAACTTCAAGCTTACTTATTCCAATAATACTCAATATTATAACTAATCCAGTTACTAAGAAGATAGAGTTTTTATTATTTATAGAAATTAAACTAAGTAAATTTGTGATTTTAGATTTCTGTTCTTTTTTAACTGAAATATTATTTGTGGGTGCAAAGTTTAAAAGGGTAGGTAGTAAAGTAAATGTGATGATAAATGATGTAATTAAACCAAAAGTCATCATCCAGCCGAAATCAATAATAGGTTTTATTTCACTAAAAATTAAAGATAAGAAAGCAAAAATTGTTGTTAAAACAGTATAAAGAATTGGCCAAAACATTTTTGAAGTTGTTAATAAAATAATTTCAAAATTATTTTTTGATGGGAAATCTTTTTTAAGCTGAAGAAACCTAGTGCTCAAATGAATGTTCATTGCCATTGTTAATATCAACATAAGTGCAATAAAATTTGATGAGATAACTGTAACTTTCCATCCTAGGAATCCAAGTAATCCCATCATTATTATCACAGAAAAAAGACAACTACTTATAGGAACTATAATCCAAAGAAGGTTTCTAAAAACAAACCATAAAGTAGTAATTATAAATAATAGAACACCCAAACCAAAAACAATTATATCACTTTTGATAAAAGTCATCATATCATCAGCAATCATTGGTATTCCTCCTAGATAAATCTTTCCAATATCACCATAACTTTGAATAACTTGTCTAATTTCTAAAATATTCTGGTGGTTTTGTTTTTTGATTTGATCTTTAATTAGTTCAATTTCTTCTTTTGATTTATTTTCTATATCTTCTAATTTTTGAGACTCTTTAATGTTAACAATAATTCCACTAGTTTTGCCGTCTTCACTAATGACAAAATTTCGAAAAACAGGACTATTTAAAATTTCTTTAAAGCCTCTATCTCTATCGACATCTTCATCTTTTAATGTTTTGAAGCTTTCTAGTCTTTCTTGAAGTGGAGCTTCTGAATTATTTAAAAGTGGAATGTCTAATAATGTAATCACACTATGGACCCAATTGAGGCTCTGAATTTTATATTTTAAACTTAATAAATTATTAATTGATGAGTCAGTTGCCATTCCCTCATTTGGTGTATAAGTAAGAATTAAAAATTCTTTAGACCCATATCTTTCAGAGACTTCTTTCAAATATGCTAAATCTGGATCACCTTCTATTAACAAGGTTTCTGATGAAGCATCTAGCCTAAAATTTTTTGAATAGTATCCAAAACTTAGAATAGCAATAATTAACAATACAAATATTGCTTTGGGATTTTTAAGGATAACGTTTTGATAAAAATGAGCTATCATTCAAGCTCTTTATATTGGAATTTAACTTAATTGAGTATCCTTAAATTTTGTAAATCTTTCTTCAAATTCAAGAGTTACATTACCAATTGGACCATGCCTTTGTTTTCCAATTATAATTTGAGCTAAATGTGCAACCTCATTCATTTTTGCTTGCCACTCCGCATGCTCAACTGTCGCTTCTCTCGGCTCTTTTCTTTGTAAATAATATCCTTCTCTATAAACAAACATTACAACATCCGCATCTTGTTCAATAGAGCCAGACTCTCTTAAGTCTGCTAATTGAGGTTTATGATCATCTCTTTGCTCTACTTGTCTAGATAGCTGCGAAAGAGCTACAACAGGAACTGAAAGCTCTTTGGCTATTGCTTTAAGTCCTTGAGTAATTTGTGATATTTCTTGAACTCTTCCATCTTTATTAAATGTAGTTCCTCTCATTAGTTGGATGTAATCAACTACAATCATATCTAGACCAAAAAGTCTTTTAATTCGTCTTGCTCTATTACTCAAAGCGGCAATACTTATTGCTGGAGTTTCATCAATATAAAGAGGTAGTTCAGAAATATTTTTTGATGTTTCTAAGAACTTATCAAACTGATCGTCAGATATTCTTCCTCTTCGAATATCATTAGAACTAATTCTAGCTTGTTCAGAAATAATTCTTGTAGATAATTGTTCTGAGGACATTTCAAGCGAAAAGAAAGCTATAGATGACTTCTTGCCACTCTCTTGTAGTTTTTGAGCTGCATTAAATGCAATATTTGTTGCCAGTGAGGTTTTACCCATCGATGGTCGACCAGCAATTATAATTAAATCTGATTGGTGTAAACCACCAAGCTTATCATCTAAATCTCTTAAACCAGTTGGAACACCAACGATGCCCTCTTCATTCTTATAAGCAGCTGAAGCCATTTCAATTGTTTGTTTCATTGCTTCATCAAATTTTACCAAAGAAGAATTGAAAGAACCTTTTTCAGCTAAATCAAATAATAATCTTTCAGAACTTTCGATTATAGATTGTCCGTTAGTATCAAGATCATTTAATTTTGCACTATCAATAGTTTGTTCAGAAATTTTTATTAATTCTCTTCTTACAAACATATCGTAAATTATTTTTGAATATTCTATTGCTTGTCTTACTGATGTTGAAAACTTTGTGATCTTTACTAAATATTCTGGAACATTTAGATCATCTTTATCATCCTCAAAATAATTTTTTAAAGTAATTGGGTTAGCTAACATTCCTTTGAAGATAAGACTTTCAACTGCCTCAAATATTTTTTGATGCATAGGATCATAAAAGTTAATACTGGAAATTATTGTATTTATTTCATCAAAAATATCATTGCTTACAAGAATAGATCCTATAACTGCTTGTTCCGCCTCAATGTTATTTGGCAATTCTTTAAATTGATCTTTGACTATGCTTAAATTGTTTTCCATGAAAATAAACTTATATGAAAAATAATTAAATCAAATTGTAAATTATTACTGGGGAAAAGAATGTATAATTATTGAATTGTATCAGCTGAAGAAACATTGATTGTAATTTCAGCATCAACTTCTGAGTGTAAAGAAATTTTAACTTTAAATTTTCCTAAAGCTTTTATTTCTTCAACTGGTTGTATCATTGAAGGCTTTATATCAATTTTATTTTCTTCCTGAATAAGTTTTGAAATTTCAGTTGGTTTAACAGAACCATACAATTCATTATTTTCTGTGCTTAATTTTTTAACAGAATATTCTTTGCCATTGATCTGTTCAGCTATTTGAGATGCTTCTTTTTTCTTTTCATTATCTTTTTTAGATAATTCAGCTTTAATTTTTTCAACTTCATTTATATTTTCTTTTGAGGCATATAGAGCTTTTTTATTAGCAATTAGAAAGTTTCTTGCAAAACCTCTTTTTACATCTATTACTTCTCCAATAGATCCAATTCTTTTCACGTTTTCTAATAAAATTACTTTCATATTATATTAGTGCTAAATTTCTAGCTCTTTTAATTGAAAGAGAAAGCTCTCTTTGTTTTTTTTGAGATACATTTGTAATTCTTGATGGCAATATTTTACCATTCTCTGAAACATATTTTTTTAGAAGTTTTATATTTTTATAATTTACCTCAGGTGCACCCTTGACTGAAAGTGGACAAGCTTTTTTAAATTTATACTTATTAGGTTGAAAAATACTAAGTTTTGAAAAGTTACTTTGTTTACCTTTTTTATTTGTACTTTGTCTTTTTGGCATTAGCTCTTAACACTTTCTTTTTTTTCAATATTTTCTTTTTTTCCAAAATAGTTTGTCTCTAAATCAAATTTTTTTACTTTAACAGTTAGATATCTAAGTAGTTTTTTGTCAATTGCTTCATTTTTTTCCAGTTCATCAATTACGTTTCCTTTACCTTTTATTTTAAAATGAATATAGCTACCTTTTTTATTTTTTTTTATTAAATAAGATAAGTTTAGAAGTCCCCAATTTTCCGTTTTAACAACTTCACCCTCATTTTTTTTAACAATTTTTGAATATTTCTCCGTTAATTGCTTCAATTCACTTGGTGATGTATCTTGCCTAGCTATAATAGTATGTTCGTATAAATTCATTTAAGTTCTTTAATAAAAAGTGAGGATATACTATTATAAAAGTTCAATTACAATAGTTAAAAAGGCAAAATAATTAGTTTTTTTATATGTTTTCAGTAATTTTTCCAGGTCAAGGTTCTCAAATGGTAGGTATGGGAAAAGAACTTTATGATAAATTTGATATAGTGAGAAACCTTTTCAAAGAAGCAGATGAAACGTTAAATTATTCTGTTTCTAAGCTTATTCTAGAGGGTCCAAAGGAAGAGTTAGATCTAACAATTAATACACAACCTGCAATATTTTTAATCAGTTATTCAATATTCAATCTATTGAAGAAAGAATTTGAATTAGATTTAAATAAAGCGAAATATTTTGCTGGACACTCTTTAGGTGAATATTCTGCTTTGTCATGTGCAGGATATCTCAATTTTTCAGAAACTTTGAAAATATTAAGAATTAGAGGTGATGCTATGCAAAACTCTGTGCCTAAAGGACAGGGGGGAATGGTTGTTGTATTAGGTTCAACAGTTGATGAGATTGAAAAAATTTTGATAGAAAATAAAGAAAATTTAAAAGCACAAATTGCAAATGACAATTCTGAGGGTCAAATTGTTTTAAGTGGTAAAACAGAAGATTTAGATAAATTAATTAAAATTTTAAAGGACAATTCAATAAAAAACACCAAACTTCCAGTTAGCGCACCTTTCCACTGTGATTTGATGAACAATGCTACAAAAATTATGACAGAAGAGTTAAATAAACTTAATTTTAAAAATGGGCAAAATAAATTAATTTCAAATGTTACTGCTAATGAAATTAAAGATCCAGATGAGCTTAAAAATCTCTTGATAAAGCAAATAGAGAGTAGAGTTAGATGGAGAGAAAGCGTGATTAATATGATAGAAAATGATGTAGACCATTTTATAGAAATTGGACCTGGGAAAGTTTTGTCAGGTTTGATAAAAAGAATTAATAGAAATGTAAAAATTGATACAATCAATAGTCAAAGTGATATTGAAGGTCTAAAAATATGATAGATTTAAAAGGTAAAAATATTATCGTTACAGGTGCTTCAGGCGGAATTGGAAATTCAATAATTCAAAAATTAAATCAAGCAGGGGCAAATATTTTGGCCTCGGGTACAAGAATAGAAAAACTCGAGGAACTAAAAGATAAATATGGAAATATTAAAATTATAAAGTTTGATATTTCTCAAAGCGATAAAATTGAGGAGTTTATTGAAAATGCTACCAAAGAACTTGGTGGCAGTTTAGATTGCATAGTTAATAATGCAGGTATTACCCAAGATAATTTAGCAATAAGGATGACCCTAAATGAATGGAAAAAAGTAATTGATGTTAATTTAACATCAACTTTTTTAATGAGCAAATCAGCAATAAAAAAAATGCTTAAAAATAAATCAGGCAAAATTGTAAATATTACATCTGTAGTTGGTCATACTGGCAATTTGGGGCAGGCAAATTATACAGCCTCTAAGGCAGGCATTATTGCGATGTCGAAGAGTTTAGCGATAGAATATGCTAAAAAAAATATAAATATAAATTGTATATCTCCAGGTTTCATTAAAACTGCAATGACTGATAAATTAGATGACAAATTTAAAGAGACTATAATATCAAAAATCCCATCTGCCAGACTAGGTGAGCCAAATGATATTGCAAATGCAGTACTTTTTTTATGCTCAAATCAATCAAGCTACATAAATGGTGAGACCCTGCATGTTAATGGAGGCATGTATATGGCTTGACAAAATAGGTTTTTAAACTATTAAGAATTTATAACAAAAAGGATCAATATGTCAGAAGACGTTTCAAGCAAAGTTAAAAAAATTGTAGCAGATCATTTAGGTATCGATGAAGCAAAAGTAACTGAAGAGTCTAGTTTTATAGATGATTTGGGCGCTGATAGTTTAGATACAGTTGAGTTGGTGATGGCTTTCGAAGAAGAATTCGGATCTGAAATTTCAGACAGTGAAGCAGAGAAAATTTTAACTGTAGGTGATGCAGTTAAATTTATCGAAGGAAAAGCTAACTAGAATTCTTAATGCCCTCAGAAAAAGATGGGGTAATGATAATTTTATCCTCTCCTTCAGGAGCAGGAAAAACTACTCTGGTAAAAAAACTATCTGAAAAAGATAATTTTGAAATCTCAATATCACATACAACTAGACAACCTAGACCTAACGAAAATCAAAACAAAGATTATTTTTTTGTTGATGAGTCAGATTTTGAAAGATTAATTAAAAATGAAGAGTTTCTCGAATACGCAAAAGTATTCAACAATTTTTATGGTACGACAAGAACACCAGTTATAGACAAATTAAATAAAGGAAAGAATGTTCTATTTGACATTGATTGGCAAGGAGCTGATCAAATTAAGAATAAAAAATTAGATTATAAATTGATTACTTTTTTTATACTTCCTCCAAGTAAAGAAGTTTTATTTCAAAGATTATCTAAAAGACATTCGACAGATAAATTAATAGCTGAAGAAAGAATGAAACAATTTGAAAGAGATGTATTGCATTGGATAAATTATGATTATGTAGTTATAAATAATGATTTAAATGAATGTTATAACAAAATAACTAATTTGATTGATGCAGAAATAAACAATGGTTCTAAAGATTATGATATAGATTACATTAGAAGCCACGTTAATAAACTAACTTTCTAGATTTTCATATTCACTAGCCAGTTTGTAATAAGTGTCTAAATTTATGTTTTGTGGTCTCATTGTTAAATCAATTTTAAGTTTATCCAGCACTCTGTGATCTCCATTAAAAAGCTGATTAAAGGGTTTCTTTAGCATTTTTCTTCTTTGATTAAAAAAAATTCTAGTAATTTTTTCTAAGTTATTTGGATCTTGAATTCGAACAAAATTTTTTTTAGGGTAAAAAAATAGTAAGGAGCTATCTATTTTTGGCTTCGGAAAAAATGCACTTGGTTTTATATCACATATTTTTTTTATATTTAGTTTCCAATTACAAATAATTGATAACCTTCCATAGTTTGATGTATTAGATTTAGCAATTATTCTGTCTGCAACTTCTTTCTGAAACATTAAAATTAGGCACTCAAACCAAAAATGCTCTTTTAAATTGATTATCCATTTGCTTAAAATTTCAGTTGAAATATTATAAGGCAAGTTGCCGAAGACTATTACTTTTTCTTTATCTTTTATAAGACTTGTTTCATCTATTTTTAAAATATCATCATTTATAATTGTAATTTGATTATTAAATTTTTTTCTCAACTCTGTTGATAATTGATTATCTTTTTCAATCACAAGTATTTTTTTTGGATTTTTTTTAATAATATATGACGTTAAGTTTCCAGTCCCTGGACCAATTTCAACAACTATTTTATTTTTAATATAAGTTATATTTGTAATTGTTTCTAAAATATTTTTATCAATTAAAAAATTCTGACCTAAACTTTTTTTTGCTTTAATCAATTTTTGTCCAAAAATTTTAAGGCATTAATTAAACTCAAAGGATTTGATTTATTTTTGCCCATCATTATTTCATTTGGTCCATGATCTGGAGATAATCTTATAAATGGCAAACCAAGAGTTATATTAATAGCATCATACTCAAATATAGTTTTCATTGGTGTGAGTACTTGGTCGTGGTACATACCTACTATAACATCAAATTTTGATCTATTGTTTTTTAAAAATATAGTATCAGCAGGATGTGGCCCCGAAACATTAAATCTTAGTTTTTTTAAATTTCTTATAACTGGTTTAATTATTTTTTCATCTTCATTAAATTTTAAAATACTTTCACAATGGGGATTAAGACCTAAAATTGCTATTTTTGGTTTAAATGAAAAATTTTCTTGATAGAAAGAATTTATAAGTTTGGTTTTATCTTGAATTATTTTTTTTTTTATTTTTTTTCCAACTAATTTTAATGGCAAATGAGTTGTTATAGGACAAACTGATAGTTTTTTGTTATAAATAAGCATAGCATTATTTTGAGTATTAAAATTTTTTGATAGATATTCAGTTATACCTAAATATTTTTTGTTTAAAAAATTTTTTTTTGATATAGGGCCATTTATCAATTTATTAGAAAACCCATCTTTAATAAGTTTAATTGCTAGTTTAAAAGATCTTTCGATATATGAATTAGATTTTTTTGAGGATTTTTCAAAAGCTTTTTTTTGATTATATTTTATGTCAATTAAATTTATTGATTTATTATCTAGTTTATTTTTCTTTAAATTGCTGATTTCTATAACTTTTATTTTTTTTTTATAATTTAATTTTTTCATTTGAAGTTTAAGAAGGTTTAAAGATGCAATTAAAATTATAGGTTTTTTTGATTTAAATAATTTTAAACTTTTAAAAAAAATTTCTAAAAAAACACTATTTGGTTCCCCAGCAACAATTAATATTGGTTTATAATTCATTTATAGATAAATCTTTTTTTACCCTGCTGAAATACATTGAAGAAAATTGATTTAATTGTTGATTAGTTTTTAACCTAATTAATAAATCTAATTCTTTTTCAATATCAATTTTTTTTTCCACTTCTTTTATATCCTCTATCATCAATATTAAAAATCCACCTGGAGTTATAATAGGCTGCGAATATTCTCCTTTTTTTAGTTTTTTTAATTCATATAATATTTTTTTGTTTAGTGAATTTTCATTAATCCATCCAATTTTACCACCAGTATCAGCAGATTTAGCTACACTATATAATAATGCTGTTTTTTCGAAACCTTGTTTTTCAATATTTTCTCTTATCATTTGATAGCTATCGATCATCTCTGATTTATTTTTTGCACTGAACATTATTTCATTTAAATTATACGAAAAAATTTTATTTTTACTTTGTTGAATTTCTTTTTTTAAATCTTCTTTGTTTACTTTAATTTCTGATGAAAATTTTTGAAAAATTAGTTTATTCCACAATATTTCAATTAATAATTTTTCTTTCATAATATCAAAATCTAAGTTTAAACTTAAAATAAAATTTTTATAATCATTTAAATTATAAATGCCTTTTGACTCAAACTTAGCTTTTATGAAAGAGTTTAATATTTGTTCTTCAACATATAATTCTGATGTGTTTTTAAGAATTTCTATTTTTTTAACTTTTTCTCTGATAATTGACTTTTTTGATATTTCAAAAATGTCCTTCTTGTCTAAATTTTTAATCTCTTGATTTAAATTTTTTAGGTATTTTGTTTGATTATAAATATCTATAGAAGTTATTAACTCTTCATCAACTTTAAATAATATTTTATTTTCTATTGCTAAAGTAAACTTAGAATACAAAATGATCACGAATGTAAAAAAAATAAATCTAATTAAAGTCATTTATTTCTATCAAATTTCTTTTCATAGGTAGTTAGAGGAAATATGGTAAGTGAAAATAGTAAATCTTCTGTAGGCTGAATGTCTCTATCTTTGTAATATTTTTTATTATATTTAATACCTGCTATTAAACAGTCATTTTTATACTCATATACCAAATTATAATATTCTGTTAAATTAATTTTCCTATTTCTTCTAGTATTAAAAGTTAAATAATTACTATCATCAAAGGTATATTGAAAAGAATGCTCAACTGAGTTTGCATCTCCCCTTTTACCATCTTCTTCTATAAATCTTATTTGAGTTTGAAATTTATCAAAATCTAGGCTACCGCCTATAGAGTTGTATTCAAATGTGTTAAAATCATTATCTAATGAAAAATCATAACTAATACTATAATTTTCATTAATTTGATTTTTAATTGATCCAAATAAATTAGAACTTTTCTGGTTTAATGAGCTAATAGATGGAATTTTATTTTCCACAGAGTCTCTATAAACAGTTGCCAATTTTAACTCAAAGTACTTATTAATATCTTCAATGTTTTCTTTTTTATAATCTAGACCAATTGTTAATGACTTTCCTGACTCATATGTATCAGTAAGACCCAATCTATTAATCCCAAAAGCACCTGATGCTGAGACTTTTTGACTTCCATCTGAATGGTTTTTCATATCCCCAGGATTTAATCTAAATGAAATTTTTGGGGTAAAATAGCTATCATACTCATCTCCAAATTTTATAAGTGGGAAGCTAGAGGATGCCTCAAATATACCCATTATTTCTGATTGTGGGCTAGATTTGTATATCGTATCATTTTTTGCAACTGTATTTAAATTTTTTAAATACACTCCATAATTATTTTTAAATCCTATATTTGAAATATAATCAAAACTACTAAAATTTAAATCATTTACAATTCTTGACCTAAGATTGTTTGTGTCTTTTAAATTATTGCTACCTGAAGACTTAAAATTAAATGAACCTACATTTATTTTTGTAAATAGGTTTGTTGAAAAATCATAATATGGCATAACAAATTGGTATCTATCACTATTTTTTCCACTTAGGTTTTCAGTAACACTAGCTCCAGCTCCAAAAGTATAATTTTCATTATCAAGTGATAAATTGATTGAGGATGAAAGCTTTGATGTATTACCTGGTTTAAGAGCAGTTTCCTGCAAGTTTGTATCAAATATACTTAGATATGTATCATTTGTAACCTTTTGAATATTTAAATTTAAATCGCTAGTAACGAAGTTTTCTAAATTTAAATCTAAATTGTATTTAGAAAAAAAATGAATAATATTTTTTTTTCTATTTGAAAGTGTGGATTTATATCCTTTTGTAAAACCAAAATCTCCAATAAATGAGGAGTATTCTGTTTTTTTTCTGTATTCATTTCTAACCATGAAAATATGATTATCAAAAATATTCGTTGTTAAAGTTAAATCTTTATCTTTTGATATAACATGAAAATAAGGAATTCTTAATGAAGATCCAAGTATTTGTGAATTATTCAAACTTGGTTTTAATAAACCTGATTGCCTTTCTACAGTTGGATCTGGATGAAAAAATTTTGGAAAATAGACTACTGGAATATCATACAATTTTAAAAGTGCATTATCGTAAATTAATTGTTTTTTTTCTTTATTGTGAGTTATCTTTTGAGCGTTAATACTCCATGGAGGACAATTATCATTAATCTTACAGCTGGTAAAAACACCCTTATTTATACTTGTTATATTACCCTTTTTATAAGATGAAACTCCAGATAATCTTGGATTGTTATCTTGATTTCCAAAAATATCATTATGCATTAAGATTCTTGTTTGTGATGCTTTAAAATCATTTTTTTTAAGATCAAAAAAGCCGTCAGAAAAAAAATAATTGTCAGAGTTTTTGGATTTATAATTTGTAGCTATACTTACATTTTTTCCTTTAAGTAGATAATCACTTTGAAAATATTTGAAAACAGAAACTTTATATAGATTTAAATTTTTATCTATAACTTCTGATTGATTATTTGAACTTAGCTCCATTTTATCTCTATTAAAAAGAACATCACTAGATGTAAAATGGTAAATATTTTCCACTATCGCTTTTGTGATATCTTTAGAGAAAATTATTTCTTTATTTTTTTCATATTTTATATCTTCACTGAAAATTAATATTTCCTGATTTGTATCATTTACTTTTACATTTTCTAAAGCTTTAAGAATATTTTTTTTTTTATCAAAATTAAATTTATTAGCTGTAATAATTACGCCATCGTTTATCGCCTTTGAATTTCCCTCAGTGAATATTTTATCTTCATTTTTAAGATAAATTACTTTATCTGTATAAATTTCATATAAATTAATTTGATCAAAGATCTCTATATCACCTCTTGCTTTGAGAATATTTGATGATTTATTATATTCAAATTCATCAGCCACCATTACAAGTCCATCATTTGTAGTTATAGTGCCTCTTTTTATACCTTTATATTTATTTCCTTTATCGGTTATTTCAATTTCAGTTATATCAAAATTAAATTGTTCATTACTGAATGCATTTGAAACAAGAAATATTAAAAAAATCGGAATAGAAATTAGAGTTTTAAATTTATTTTTCATTAATATCTCTTAACATTAACATATTTATTAAACTTAAGATTAATAATGGTGACCACACAGAGGCAATGAGAGAAATTTTTTCAGTATTTCCAAGTACATAGAAAAAATTATTTATATAATAAATTATTACTGAGCAAAATAATCCAATAGCAATTTTAACGCTAGTATTTTTTAAATTTTTTGAATTGAACATTATTATAGCTGAAAAAACTGTCATCAAAAGAAAGTAGATAGGATAAGAAATTAGTTTTTGCATATGAACATCAAGTTCTACAGTTGAGTATCCTAGCTCCTCATAATTAGTCTTAAGCTCATATAATTCAACAATTGATAAAGAAGATAGATTTGAAAACAAGCTTTGAATTCTTTCATAGTTAAAATTTGATTTAATTTTTGTCTCTTTATAATCCTGAACTACATTATTAATATAAATTTTAGCATCATAAATAACCCATTCATTATTTGTAATATCTATTTTGTTACTTTTAATATTTCTTATTATCTCAAATTCTTCGTTAAATTCACTTATGAATGCATCTATTAAAAAACCAGTTTCAATTTTTGAGGAATTTATAATAATTGTTTTATTATCTATTTTATCTTTTATCCATAATCCGTTATTTGTAATTACAGCTAAATACTTATCATCAGAAGTATAATTAGATTTCAATCCAAGATAAAAATTTTTAAAGTTCGATGATATATTATAAAAAAATATAATTATCAAAATACCCATTATAAGTGAAAGGAAACTTATAATTTTAATAATATTTATATTTTTAAGACCAGAATATTTAAATATATTAAGTTCGTTATTTTTAAAAAAATTAATGAAAAAAAATTGTGTGGCAATCAGAAAAATAAACGGAAACATTTCAAAAATAAGTGAAAATGAATTTAAAGCTGATAAATATAAAGGGAAATAAGTATTTACTTCAATTTCTTTAAAAAAATCTAATTCACTCAATAAATTTAAAATCATGATTAAACCAATCATTATAAAAAATATATTTATAAAAGACCTTAAAAATACTGAGATTATAAATTTTATATACGTTGTCATAACTAAATATTTTTAAAATTTTTGTTAAGTTTTAATTTAATTAACAGATAAAAAATTAAGGTAATTATAAAAGGTATTAGTAAAATTTTTATATTATCAATTAAATTAGTTTCTATAAATCTAATTGTTATTTCAGAAAATATTATTGCAAAAAAACCTAAAATAAATATTGAAATTTTAAATTTAAAGTAATTCTGTTTTTCTTTTGAAATAATAATTAGCATCATAGATATAAGAATAAATAATGGAATATAGAATGGTATGATGAGTCTTTTATATAACTCCCTTAATACATTTGAATTTTTTAAACTACAATTTTCTACTTTAAAATTTTTATTTGTATCTAACTTTTTAAATGTTAGGCTGTCATAACATCTTATTAAATCAATAGAAGTATTTTCCTGAATTTTTTTATAAGTTGTAGTATTAGATTCAAGATTTGATAGATTAAAATCCGACTTAGAGAAACTAAAACTATCAAAATTATTTTTTTTATCTTTGATATTTTGTCCGTCAAATAAAACTAAAACCTGGATATCTTTTAGACTTTGTATATTTCCAGTCTTTGAATATGTTACTTCAAATTCATTTTGACTGGTGATTTTCTTAATATAAATATTTTTAAATGTTCCATCTGCTTCTTTTTTTTCAGCAAAAATAGTAACACCTTTAATTACATCATTAAATTTTTTTGGTTTTAAAAAATTATCTATAAAATTTATATTTGAATTTCTAAGAGTAGATCTTGCTAAATCTTGACTTTTTGGCACACCAAAAGTTAATAAAATAATTTGAAGCAGCATCAATAAAAAAGATGTTTTTAAAATAAAATTAATTATTTCAATTTTACTAACACCGTGTGTCCAAAAAATTATTAATTCATTATTGGTCTCATACTTTGAAAACACATAAAAAAAACTAAAAAAAATAGCGAAGGGAATAATTTTACTAATTATTTTAGGAAAACTTAAGATTGTGTATTGGAAATAAACTAAATAGTTCCTTCCATCTTCAACCATAATATCTAAGTAATTTACGGCTTGAAAAACCCATACAATTATACTTATTCCAAATAATGAAATGAGAAAAAATTTTAAACAGTCAAATAATAGTTTTTTAAATAAGATTTTTTTCATTGAAATATGGTATTTTTACTCATATATAGCACTCAACTCGTATAGAGTGTATTTAAAATTTTATGTCTGTTAAAATAAATTATAAAAATAGTTTACCTAAAATAAATTCCTCTAATTTGGTTCTATTTACTGATGAAAACTTCAATATTTCATCTTTAAAAAAATATATTTCACACAGTGAGCAATCATATATTTCAGATTTGTTGAAAACAAAGGATGTAAAGAGAAAAATACTGTTTTTTGATATTAATTCAAAAAGAAAAATAATCTTAATTTCATTAAAAAAAAATCTCAAGAGCTCAGATTTAGAAAATTTAGGCGCAAGCTTTTACGACCAGTTTAAAAATTTTAAACAAAATCAATATCATTTAGTATCAGATACATCACCTAATCATTTAAGAAATGCCTCAGGATACTTTTTACATGGTTTAAAATTAAAATCTTATTCATTTGAAAAATATAAAACAAAACAAAAAAATAAAAATATTTCGATAATTGTTTCTGGAAAAAATAGACCAAGTTTAATTGATCAATTAAAGTTTAAATCAATTGAAGAAGGAACTTTTTATACCAGAGATTTAGTATCAGAACCAGGTAACGTTCTGCATCCTGATGAGTATGCTAAAAGAATCAGCTCATTAAAAAAAATTGGATTAAAAATAACTGTTTATGATGAAAAGAAACTAAAAAAATTAGGAATGAACACCTTGCTGGGAGTTGGTCAGGGAAGTGTCAGAGGCTCATACTTAGTAACAATGGAATGGAATGGATTAAAAGATAAATCAAAACCTTTAGCTTTTGTTGGTAAAGGAGTTTGTTTTGATACGGGTGGTATATCTTTAAAACCTGCAAAATTTATGGAAGACATGACTTATGATATGGCTGGATCTGCCGTGGTTGTTGGTTTAATGAAAAGCTTAGCTTTAAGAAAAGCAAAGATAAATGCTGTTGGAGTAGTTGGTTTGGTAGAAAACATGCCTGGTGGTAATGCACAAAGACCAGGAGATATTGTAAAATCCTACAGTGGAAAAACTGTTGAGGTCTTAAATACTGACGCTGAAGGAAGATTAGTTTTAGCTGATGCACTTACTTATACAGAAGAAAAATTTAAACCAAAGTTTATAGTAGATTTAGCAACATTAACAGGCGCAATTATAGTTTCTTTAGGATCTGAATATGCAGGTTTATTTTCAAATGATGATAAATTATCAAACCAATTGATTAATGCAGGAGAAAATGTAGAGGAGAAGGTCTGGAGAATGCCACTAAATAAAAATTTTGACAAACTTATTGATTCAAAAAATGCAGACATGCAAAATATCAACTATGTTGGAGGAGCAGGATCTACAACCGCTGCTCAATTTTTACAAAGATTTATTTTAAATAAAACACCTTGGGCACACTTAGATATAGCTGGAATGGCTTTTTCAAAATATGGTGGAGCATTGAATTCTGGTGGTGCTACAGGTTATGGAGTTAGATTATTAAACAAACTAATAGAGGATAATTATGAGTAATTTAGAAAAAACTTTATCAATTATAAAACCAGATGCAGTAGAGAGAAATCTAGAAAACGAAATTAGAGAAATGTTTAAAAGTAATGGTTTTACAATTTTAAAAGAAAAAAAAATTCAAATTGAAAAATCAGAAGCTGAAAAATTTTACAAAGTCCATGAAACCAAGCCATTTTATAATGATTTATGTTCCTATCTATCCTCAGGCCCAATTGTTGTAATGGTTCTTGAAAAAGATAATGCAGTTTTAGGAAATAGAGAATTAATGGGTGCTACAAATCCAAAAGATGCAGAAGAGGGCACTATTAGAAAAAAATATGGAATTTCAATAGATAAAAACTCTGTCCATGGATCAGATAGTGTTGAAAATGCTAAAATTGAAATAGATTTTTTCTTTAAAGATTAAAAACTTTCAATATAGCTTTAGGGTATAGCTTGTGTTCTTGAGCTAAAATTTTTTTAGAAAGAGAAACCTCAGTCTCTTTTTTTGAAATTTTGACTTTCTTTTGAAGAATAATTTTTCCAGAATCTAATCTAGAATTTACAAAATGAACAGTACATCCTGAGTATTTTTCTTTATTATTTAATACTCTTTTATGAGTATTTAATCCTTTATATTTTGGTAATAAGGAAGGATGTATATTTAAAATTTTCCCATTAAACTTTTGAATAAAATTTTTTGACAAAATTTTCATAAAACCAGCAAGACAAATCATATCAATATTGTTGATTTTTAATATAGAAAGTAACTTTTTTTCACTTAAATTTTTATTTTTAAAACTGAATACTTTTTTTTTTATTTTGTAAATTTTAGCATAATTTAATCCTTTTGCTTTGGAATTATTTGAAATAATAAAATCAATAGATATAGGAGACTTGGAGGTTCTTGAAAATTTAATAAGGGATTTTAAATTACTTCCTGTACCCGATATAAACACAGCTGTTTTAGTTTTATTGTGACCAGTTGATGGAACCATTTAGTATAACTTTGTTCTTATCTTCAGAAATCTTTCCAATGATATATGGTTTGTATTCTTTTGAAAAAAATTTATTTATTTTTTTCAAATTTTTATGATCTATAATTAGACAAAATCCAACTCCACAATTAAATGTTGTGAGCATTTCTTTATTTGAAATTCCGTTATTTTTAAGCCAATTAAATATTTTGAAAGTTTTAATTTGATCTAAATTAATATTTGCAGAAAGTTTATCTGGTATAATTCTTTTAATATTATCAGGTAAGCCTCCTCCAGTTATATTCGCACAACCATTGATTAATTTATTATCAATTAAATTCATTATTTCTTTAACATATATTTTAGTAGGTTTTAAAAGCTCAGTTTTTAAAAATTTATTTTTTTTAATATTTATATTTTTTTGTTTTAATAAATATCTTACAAGAGAATACCCATTAGAATGTAAACCACTGGAAGGGATCGCTATTATAAGATTATTTTTTTTTATTTTATTTTTATTTAAAATTTTATTTTTTCCAACAACTCCTACAGCAAAACCTGCAATATCAAATTTTCCTTTTTCGTAGGTACCAGGCATTTCAGCAGTTTCTCCACCAACGAGCTCACATTCTGATTGATCACAACCTTTTTTAATTCCTCTTATTATTGCTTTAAGTTTTTTTAGGTCAATTTTATTTATAGATATATAATCTAAAAACAGTAAAGGCTTAGCCCCTTGAACAATTAAATCATTGACACTCATAGCAACTAGGTCAATTCCAATTGTATCAAATTTATTTAAGGTATTAGCAATTTCAATTTTAGTTCCCACACCATCAGTACACGCTACGATTTTAGGTTTTTTAATGTTATTTGGTATGTTTGTAATAGAACCAAATCCCCCTATATTAGAAAACTTTTTTTTGCCTCTTTTTTTTGTTGAAACTGTAGAAATGAAATTAACAAATTTGTCAGCAGCTTTGATGTTAACTCCACTTTTTTTATAGGTAAATTTTTTTTTATTCATTAATATGTTTTATGAAATTTATTTCTCAACTTTATAAATTAAGGCTTTTATATAATTTTTTTTTATTTCTTGCTTTAACAAATATTTTCTTTTCCACAGGAAAAAGTCATGCAAAGACATTTTTTATAAATGATGTAGAAATATCAACACCTTTTGAAATAAATTTTAATAAAAATGAAATTATTGATGAAGGATTTGTAAAGGCATTTAATGAACTTGTTTTGTCAATTGTCCAAAGTAAAGATCAGACAAAATTAAAAACTACATCAATTAATCAAATAAAGGGAATGATTGAAACTTTCTCTATTATCGAGGAGAAGTTTGTTGATGAGATTTATTATCTTACTTTGAATGTTTCTTTTAATAAAAAAAATATATTTGATTTATTAGAGACAAAAAATATATATCCATCCTTGCCTGTAAAAAAAGATTTCTTATTCATTCCAGTTTTTGTTGATCAGAATAAAAATCAAGTTTCAATGTTTTCTGAGAATATGTTATTTTCTAGCTGGAATTTAAAAATTAATAAATACAGTCTTTTAAATTATATATTACCCACTCAAGATCTTGATGATTTTAGTTTAATAAAAAGAAATATTAATAATTTAGAAACTTATGACTTCAAAGAAATTATAAGTAAATACAATATAAATGATCACATCATTATGATTGTGTTTAAAGATAATAATAAAATAAGAGTATTCAATAAAATTTTTTTTAATCAAAAAAAAAATTTAAAAAATTTAAATTATACCGAAGTTAATTTTGATGATAAAGAAGAGATATTTAAATTTATTGATAATGTAAAATTAATTTATGAAGATTTTTGGAAATCACAAAATCAAATTAATACTTCAGTAAAGTTATCTTTAAATATTTCTATAGATAATTCTAACAATATAAAAATTAATAAATTTGAAAAAATTTTATCTAATATGGATTTGATATATAATTTTTATATATATAAATTTGATAACAAAAATAATTTTTATAGGGTAATTTTTAATGGAACACCCGATAAATTTTTAGAGGTCATGAGTTTTCAAAATTATAATTTTGAAATAAAAAATAAAATTTGGGTTTTAAATGATAAATCTTAATCAACAAATACTTAAATTTGATTATGAGCAAAATTTTAAAGATCAGGATTTTTATGTTTCAAATAGCAATGAACATTCTTTTCGCCTTTTAGATAGTTGGCCAAAATGGGATAAAAATTTTATAAACTTAATTGGTGAAAAGTTTTCAGGAAAAAGTCATTTAATAAATATATTTTTAGCAAAAAATAGAGGAATTAAAATTGATGCAAAGGATATTAACAATGATTTTCTTCAAAAAATTAAAATACATGAAAATATTATTCTTGAGAATTTAAGTGAAAAAATAAATGAAAACTTATTATTTTCACTTATTAATATAATAGATCAGGATAATAAATATTTGATAGTAACCTCAACAATGCCAATAGTTGACTTTAAATTTAAACTAAATGATCTAAATTCAAGATCTACTAATTTTATTTTATCTCAAATTGAAAAACCAGGTGACGATTTAATTTATGCATTAATACTAAAAAATCTTTCTGATCGTCAAATATCAATAGACCAAAAACTTATTGAATTTATAATTAAGAGAATTGATAGAACTTATGGCAAAATTTCTGATTTCATATATAAAATCGACGAAATTAGTTTAAAAAGAAAGAAACCAATCGATTTTAAAATTATTAAAGAAGCATTAGAGGTTTAATTGAATAAATACAGAACACATAAGTGTAATGAATTAAGAAAAGAGGATGTAGAAAAAGAAATTTGTCTTTCAGGCTGGATAAATAAAAAAAGAGACCATGGAAATTTATTATTTATTGATTTAAGAGATAATTACGGAATTACCCAATGTATAATTGATAAAGATAATAAATATTTTTCTGATTTAGAAAAAATGCAATTAGAAACAGTAATTAAAGTTGAGGGGAAAGTTGTTAACCGATCTAAAGAAACAATTAATTCTGAAATTGAAACAGGTGAAATAGAGGTTGTTATTGAGAATTATGAAGTTTTAGGCACTTGTAAAGAGCTACCTATGCCAATCTTTAGTGATCAAGAGTATGCAGAAGAAATAAGATTGAAATATAGATATTTAGATTTAAGAAGAAAAAAAATTCATGAAAATATTATTTTAAGATCTAAAGTTATTTCATACATCAGAAATGAAATGACTAAATTAGGTTTTTTAGAGTTTCAAACACCAATTTTAACCTCGTCAAGTCCAGAGGGTGCTAGAGATTTTTTAGTACCTAGTAGATTAAATCCAGGAAAATTTTATGCATTACCTCAAGCCCCTCAACAATTTAAACAACTAATAATGGTCTCTGGGTTTGATAGATACTTTCAAATTGCACCTTGTTTCAGAGATGAAGATGCAAGAGCAGACAGAAGTCCTGGGGAGTTTTATCAATTGGATTTGGAAATGTCATTTGTTGAACAAGAGGATGTGTTTAATGTTGTTGAAAAGTTAATGGTTAATACATTTAAAAATTTTTCTACTAAAAAACTTATGTTTGATAAATTTCCAAAGATTTCTTACAAGGAAGCAATGCTTAAATATGGTACTGATAAACCAGATTTAAGAAACCCTCTCATTGTAAATGATATAACTGAAATTTTTACAAGAGAAGATGTTTCATTTGAAATATTTAAAAAATTAGTTAAATCTGGATCTAAAGTAAGATGTATTATTACAAAAAACACGAAAGATAAGCCAAGAAGTTTCTTTGATAATATTGATAAATGGGCAAAAGAAGAAGGCGCTTCAGGTTTAGCTTATTTTACTTTTGAAAAAGATAAAGATATTTTAGCAAAAGGCCCTATAGGAAAATTCTTTTCTCAAGATGCATTGTCTGAAATTATGAAAAAAACTAACTGTGAAATAGGGGATAGTATTTTCATGGCGTGTGGAAAACAAGAGGAATTAGAAAAAATTACTGCATTAGCAAGAGAGAAAATTGCAAAAGATCTAGATTTAATTGATGAAAAAGTTTTCGCATTTTGCTGGATTATAGATTATCCAATGTTTGAAAAAGATGAAATAACTAACAAAATTAAGTTTAGTCACAATCCATTTTCAATGCCTCAAGGCGATTTAAGTGAAAAGGATTTTGAAAACCCACTGGATATACTTGCTTATCAATACGACATAGTTTGTAATGGTATAGAATTATCTTCAGGAGCGATTAGAAATCATAAACCAGAACTTATGTATAAACTTTTCTCGATTGCAGGTTATGATAAAAATCAAGTAGATGAAAAATTTAGCGGTATGATTAATGCACTTAGTTATGGTGCGCCACCACACGGAGGTATAGCTCCAGGTATTGATAGAATCGTAATGTTACTGGCTAATGAGAAAAATATTAGAGAAGTTACTATGTTTCCAATGAACCAAAACGCACAAGATTTGATGATGGATGCACCATCTGAGGTAAATCCAGATCAATTAAAAGAATTAAATTTAGCTTTAAAAACAAAAAAATAATCTATTTTTTACCTTTTAAACTTATTTTTACATCTGAAAGATCAACCAGGTTTTTTTTATAGTTATTTCTAACAAAACCTTTGCTGGTAATATCTTTTACAATTTTTAGTAATTGATTTTGATCTTCAGAGCTTTGCTCTTCTGCATTGACGACATCATTTCCTCCAATGGCTGGAGTGTGAGCTAGATCTTCTCTATTTTGGTATGAAATAGCCAGTTCTCTAAAAATATAGTCTAAAATAGATGTAGCACTTAAAATTCTATCATTACCATGTACTTTGCCAGATGGTTCAAATTTTGTACCAACAAATGCGCTTATATATTCATCTAGTGGAACACCATACTGAAGACCTAAAGAAACAGCAATTGCAAAGTTGTTCATCAAAGCTTTAACAAGCTCGCCCTCTTTACTAGTATCGATAAATATTTCTCCAATTTTTCCATCTTCGTATTCTCCAGTATGCAGGTAGACTTTGTGATCACCAATAGTAGCCTTTTGAATATACCCCTTTCGTCTATCAGGCATACTAAATCTTTTACCAGACTTTTCGTTAATTGTGTTTAAGCTTGTTATTATACTTTCTTTTTTTATTTGGCTGCTATTATCTGTTTCTTTAACTATTTCTACTTTGTTGCTTTCTAAGACTTTATTATTTTTAGGATCTAAGCTTTTCGTTTTTCTGTTATCAAGTTTTACATCTAAAACTTCGAATTTCCCATCGTCTCTCTTTTCTAAATTTTTTAACTCTGCTTCGTTAATATCATCTAAATAATGATTTACCTTAAAGGTACATGTATAATAAGTTTCAACTAAATACTTTGCCATTTGACCTCAATTTAAATTTTAATTTGAATAATGAATCATTTAATTTATATACATATTCATATTTTAGTCTAATTTAAATTTTACAATTTTTAATTGAATAAATAAAAAAATATTATGTTGACACTCTTAAGAAAAATTTTCACATGGTGGAATCAAGATACTTTTGGAACAAGACTAAAAACTATTTTTTTTGGAAAACTAGTTGGTACTGATGAGCTAGGAAATAAATACTATGAGAGTAAAAGTGGAAAAAGATGGGTTATCTATTCAAATACAATTGATGCATCAAAAATTCCTGTTGAATGGTTTTCTTGGATACATTTTACACCTAATAAAATTGAAAAAAAGCATACCTTAGAAAAATATGAATGGCAAAAACCACATCAAGAAAATTTAACTGGAACGGACTCAGCATATTATCCAAATAAAAATAAAGATGGTGTTAAAAAAAAATACTCAAGTTGGAAAGAATAATTTTAAATTAATCTATTTAGTTTTTTTATTATATTTTTGTTTAGTTTTTAATTCATACTCAAAAAGTAATTTAGAGGGGGTTTTTACTAATATAAAAATTTTGGATAAAATAAGTTCAAAAAATACTTTGCTAAAATTAGAAAATGGAAAATTAAAAAAATTTAAAGATCTAGAAATAAAAAGCATTAAATGTAAAAATTCTGAATTCGATGATAATCCGGAGATAACAGCCTATATTCAAGTTAGAGACTTAACAAATAAAAATAATGATGAAGTTTTTGTTTTTAATGGATGGATGTTTTCATCTAGTCCATCAATCGAACCTTTTGACCATCCCGTTTATGATGTATGGTTGATAAGCTGCTATTAAATGATTTTTTCTTTATCTATCCAACTTACATTGAAGTCAGACTCAATAAATTTTTTATGATTAAGTAATTTTTTATGTAGAGGTATTGTTGTAGTTATTCCCTCGATAACAAATTCATCTAAAGATCTATTCATTCTTTGAATTGCCTCTGATCTATTTCGTCCATGACAAATTAACTTACAAATCATGCTATCATAATAGGGTGTTACTTTATAGCCTTGGTATATAGCCCCATCTACTCGTGTTCTGAAACCAGAAGGTTGATGACATAAACCAATAGTACCAGGAGAAGGTTGAAAGTTTTTACTTGCATCTTCAGCATTAATTCTACATTCAATCGCATGTCCTCGTGGATTTATATCAGTTTGTTTCAAAGCTGTTTCTCCTGAAAATGCAATCCAAATTTGTTCTTTGATTATATCGATTCCTGTAACCATCTCTGTAACTGGATGTTCTACTTGAACTCTAGTATTCATTTCAAGGAAATAAAATTTTCCATCTTCATATATAAACTCAACAGTACCAGCTCCCATATAACCAATATTTTTTACCATATTCACAGTTTTTTCAAAAAGATCTTTTCTAATTTCGTTGTTTAAAACTGGGCTAGGTGTTTCCTCTATTAATTTTTGATGCCTTCTTTGTACTGAACAATCTCTTTCATGAAGATGCACAACCCGATTCTTACCAGCAAGAATTTGTACTTCAATGTGTCTTGGGTTTTGAAAAAATTTTTCAATATAAACTTCATCGTTTCCAAAATATTTTTGTGCTTCTGATTTAGCGGTAGAGAACAATGTTTCAAATTCTTCTTCTTTATAAACAATTTTCATGCCTTTTCCACCACCACCACCTGAGGCTTTAATTAGAATAGGAAAACCAATTTTTTTACAAAGCTCCTTAGCTTGAGATGTATCTTTAACTCCACCTTCAGAGCCCTCTATTACTGGTAATCCATTTTCTTTTGCAATCCTTTTTGCTTGAATTTTGTCCCCCATCATTGCAATTAGTTTGGAAGAAGCTCCAATAAATTTGATTTTATTTTCTTCTAATATTTTTGCAAAATTTGTATTTTCTGATAGAAAACCATAACCAGGATGAACAGCTTCAGCATTAGTTAATTCTATAGCTGACATCAATGCAGGTATATTCAGGTAACTATTTTGAGGTTGATGTGAACCTATACATACACTTTCATCAGCAAGTCTAACGTGCATACTATCTCGATCTACGTCAGAATGGACAGCAACAGTTGATATTCCCCATTCTTTGCAAGCTCTAATAATTCTAACCGCAATTTCCCCACGGTTTGCAATTAAAATTTTTTTAAACATTGTTTATTCTAGGATAATAATAGTTTGACCAAATTCAACTGGTTGACCATCTTCAACACAAATTTCTTTTACTATACCATCTGCTGTTGAAGGAACATGATTCATAGTTTTCATTGCTTCAACAATCATTATTGTGTCACCTTTTTTAATTTTTTTTCCAATCTCAACAAACTTTTTAGCACCAGGTTCTGGAGCATGATATGCTGTTCCTATTATAGGAGAGGTAATTTCAGTTCCTGATTTAATATTTTGAGTTTGAGTAGATGCAGAATTTGTTGAAGATGATAAGGGTGAAATTACTTGAGGCTGATTACTAATTGAAACATTATTTTTAGATACTTTAATTTTTGTGTCTTTTTCTGTTATCTCTATCTCAGTAAGATTAAATTCTTTCAAATAATTACTTAATTCTTGAATTATTTTTTTATCTATTTTCATTCTGCAATGTTTTTTGTAATGAAATTATGGCCAAAATATATCCTTCAGCACCTAATCCAAAAATTCCTCCAGTTACGACATCACTTATAAGTGATTTATGTCTAAATTCCTCTCTTTTATAAATATTTGATAAGTGTAGTTCTATTATTGGTTTTTTGAATAAATCTAGAGCATCTCTTATTGCCACAGAAGTATGAGTAAATGCAGCAGCATTTATTATCATGCCATTAAATTTTTTCCTCGCATCTTGAATTATATTAACAAGTTCTCCTTCAACATTAGATTGAGCAAATTCAACATCAAGACCAATTTCTTGTCCTTTTTTAGAACAATTTTCTTTAAGTTGCTCAAACGTGGTTGATCCATATTGTGATTGTTCTCTTTCTCCTAATAGATTAAGATTTGGACCATTAATAATAATTATTTTATTGTTCATTCAGCACTTATATACGATGAAAAAAATAAAAAAAATAAAAATTAAAATAAATGGTAAAATCAAATCTATAAATCAAGATTCTACCCTTTCTTTAGTGTTAAAAAATCTTAAAATTCCATTAAATAAAGTAGCTATTGAGCTTAATGAAGAAATAATAGATAAAAAAAAAATTAATAAAATAAAATTAAATAAAAATGATAAAATTGAAATAGTTCATTTTATTGGAGGTGGATAATTTGAAAAAAGATAGTCTAATTATTGCGAATAAAAAATTTAATTCCAGATTGATCGTTGGAACTGGAAAATACAAAAGTATGTCTGAGTGCGCAAAAGCAATTAAACTCTCAGGAACAGAAATCGTAACAGTTGCCGTAAGAAGGGTTAATATTTCAGATAAAAATAAGCCTTTGCTTATGGATTATATTGATCCAAAAAAAATCACATATTTACCCAATACTGCTGGATGTTTTAATTCAAAGGAGGCTTTAAGAACTTTGAGATTAGCAAGAGAAATAGGTGGTTGGAAGTTAGTTAAATTAGAAGTTTTAGGAGATAAAAAGAATTTATTTCCTGACATGATTGAAACTTTAAAATCTACAGAAGTTCTTGCTAAAGAAGGTTTTAAGGTTATGGTTTATTGTAATGATGATCCTTTAATGGCTAAACGTTTAGAGAATTCAGGTGCTGACGCAATTATGCCCCTAGCTGCACCAATTGGATCAGGACTAGGCATTCAAAACAAAATCAATATTCAAATAATTAGAAAACAAACCAAACTTCCATTAATTATTGACGCTGGTTTAGGTCAAGCATCCGATGCAACAATTGCAATGGAGCTAGGATGTGATGGAGTACTTGTTAATACAGCAATTGCAAAAGCAAAAAAACCTTTTGAAATGGCACTTGCTTTTAAAAATGCTGTTATCGCTGGTAGGCAATCCTACAAGTCTGGAAGAATAGATAAAATTTTGATGGGGAATCCATCATCTCCATCAAAAGGGATTATTTAGATTTTTTGTAATAATTTTTTTTCTTATAAGTTTTTTTGTTGATTTTTTTATTTTCTTTTTTTTCTGAAATTTTATTTTCTTTATTTTGGATTTCCAAATTTTTTAATTTTTCGTAATATTCTATTAGCTCAATCGTTTTTTTTGATTTATTTTTAATGTCTATAATGTACTCAGGTATAATTAAAGAATTGTCACTAATAATATCTATTTTCATTTTATTTTTTTTTTCAAAATAAGTTAAGTCATTAACAAAATTTTCTTTAAGGAAATCTGAAATTTTTTCACAAACTTTTAATTCAACAAATTTAGCTTTGTTAATTACAGCTTTTAATTCAACAATTTTTAAAATTTTTTGAGCAAAAGACTCATCTGTTAATACAACTTTCCATTTTATTGCACTTTCTCTTAGTCTTTGTCTTGACATCTCTAAAAGACCAAAATTACTTATTCTTCCAATTTGAATTCTCGCTCTATCTGACCTACATTTTTCTTTAAGTTTTCTTTCTACTAATCTCCTATTTCCATAACTCAGCATATCGATAAAATCTATAATGATTAAACCAGACAAATCTCTTATCTTTATTTGTCTTGCAATTTCTTCTGCAGCTTCGATATTCGTATCTAAAGCAGTGCTTTCAACATTTTTTCCCTTTATTGAACTTCCAGAATTTATATCTATAGAAACCAAAGCCTCTGTTGGGTTAATAACTAAATATCCTCCAGACTTAAGTTTAATTTCAGAGTCAAATATTTGATTTAATTTTTGTTCTATATTTTCTTGAATAAATAGTGGAATTTTTCCTCTATATTTTTTTACTTTTTTCAGATTTGATGGCATCATAGTTTTCATGAATGATTGAGCTTTCTTATAACCCTCGTTACCTTCTACAATTATATTTTTTGTATTTTCATCAAACATATCTCTTAAAGTTCTTTTAATTATTTCACTTTCTTGATGAATTAAAGAGGGAGCAATAGAATTTATTGCATTTTCTTTTATTTGAGTCCAAGAATTTATCAAAGTTGTTAAATCACTATTTATTTCATTTTTTGTTTTATTACTTCCAGCAGTTCTGACAATTAATCCCATCTCTTTAGGTATTTCAATTTCATTTAAAATTGTTCTTATTTTTTTTCTATCAGCAGGATTAAATATTTTTCTTGATATACCTCCTCCTTTAGGAGTGTTTGGCATTAAAACTATATATTTTCCTGCAATTGAAATGAAAGTACTTAATGCAGCACCTTTTTGCCCTCTTTCGTCTTTAATGACTTGTACAAGAATTACTTGATTGGGTTTAATTACTTCCTGAATTTTATACCTTTTAAATTTAAATCTATTCTCTTTTTTTTTTTCTTTTTCATTACCTAAATTATCTTTTTCAGAAATATTTTCTTTATTGCTTGAATCTCCTTCTGTTTGCTCTTCTGATATCCTTTCTATAGGATCATCAATTTCTAGTTTACCTTCAGCAATATTTTCCTCTTCTTTAGCCTGAACTTCTCTTGAAAGTTCTTCTCTAGCTTTTTCCTCCTCTTCTTTAATTCTTTCTAAATCTGCTTTTGGTATCTGATAATAATCTGATTGAATGTCATTAAAAGACAAAAACCCATGCCGCTCTCTTCCAAAATCAACAAAGGCTGCTTGCAAAGAGGGTTCAATTCTACTTACTTTGCCTAAATAAATATTATTTTTAATTAAGTTATTTTTTAAACCTTCGTACTCGTAATCTTCAATATTTTCACCTGATTTAAGAACAACTCTAGTTTCGTTAGGATGCGAAGCATCGATATATAAATTTTTTTCCATAATTTTGTAAATGTTAATTTCATTAGTAATTTAATTTTTCAAATTTTGTTTAATTTTCTTGCCATATCTTTAACAAATTCCAAGATATAATGAAATTAAAATGAATAAATTTTTAAGAAATATCTTTATTTTAATTACGTCTATTATTCTATTATCAGCAATTTCGATAATAAGTATCTTATGGACTTATTCTAATGATTTACCAGATTATAAGTTTCTTAAAAATTACAAACCACCCGTTTCCAGTAAAGTTTACTCTGGAAACGGTGATTTAGTGGCAGATTTTTCACAGGAAAAAAGAATATTTGTTCCATTTAATTCAATTCCAAAAAATGTAATTAACGCATTCTTATCTGCTGAAGATAAAAATTTTTTTAAACATCCAGGCGTTGATGCTAAAGGCGTTATGAGAGCTGTAATAAACAACATTTCAAATATTTTATCATCTAAAAGGTTGGAGGGAGCATCCACAATTACTCAACAGGTAGCAAAAAACTTTTTATTAACAAATGAAGTAAGTTTAAACAGGAAAATTAAGGAAGCAATTCTAGCTTTTAGAATAGAAAGAGCTTTATCTAAAGAAAGAATTCTTGAACTTTATCTAAACCAAATTTATCTTGGAAGTGGAGCATATGGAGTAGCTGCTGCAAGCTTAGAGTATTTTGATAAATCTATTAAAGATTTAAATTACTCGGAAGCTGCTTTATTAGCAGCTTTGCCAAAAGCACCTAGTAGATATAATCCTTATAGAGATCAAGATATAGCAAAATTTAGAAGAAATTTAGTTTTAAAAAATTTGTTAGATAATAATTATTTAACTTCAGAATGGCATGAAAAACTTACAAAAGAGAAAATAATTTTAAAAAAAAATAAAAAAATTTATTTAGAAGATGCTCAATATTTTATTGAAGATGTGAGAAAGAGCGTAATTGAAACATTGAGCTATGATAAAGTTTACAAACAAGGTTTTAATATCAATACTCCAATAGATTTAAATTTACAAACAATTGCAACAAAATCACTTAGAGATGGATTAATAGCATATGATAAAAGAAAGGGATGGAGAGGATCACTAACTAACAAGATTTATAATTCAAAATGGAAAAAAGATTTAGAAAAATATAAATTAGAAAATTCAATTAATTGGAAATTAGCAATAGTCAAAAAGATAAATAAATTTTCAGCAGAAATAGAAACAGAAGATAATATCGAAGGTGTTATTGAATATCAGAGTATTTCTTGGACAAAAAAAGAATTTAATAAATTATTAAAACCTGGTGACATTATATATGTTAAAAATCTTAGAGAAAATATTTTTAACTTACAACAATTACCAAAGGTAAATGGTGGAATTGTTGTGATGGATCCATTTACTGGAAGAGTTTTAGCACTAAGTGGTGGTTTTAGTTTTAAACAAAGTGAATTTAACAGAGCAACTCAAGCTAAAAGACAGCCAGGATCAGCTTTTAAACCATTTGTTTATGCGTTAGCCTTAGAGAACAATTTTACACCAACATCATTAGTTCTAGACGCACCACTGGTTTTAGACCAAGGAGATGATTTAAAAATGTGGAAACCAGAAAATTATGGAAAAAAATTTTATGGGCCTTCGACTTTAAGGGTTGGTTTGGAGAAATCTAGAAATTTAATGACAGTAAGAATAGCCCAAAATCTTGGTGTAGAGAAAATAGTTGATTTTTCAAAAGCATTAAAAATTTATGATAATCCAGAAGAGCTTTTATCTATATCTTTGGGATCTGCTGAAACAACTTTATTAAAACTTACATCTGCTTATTCAGTTTTTGTTAACGGAGGAAAACTTGTTGAGCCAATACTTATAGATAGAATTCAGGATAGTGAGGGAAATACTATTTTTAATAATGATAAAAGAAAATGTATTAATTGTGATCAAATTTCTTATTTAACCAACGATTATCCAGAGATTAAAAATAACTATACTCAAATTTTTTCTCCAGAAACAGCTTTTCAAATGACATCAATTTTAGAAGGAGTTGTTCAAAGAGGTACAGCTAAAAAACTAAAAGACTTAAATTTAAATATTGCAGGTAAAACTGGAACAACAAATAAAAATACAGATACTTGGTTTATAGGTTTTACCTCAAATGTACTAGTTGGTGTCTATGTTGGTTCAGATAACCCAACTCCATTAGGAAAATATGAAACAGGATCTAAAACGGCTTTGCCAATATTCAAAAGTTTTATAAGTGATTCTATTAACAAAAATGATGCAAGACCATTTAAGGCTGCTAAAGGTACAGTGATGATGGTTGTTGACCCTTTAACAGGTCAAAAAGCAAAATTTAACTCAAAGAATACTATTATTGAGGTTTTTAAAAAAGAAAATGTGGTTGATGGTAAAGTACTTTATACAAATTCAGATAGATTAGATTCAAATAATATATTAAAGTTTTACTAATGGATAATAATTATCAAAATTTAAAAGAGGAGATTGAAAAGATAAATCAAAAAATACAGGAGTATCTTTGAAAAAAACAATATCCATTCAAAACTGCAGTCTTTAAATTCGCAAATGCTAAGTGCCGATTTTTGGCAAGATAAAAATAATTCTCAAAGAGTAATCATAGAAAAGAAATTTTATGAAGATTTAACTAATTCTTTAAATAACAATATTGAAAAATTACAAGATTTAGATGATTTGAATCAACTGGCGCTTGAAGAAGAGAATTTACAAGTTCAAAAAGAAATTCTACAAAACATTAAAGGCTTAAGAATTGAAGTTAAAAAAAATGAAATTAAATGTTTTTTATCTAATGAAGCAGACCCTTTAAATTGTTACATAGAAATTCATGCTGGTGCTGGAGGTACAGAAAGTCAAGATTGGGCTGATATGCTAAGAAGAATGTATTTAAAATGGTCTGATAAAAAAAATTTTAAATCAAGTTTGATTAGTGAACATAGAGGTGACGAAGCTGGTATAAAGTCTGCAACAATTAAAATAGATGGCGACTATGTTTTTGGATGGTTAAAAAAAGAGTCAGGAATACATAGATTAGTTAGAATATCTCCATTTGACTCCGGAGCAAGAAGACACACAAGTTTTGCAAGTGTTTGGATTTATCCAGTTGTAGATGAAAATATAAATATAGAAATTTTAGAAAAAGATTTAAGAATAGACACTTATCGTTCTAGTGGAGCAGGTGGGCAGCACGTTAATACTACTGATAGCGCAGTTAGAATAACACATATTCCATCAAAAATTGTTGTTCAATGTCAAAATGAAAGATCTCAACATAAAAATAAAGAAACATGCATGAATATGTTGAAAGCAAGATTATATGATTATGAAATTAAAAAAAGAGAGGAAGAAAATCAAAATGTTGAAAGTTCTAAATCTGAAATAGGGTGGGGGCATCAAATTAGATCTTATGTTCTTCAACCTTACAGACTTGTAAAAGATAATAGAACAAGTTTTGAAAGCACCAGTCCTGATAAAGTATTAGATGGTGATATCGATGAATTTTTGGAACAATCGCTTTATAAATTAAATGAAAAATAATATTTTAAAATATTTCATCCTACTTCTGTCAGTGTTAGTTATTTTTACAGTTTACCTTAGCACTGTAGGTATAGAGACAGATAAATTTAACGATCAAATTAAAAATAGAGTTTCACAAATAAACAATAATATAGATATAGATTTAAAAAAAATTAAACTAACTTTTGATCCTTTAAAATTAAAAATTTATGCAAAAACTGTTGGTACCACAGTATATTTTTCAAAAATACCTTTAGCATTAGAAACCATTAAAACTGAAGTATCGCTCAGTTCTTTAATTAAAAAAAAGATTTCTTCATCAAATATAGAGGTAAAAACTAAGCCTATATTATTAAATGATTTAATTAAATTTATTAGGACTACAAATAATAAACCTCAATTATTTATATTAGAAAAAATTGTAAAAAAAGGACATGTAATTATAGATTTAAGTCTGAACATTGATGAAAATGGGAAAATTAAAAATGATTATGAAATTGTGGGTTTAATAAAAGATGCAAGTATTAATTTTTTAAACAAGGCAAATTTTAAGAATATAAATTTTAATTTCAATTTTCAAAAAGATAATTATCTTTTTAATGAAATTAATTTTAAAGCAGAAGAAGTAAATTTTACTTCAAAAAAAGTAAACATAAAAAAGAAAAAAAATAGTTTTCTAGTTTATGCTATTCTTGAAAACGATCGGTCAAGTTTAAATTCAAATATATTAAAATTATTAAATTTAAGTTTTGAAAATATAATCATAGATGATGCTAAATTTAAAACAAATAATGAATTTTCTTTGGAAATAGATGAAAAATTTAAAGTTAAAAATATTATATTAAGTTCTGATATAAATATTACTAAACTAAAATATAAAAAATTAAAAATAATTAATAATTATTTTCCAGAAGTTGATGATTTAATTTTACTCGATAATCATAAATTAAATTTAAATTATGAGGATAATAATTTATCAATTAAAGGTGAGGGACAAATTCAGTTAAATTATGATCAAGTAGATGAAATCAAATATTTGATAAATAAAAAAGATAAGGATTTAAGTATAGACTCAGAATTATTTTTAAAAAATATATTTTTAGATCAACAAGATTTTTTAAAAAAATTCTTTCCTCAAACTAATAAAAAAATTAATTTTAATAATCAAAAATTAAAAATTAATTTAAAAAATAATAACCTAACTTTTTCAGGTTCAGGAAAATTTAAAATCGATAAGGATTTTGAAGAAATTGATTATTTTATTGAGAAAAAAGAAAACAAAATATTTTTTAATACTAATTTAAACATAAAAAATACAAAATTTAAAATTGATAATATTAATTATAAAAAAAAAAATAAAAGTAAAATGAATCTTCTAATTAATGGAGAACTAAAAAATAATAAAAGTTTAAATATAAATAAATTTATTATTAATGAAGAAGATAATTACATTAAAATTGAGAATTTATCTCTTAATGACTCTAATCAAATAATAAAAATTGATCAGGTAAATTTCAACTACTTAGATACAGAAAATAAAAAAAACAATTATAATATAAAAAAAGTAAAAGGCCAAAATTATTTAATTGATGGTACATCATTTAATGCAAATTCTTTAATTTCTAATTTACTAGATGCCAATGATAAAAAAGGGAACAATCTTTTTGAAAATAACGTAAGTATGGACCTTAATTTTGATGAAGTTTATTTAGATAAAATATACTTTGTTAAGAATTTAAGTGGAAAAATTAACATTGTTAATAATAAAGTTGAACAAGCAGATATTTTGGCCTTTTATAACAATTCACAAAATATAAAATTTACAATTAAAACAAATGAGCAAGGTGAAAAAATTACTACTCTTTTCTCATCTAAGGCAAAACCCCTCGTAGATAGATATAAATTTATTAAAGGATTTAAAGATGATAGAGAAGGATATCTAGATTTTTACTCTTTGAAAAAAGATGGTGTTTCAACTTCTAAATTAGTAATTGATAATTTTAAAGTTAAAGAAATTCCAGCGTTAGCCAAGTTATTGGCTCTCGCATCTCTTCAAGGAATAGCGGACTTACTTACAGGAGAGGGGATTAGATTTACAGATCTTGAAATGAATTTTACTAATCAAGATAAACATATGAAAATTCAAGAGTTATACGCAATTGGGCCAGCAATATCTATTTTATTAGAAGGATATATTGAGGAGGATAAATTAATCAGTTTAAGAGGAACCTTGGTTCCAGCGACTACAATTAACAGATCTATTGCTTCAATACCTTTACTTGGAGATCTATTGATTGGAAAGAAAGTGGGTGATGGTGTTTTTGGAGTCAGCTTTAAAATTAAGGGCCCCCCTAAAGATTTAAAAACTTCTGTAAATCCTATAAAAACTTTAACACCCAGGTTTATTACTAGAACTTTAGAGAAAATTAAAAAAAATTAATTTAATTCTATTTTAATATGTCTTTTTTTTCCAAGGGAAAGTTTAAGATAATTATCTTTAAATAAATTTTTATTTATTTCGAATTTTTCATCTGAAATAACATCGTCATTTATTTTTACCGCATTCCCTTTTATAAGTCTTCTGATTTCGCTTTTCGAGTTTTCTAGTTTAGATAATAAAACAAGATCTACTATATTTATTTTTTCTTCTATTTTATTTGATTGAATATTGGCTTTAGGTAAGTTCGAACCCAGAGTGTTTCCGGAGAAGGCTTCTTTTGCTGCTTGCTCAGAATTTTGAGCTGCTTCCTTTCCATGTAACATTTCTGTGGTTTTATTCGCAAGTAGTATTTTTAATTCATTTATATCTTTATCTTTAATTGTTTCTACTTCCTTAATTTCAATTTCAGTAAACATTTTTAAAAATTTAATTACATCTCTATCATCTATGTTTCTCCAAAATTGCCAATAATCATAAGCTGATAAGTATTTTTCATCTAACCAAATAGCTCCACTTTCAGTTTTTCCCATTTTAGCACCAGTTGCTAGTGTAATTAACGGAGTTGTTAAACCAAAGGTTTGATTATTAGAATATCTTTTAATTAGCTCAACACCGTTAACAATGTTTCCCCATTGATCTGAACCTCCGATTTGTAAGACACAATTTTCTTTTTTATTTAATTCAAGAAAATCATATGCTTGTAAAATCATATAATTAAACTCCATATAGCTTAGAGATTGTTCTCTATCTAATCTGAGTTTTACACTATCAAATGTTAGCATTCTATTTATAGTGAAATGTTTTCCAATATCTCTCAAAAATGAAATATAATTTAAATTTTTAAGCCAAGTGTAATTGTTTACAAATATTGGCTTTGTATTCGGATCATTATTATCTAAAAATTTTTTTAAAATATTTTTGATATTTTTAACATTTTTTTCAATCTCTTCTTCACTTAATATTTTTCTAGTTTTGTCTTTACCAGATGGATCTCCGATTCTTGTAGTTCCTCCACCAAGTAAAACTATTGGTCGATGTCCATTTTTTTGAAGTAGTCGTAAACACATAATTTGCAATAAGCTACCCACATGTAAGCTTTCAGCTGTACAATCAAAACCTATGTAACCTTTTATCTTTTCTTCATCTAATTGTTTAGATAGCTCATCTTCACTTGTGCATTGATAGAAAAAACCCCTATCTTTAAATTCTTTTAAAAATTTATTCATAAGTTTATAGTTACAATATACAAATTTTTTTTAAAAAACATATCAATGAAAAAAAAATTATATACTGCAATTGGGCTAATGAGTGGAACATCTATGGATGGTATTGATTTATCTATAATTAGTTCAGATGGATACGATGAATTTTCAAACATTTTAGATGATTATTATGAGTATGATAAAAATCTTCAGGATCAGTTAGTTCGAATAAGAGATTTAGTTTTAACAAAGAAAGATCTTTTACAAAATTCAGAAAAATTAAGAGAATTAGAGCGTAATTTAACTCTTTTTCATGCTAATGCTGTTAATCAATCATTAAAAAAATATAGAGATCCCATTGATTTGATAGGTTTTCATGGTCAAACAATTTTTCATAACCCAAATGAGAAAATTACCAGTCAATTAGGAGATGGGAAATTGTTATCTCAAATAGTTAAAAAAAAAGTCATATATGATTTTAGACAAGCAGATATTCAAAATAATGGTCAAGGCGCACCCTTAACACCAATTTTTCATCATATTTTATCTAAAAAAATTAATCAAAATTTTAATATTAAATTTCCAATAGGTTTCTTGAATATTGGTGGTATCGCAAATGTTACAAAAGTTATTAATGACTCGAATAATTTTCAAAACAACCTTTCCGCTTTTGATATAGGTCCTGGTAATTGTCTAATTGATGAATGGGTAAGAAGTAATTCTAATAAAAAATTTGATAAAAATGGTGAACTAGCTAATGCAGGGAAAGTCGATCAGTTAATTTTAAATCAGGCAATAGATAATTTTAAAATAAATTCTTACTCTCAGTCATTAGATATTAAAAATTTCGATGTATCTTTTGCAAGAGGTTTATCGCTAGAAGATGGTTGTGCAACTATAACAGATTTTACAGCATATTTAATTGTAGAAGGTTTAAAGTATATTAGCCAAAAAAATAGTATTACATTTTTAGTCTGTGGTGGTGGTAGAAAAAATATTAATTTAATTAATCGTATAAATAATTTCATATTAAATGAAAATTATATTAATTTGGAAAATATAGATAATTATAATTTAAATGGTGATTATGTTGAATCCCAGGCATTTGGATTTTTGGCAATAAGGTCTTTTTTAAATTTACCAATTTCTTTTAGCACAACAACTGGATGTAAAGAATATACAGTTGGTGGGAAACTGGTAGAAAATTTTTAATAAAGTGCTGTTTCTTTTTTTATATACTTATCAAGATGTTTAATTAAAGTATCACTTGTTTTTGAAAAAAAGTGATTAGCTTCAGATATTGCATTAAATTCAACTTTAATACCTTTTTGTGCACTTAATCTTTTATCAAGTTCAGTAATATATTCTGTTGGAACTAATTCATCTTTTTTCCCATACGCAATTAAACCAGATGTTGGACACGGAGATAAAAAAGAAAAATCATAAACATTTGGTTGAGGTGAAATTGCTATAAATCTGTTTATTTCTGGTCTTCTCATTAATAATTGCATTGCAATCAAAGATCCAAATGAAAATCCTGAAACCCAACACTGTGAGTTGTCAAAATTTTCTCTTTCTAACCAATCTAAAGCTGCTGCTGCATCAGCGAGTTCGCCTTGACCATTATCAAATTCTCCATCACTTTTACCAACACCTCTGAAATTTACTCTGCAAACAGAAAAGTCGTTATCCATAAATGCATGAAAAGTATCTACTACTACTTTATTATTCATAGTTCCTCCATATTGAGGATGGGGTTGTAATACTAAAGCAATTGGTGATGTATTTTTTTTACTTTTATAATATTTAGCCTCAAGTCTTCCCGCAGGCCCAGGTATAAATATTTCTAAGATTTTGCTATCCATACACGATATTGATTATTATTCTCAAAAAAAATGTACATTTATCACAAGTCAGCGACAATATGTTAGTTTTTTTTTATTCTCTAAACTTGACCATTTTAGTCAAGTATGTATAAAAACCCACAATTAAAGGGTAAAAAATGAAACTTACATCTAAAGGTAGATATGCTGTAATGGCATTAGTTGATTTAGCTAGGTTTGATAACATCAATCCAGTATCATTAAGAGATATATCATTAAGACAAGGCATATCTTTAGACTACTTAGAGCAAATTTTTTCTAAATTAAAAAAAAACGGAATTGTTAAAAGTATAAGAGGAACGCAGGGAGGATACGTTCTTAATAAATATCCAAATGATATAAAATTAACAAATATTTTCCATGCTGTAGATGAGAAAGTAAAAACTGTTCAATGTAAAAAAGAATCAAAAAGAGGATGTAACGGCAAAGCCATAAAATGCATAACACACAATCTTTGGGATGAATTAGAAGTACATATAAATACTTTTTTTGAGAACAAAAGTTTAGAAGACTTAATAAACAATAATAAAGAAACAAGACTTTAAAATGGATAACAGACAAAAAGAAATAAATAATTTAAAAGATTATAAATATGGTTTTTCAACTGACATAGAAAATATTCAAGCCCCAAAAGGTTTGAATGAAGATGTTATTAAATTTATTTCTAATATTAAAAAAGAGCCTGCATGGATGCTTGAGTTTAGATTAAAAGCTTTTGAAAGATTCAAGGCATTAAAAGAACCAGATTGGCAGAAACCAAAATTTCCAAAAATAGACTATCAAGATTTATATTATTACTCTGCTCCCAAAAGTATGAAAGATAAACCAAAGAGTTTAGATGAACTGGATCCTAAACTTTTAGAAACTTATAAAAAACTTGGAATTCCTTTGCAAGAGCAAGCAAGATTAAATGGAATAGCTGTTGATGCTGTATTTGATTCAGTTTCTGTAGCTACTACTTTTAAAGATGAATTAACTAAACAAGGAATAATATTTTGCCCCATATCAGAGGCAATTCAAAATCACCCAGAATTGGTCAAAAAATATTTAGGATCTGTAATTCCAACAAGTGATCATTTTTTTGCAACATTAAATTCAGCAGTTTTTACAGATGGTTCTTTTGTTTACATTCCAGAGGGCGTTAGATGCCCAATGGAACTATCAACTTATTTTAGAATTAATGCATCAAACACAGGTCAATTTGAAAGAACTTTAATTATTGCAGACAAAGGAAGTTATGTAAGTTACCTAGAAGGATGTACAGCTCCAATGAGAGATGAAAATCAATTACATGCTGCTAATGTAGAATTAATTGCACTTGATGACGCGGAAATAAAATATTCAACAGTTCAAAATTGGTATCCAGGCGATAAAGATGGAAAAGGTGGAATTTATAATTTTGTAACCAAAAGAGGTTTATGCAAAGGAAAAAATTCAAAAATTTCGTGGACACAGGTTGAAACAGGTTCTGCAATTACCTGGAAATATCCTAGTTGTATTCTTAAAGGAGATAATTCTGTTGGCGAGTTTTATTCAATAGCAATTACTAACAACCATCAAATGGCTGATACAGGGACCAAAATGATACATTTAGGTAAAAATACTAAAAGTAAAATAATTTCTAAAGGAATATCAGCTGGGAGTTCAGATATGACTTATAGAGGTTTAGTTGATATTTCATCAAAAGCCAAAAATTCAACTAATTATACTCAGTGTGACTCTTTATTAATGGGTAACAAATGTGGAGCTCACACTGTTCCTTACATAAAAAATAAAAATTCTGAGTCCAATATTGCTCATGAGGCAACTACATCCAAGATTAGCGAAGAGCAGTTACATTATTGTCAGCAAAGAGGATTAAATCCAGAGGAAGCTGTTGGTTTAATTGTTAACGGTTTTTGTAAGGAAGTATTGCAACAATTGCCTATGGAATTCGCTGTAGAAGCCCAAAAACTTGTAGGTATCAGCCTGGAAGGAAGTGTTGGTTAATATGCTTAAAATAAATAATTTAAATGCAACAATTGATAAAAAGTCTATTTTAACTGGACTATCCTTAGATATAAATCCCGGTGAGGTTCATGCAATTATGGGTCCAAATGGATCTGGAAAAAGTACATTATCAAATATTCTATCTGGAAAAAAAGGTTATGAAGTTTCTGGGGAAGTTCTTTTTGAGGAAAAAGATTTATTTGAACTTGAAACAGAGGAAAGAGCACACAAGGGTATATTTTTAGCTTTCCAATATCCATTAGAAATTCCAGGTGTAAATACAAATATATTTTTAAAAACTTCTTTAAATGCTGTTAGAAAAGCTAGGGGCGAGAAAGAGCTAGATGCTATTGAGTTTCTAAAATTGGTTAAAGAAAAATCTAAAGAATTAAAATTTGATGAGGAAAAATTAAACAGACAATTAAATGTTGGGTTTTCTGGAGGTGAAAAAAAGAAAAATGAAATTTTACAGATGTCGTTGCTAGCTCCAAAACTTTCAATTTTAGATGAAACAGATTCTGGTTTGGATATTGATGCTTTAAAGATTGTTGCAGATGGAGTTAACACATTAAGAGATAAAAATAATTCATTTTTAATTATTACACACTACCAAAGATTACTTGATTATATAAAACCTGACTTTGTTCATGTTTTGATGAAGGGAAAAATTGTAAAATCTGGTGGTCCAGATTTGGCTTTAGAATTAGAGAAAAAAGGATACGAAAATTTTAATTAAATGAAAGAACAATTACAAAAAGATTTTGATAATAGCATAAAAAATTTAAGTTTATCTCAAAAAGATATTGAGATAAAAAAATTTTGTTTAGATAATTTTATAGACAAAGGTTTTCCAAATAAAAAAGAAGAAGATTGGAAATTTTCAGATCTTAATCAAATAATAAAAAAGAATATTGGAGAACTTAGTTTTTATAATGATCAAGCTTCTACAAATAAAGTTGATACCTCTTTGTTTGTAGATGGATTAGAGCACAATAAAATAGTCTTTATAAATGGCAGAATTGAAAAAATTGATTTTGAATATGAAAAAAAAGACCAAATAGAAATAATTGATCAATCAGAAACTATAAATGAATTTAAAAATAGCAATTCATTATCTGACTTAAATAATGCATTTACTAATAAATGTTTTAAAATATTGGTAAAGAAAGGTTATCAGTTAGTAAAACCTCTAATTATCTATCATACAACAAATTCAAAAATTTGGTCTAAAAACATTAATTTACGACTTAATTTTGAACTAGATAAAAATAGCTCGTTAAGATTAATTGATTTGTTTAATGATACGTCCGAAAAGAATTTTTTAAATATATTTTATAACTTTGAATTAAAGGAAAATGCAGTTTTAAAAAACTATAAAGTAGATAAATTTGAAAATAAAAATATTAAATATGCTTTTAATAATATCGATCAAGATAAGAATAGTATTTCTGAAACATTTATTTTATCCTCTGGATCAAATTTTTCTAAAAATGAGATTAATTGTAATTTAAAAGGAGTTTATGCATCAGCTTTTGTAAATGGTGTTTTTTCATTGAATAATGATAAACATCACGAAATCAGATCAATAATTAATCATCTTACAGACAATACAAAAAGTTACCAATTAATTAAAAGTGTATTAGATGAAAGCTCAAAAGCGGTGTACCAAGGAAAAATATTTGTAAATTCAGATGCTCAAAAAACAGATGGATACCAATTGAGCAAAGCAATATTGTTAAATAAAGAGTCAGAGTTTAATGCTAAGCCAGAACTAGAAATTTATGCTGATGACGTTAAATGTTCTCATGGTTCAGCTTCAGGTAGTTTAAACGAAGACTCAATATTTTATTTAATGTCTAGAGGTTTAAGTTATCAGCAGTCAAGAGAGTTATTAATTAATGGTTTTTTACTAGATGTGATTGAAAAAATTACCGACTCAGAAATAAAAAACTTAATTAAAAATATGATTGGAATTAAAGAATGAATATTGATCAGATAAAAAAAGAATTTCCGATTTTTGATGAAAAAATTCAAAATAACGATCTAGTATATTTAGATAGTGCGAACTCATCTCAAAAACCAAAGGTAGTTGTGGACAGAATTAATGAATTTTATACTAAACAATTTTCAAATGTTGGTAGAAGTGTTCATTATCTTGCTGTAGCAGCAACTAATTTATACGAAAATACAAGAACATCTGTTCAAAAATATATTAACGCCAAAGATAAAAATGAAATTGTTTTTACAAAAGGTGCTACAGAAGCATTAAATTTAGTTGCTAATACATTAGGCCAAAGTTACTTGAAGGAAGGTGATGAAGTATTAATTACAGAACTTGAGCATCATTCAAATTATGTTCCATGGCATTTTTTAAGAAAATCAAAAAATATAAAAATTAATTTTGCCGAAATAAATGAAGAAGGTGAAATTACTCTTGAAGAAATCGAAAAGAAAATAACTCCAAAAACAAGATTAATTTCAATTACTCATTTGTCTAATGTAACAGGTGCAATTTTACCAGTAAAAGAAATTACACAGCTTGCACACTCAAAAGGAATAATTGTAGTAGTTGATGGATGTCAAGGAGCGCCACACTTAAAACTAGATATGCAAGAATTAGATTGTGATTTCTATGCAATTTCATGTCACAAAATGTATGGACCTACAGGTTTAGGAATTTTGTATGGTAAAAAAAAATGGTTAGAAGAATTACCTCCATACCAAGGTGGTGGAGGGATGATAAATGAAGTAAAAAAAGATAGGATATCCTACGGTGAATTACCTAATAAATACGAGGCTGGAACTATGGCTACAGCACAAGTAATTGCGTTTGATCAATCAATAAAATTTTTAGAAAGTATTGGTATCGAAAACGTCATGAAACACGAAGCAGACTTAGTTGAATACGGACAAGAGCTATTACAAAGAAATAACTCAGTTAAACTCATTGGAAATCCAAAAAATAAAGGAGGGGTTTTATCATTCACTATAGAAGGAGTTCACCCTCATGATATTGCAACTATATTGGATGAAGACGGAGTTGCAATAAGAGCAGGACATCATTGTTGTCAAATTCTACATGACAAATTAAATATTCCAGCTAGTGCTAGAGCATCAGTTGGTATTTATAATACAAAAGAAGATTTAGATCAGCTAAACCAGTCAATAAACAACTGTAAAAAAATATTTAACTTATAATGAATTTAAAAGAGCTATATCAAGAAATTATATTGGAGCATGGTAAAAATCCAAGAAATCTTAGAAAGACAGAAGGTTTTAACAAAGATGCCAAAGGTAATAATCCTTTATGTGGAGACAATGTTCATGTCTATTTAAAACTTAATGGACAAAAAATTGTAGAAGATGCATCCTTCGAAGGTAGTGGTTGTGCCATTTCAATGGCCTCAGCTTCTATAATGACAGATTTGATTAAAGGAAAAAATGAGCATGAGGCTAAAGAAATAGTTGAGGATTTTTTAGGTATGATCAAAGAAAATCCTGAATTAAAATCTGAGCATTTAAGCAAAGATGAAAAAACTAAACTGATGTGTTTATCTGGTGTTAAGCAATATCCAATGAGAGTTAAATGTGCAACTTTATCTTGGCACACAATGGTTTCTGCTTTTGATGAAAAAACAGAAGAGGTAAAAACAGAGAATTAAAGTATGTCAAAAAAAGACGAAATAGTTGAGGAAATAAGAAAAATTTACGATCCTGAGTTACCTGTAAATATATACGAATTAGGATTAATTTATGATATTAAGGTTGAGAATGAAAAGTTTGCTAAAATTAAAATGACTTTAACAACACCAAATTGTCCAGTAGCAGAAAGTTTACCAAAAGAGGTAAAAGAGGGTGCAATGCAAGTTGAAGGTATTGAGGATGTAGATCTTGAATTAGTTTGGGACCCTCCTTGGAATAAAGATATGATGTCAGAAGCAGCAAAATTGGAATTGAATTTATAATGAACCCAATAATTAAATTAAGTGATAATGCAGCATTACGAATAAAAGAAATAATGGCTAATGCAGAAAAAGATTCTATAGGAGTTAGAGTATCAGTAAAATCTGGTGGTTGTGCAGGCATGTCTTATGTAATGGAGTATACAAATGAATTAAATCCCAATGATGAAGTTATTGAGGATAAGGGTGTGAAAGTATTTGTTGACTCAGCCGCTATTATGTATCTGTTAGGGACTGAAATGGATTATAAAAAGGAAGAATTATCCTCGTCATTTGTGTTTAATAATCCGAATGAAACTGAGCGTTGTGGATGCGGAGAGTCTTTTAAAATATCATAAGTTGTATTATCCCATTAATTGCATATCTGCATTGCATTAGATGCATATCTAAGGTATAGTTTCTATATGAATAAATTTGAGTTTAAAAATCTTGTTAAAAATCTTAAAGATTCTTTAAAGGAAAAAACGTTCTTTAAAGAACTACGTAAAGAAGTAGAAACCGGTGCTAACGGTACTCAAGATTATGTAGTCAAAAAAGGTATTAACAAAGATACAATTGCAACTACAAGACAGTAGCTAAAAAATTTAGCAACTATAATACATCTCAAACTCAACAGGGTGAGGAGCGTGTTCAAATTTATGAATTTCTTCGAACTTCAAAGCAATATAAGCATCAATTTGATCATCAGTAAATACGCCACCTTGAGTTAAAAACTCTCTATCTTGATCTAAACTCTCCATTGCTTCTCTTAATGATCCACAAACAGTCGGAATAGATTTTACTTCTTCTGGTGGTAGTTCGTATAAATCTTTATCAAATGACTCTCCTGGGTGAATTTTATTTTTAATTCCATCTATTCCAGCCATTAACATTGCTGCAAAAGTCAAATAAGGATTTCCCGAAGCATCTGGGAATCTAATTTCACATCTTGCGCCTTTTTTACTTAAAGTGATAGGAATTCTGCATGACGCTGATCTATTTCTTGCTGAGTAAGCTAGTAATACTGGAGCTTCAAAACCTGGAATTAATCTCTTGTAGCTATTAGTAGTTGCATTTGAAAATGCGTTAATTGCTTTTGCATGTTTTAAAATTCCACCAATGTAATGTAAAGCTGTTTCTGACAAACCTGAATAAGCATCTCCAGAAAATACTGGTGTATCACCTTTCCATATTGATTGATGAGTATGCATTCCAGAACCATTATCACCTGCAACTGGTTTAGGCATAAATGTTGCTGTTTTTCCAAATGAGTGAGTTACCATCTGAACTACGTATTTATATAATTGTACATTATCAGCTTGATCAACTAAAGTTCCAAAATACATTCCTAATTCATGCTGACTTGGAGCAACTTCATGGTGATGTTTTTCAACCTTGATACCAACTTCTTTTAAGTTTTTTAAATATTCGCTTCTCATATCTTGTTCACTATCTACAGGTGGAACAGGGAAGTAACCTCCTTTTACACCAGGTCTATGACCCATATTTCCATTTTCATATTCTTTCCCAGAATTATAAGGACCCTCTTTACTATCTATTATAAAGCCACACTCATTCATATCATTTTTGATTTTTACATCATCAAACACAAAAAACTCAGGTTCTGGACCAAAGAATGCTTTATCACCAATTCCAGAGGATTTTAAATATTCTTCTGCTTTTTTTGCTATACCTCTAGGATCTCTTTCATACGGTGTTTTTTTAATGGCATCAAGAATATCACAAAACAAAACCACAGTATTATGAGACGTAAAAGGATCCATAAACATTCTTGAAGTATCAGGTTTTAAAATCATGTCGGACTCATTTATTGCTTTCCATCCTGCAATAGAAGATCCATCAAAAAACACACCTTCATTTAACATACCTTCATCAACGACCGTTGAATCCATTGTTAAATGCTGAAGTTTCCCTCTCGGGTCAGTAAATCTTAGATCTACAAATTCTGCGTCTTTTTCTTTAATATATTTCAATACATTTGCTGCACTCATTTTGTCTCCTATGTAATTTTGCTTGGCCTAATTTACAAAAAAAAACCTAAAAATATTGCTTATTTAATAAATAACACCTATGCAATTTTCACATAAGTAGTGTAATTAGTCACTAAAATAATAAATTAATTAAACTTGTGAATTCAATACTAAATAAAGAGCCAGTTATAAGAGCAGAAAAATCCCTAAAACAATTTAACCCAGATCTTAAAGTGATTGTTTTAGAGCAAACTGCCAGAACAGCTAACGATGCAGCTACAGCTTTAGGTTGCAAAGTAGGAGCAATTGTCAAAAGCTTACTTTTTAAAGCAGGGGATAGTTATGTTTTATGTTTAGTTTCTGGAGATAAAAGGTGTTCATTAAATAAATTAAAAAAAATTTTAAATGAAAAAGATGTTTCAATGGCGAACCCAGAAGATGTTAAAAAAATTACTGGATACACAATTGGCGGAGTATCTCCAACAGGACATTTAACAAAAATAAAAATTTTTATTGATGAAACTTTAAATAGATTTTCTTCTATTTTTGCAGCCGCAGGTCATCCTAATGCAGTTTTCGAAATAAATTTTGAAAATTTAATTGCATTAACTTCAGGTGAAACAAAAGAGATAACAGAATGAGAAAACCACAATTAGTTGATTATTTGTTGTTGACATTATTGTCATTAATTTGGGCGTCTGCTTTTTTTAATATAAAGATTGCTACATATTCATTTGGACCTATTACAATAGGTTTTTTAAGATCTTTTTTAGGAGCTATACCAGTTTTAATTTTATGTTTTTATAAAAATATAAAAATTGAAGCATTCTCAAAAGACTGGAAGTGGTTTGCAATTATAGGATTTGTAAATTTAGCCATTCCATTCATACTAATATCCTATGGAGTCAATCATGTTCAAAGTAACTTAGCAGCTATCTTGATGTCCACAACACCATTAAGCTCAACAGTTCTAGCTCACTTTTTTTTAAAAGGAGAAAAATTTAACCTATTAAAAACTATTGGATTATTAATAGGATTTTCAGGAATAGTATTTTTGTTCTCAGATGACTTTTTAATTAATGAAAATAACTTTGTTGCTGCACTTTTAATTTTGCTTGGATCAACTTGCTATGTAATTGGAGGAGTAATAACCTTAAAAATAAGTAATAAAGAAAATGAAAATGTTACAGGTTCAATTTTAATTTGGTCAACAATTATACTTCTTCCATTCACTTTAATTTTTGAGAAACCTTGGATGTTAAATCCTTCAACAGACTCTATTATATCGGTAATATATTTAGGAATTTTTCCTACTGGGATAGCTTGGTTATTGAGATTCAGAATTTTAAAAACAAATGGTCTTATATTTCATTCACAAGTTTCATATATCATTCCAATATTTGGAATTATTTTAGGATACATATTTCTCAATGAAATAATTACCTCAAAAATTATAGTTGCATTAATTGCTGTATTTATTGGAATATATTTAGCAAGAAAAGCAGATTATAAAAACGTTACTTAAGGTTTGCGATTGCTTTTATGTGTGAAGGACTTGTTTCACAGCATCCCCCAAGAATAGTTGCCCCAGCGTCTTTAAATTTTTTAGCAATTTCTTGAATTTTAGTTGGTGTCAAATCTTGTCTTTTTCCCAAAATTTCATTTGGATTAGATTTTTTTCCTAAAAAAACTGATGTATAACTTTCTCTTAGTTTAGTGGTAACAAAGCCATTTAATTTGAAACCAAATGGTATATTTAAACTTTTTAATTCTTTTAAGTTTTTCTCAAAATTTTCGGGAGAAACACAAGACAACAGCACTCCTAGAGCGTTTTCATCAATTATTTTTTTGACATCTTTGATCTTTTCCCCACTTGGTAAAGTTATTCCTTCAGATACATGTAATCCAACTAAATATGGTTTTTTAAATTCTTTTATAGCCTCAATTCCACACTTAACCTCTTTAACACTACTCCAAACATCAAAGTAAAAAAAATCAACATATGGATTTAACGCCTTTGCTTGACTATTAAAGTTTTCTGTAATTTCGACCTCACCTCTATTATCTGCTTCATAGGTTAAATTTTGTGGAGGTATACCACCAGCAATATAAGTATTGGGAAATTTTCGTTTTGCAGTTTGAGCAATTTCACCTGCTTTTTGATTTAAATATTCAAATTTATCTAAAAGATTATTCTCTTTTAAACGTTTTTGCCGTGTAGCAAAAGTTGTTGTGACAATGATTTCTGCACCAGCTTTTATGAAATCAATATGTGTGTCTAAAACAAGTTGATGATAATTTTCATCTAATATTGCATTAGCACTCCATAAAGTTGAATTTGGCTTCATCCCTCTTGCAAGTAATTCTTGACCCATTCCTCCATCTAATATTCTAATTTTTTTAAAAAAATCTTTGTTAATCATTATTTTCTAAGAATGATTTTAGCATTAAAAGAAAAAGATCTTCTTTCAGCATTGATATTAAACGGGTATGCAGTATGCATTAAATAGTTTGGAAAAATTATTAAGTCTCTTTCTTTAGGCACAATATTAAAAATACTTCTGCTTAAAAACCCTCTTTGTCCGTTTATAAAATCAATTGTGCCATTAGTCTTATCTTTTTTGTTTTTTATAAGTTTATTTTTAGTCATATCTTTTGGGACTTTTAAATAACCTACACCAGATATATCTCCATCATGATAATGAATAGGGTTATATTCATCTTTAAATTGACTAACTACCCATAAATTTAATATTTTTATATTTTTAATTTTTTTAATCTTTTCATTTTTTAGAAAACTTTTGATATTTTTTTTTATTTCTCTTTCTAAATTTTTTTTTATGAAATTATCTGAAATTTTAATTTCTTTTTTAATTTGACTAGCAAGTTTGGAACTATAATCATTATTTTTTGTTAAAACTTTATTATCAATCTCTTTATTTAAGATATCTAAAAATTTCTTTGAAATTTTCGTTTTTCCTATAGTTGGACCAAAAGGTTTTATATTTTTCATAATTCTCTAAATATCTTAAAAGTAAATTTATTCAATATTAACCTATAAGTTTAATTCCCATTCTTATTGCGACAAAAATTACAACAAAAGAAGTTAGTAGAGCTAAAATTTTATTCGATAAGAATTTAATGTTTAATAAGCTACCAATTTGTCCTCCAATAAACACCGTTAAAAATAATGGCCAATAGTTAGTAACCTGATCTAAAACTTGATCTTTTGTCAGCTGTCCAGCTATTCCAAAGATAGAATTGATTAATATAAATAAAGATGCACTGCTGGTGATATGTCTAGGGTATCCAGCTTTCATTAAAAATAGAAGGGGGCTTAAAAAAATTCCTCCACCAATTCCTACTAACCCTGACAGAAAGCCAATTAGCGATCCGATAGAAATTGAGATTAATCTTGGTATTTGGTTAATTTTAATTTTCTCTTTATTAAAAGATTTACTCTCAATTAATAAAAAAATACCTGCAACTAACAAAACACAAAATAATAAAATCTCAAATAAAGTTTTTTCAATTGTTATTGATCCTCCAATAAATGCTAATGGAATAGAGCCAATTAAATAAGGAAAAAGTAAATTAATATTTATATTTTTAGATCTTATAAAATTGATAGAATTACCAGATACAACAATAATATTGCATACAAGAGCTATAACGGGAAATATTGTGTAAGGTACACCCCAAATTAAAAGTATTGCAAGATATGTTGAGCCTCCCCCAAAGCCAACACTTGAGTATATTAATGCAGTTACAAAGAAAAGAATTGATAATATAATCATTTTTAAATTATGGATGTAAATATAGCTTTATTAACTGTAACAGATACAAGAACTTTTGATAATGATAAATCAGGTGGAATCTTGGTTAAAAAAATTGAACAGGCTAAGCATAAATTGATCGATAGAAAAATTTGTAAAGATAATAAAGAGGATATTGTTAAAATTTTAAAAGAATGGACAAATCAAAAAGATATAGATGTCATAATCACTACTGGAGGAACAGGTTTAACTGGAAGAGATATAACTCCTGAAGCGATTGACGAAATTGCAGATAAACATATACCTGGATTTGGAGAAGTTTTTAGAACTATAAGTCTAAAAACAGTTGGAACATCCTCTATACAATCAAGAGCCTGTGCTGCATTATCAAATGGTAAATATGTTTTTGCATTACCGGGATCCTCAGGCGGTGTAACTGATGCGTGGGATGGCATATTAAAGCATCAATTAGATATCAATCACAAACCTTGTAATTTCGTAGAATTATTTCCTAGACTTAAAGAGAAATAATTATTTTTGATATTTATCTTTCCATTCTGAATAAGGCATTCCATAAACATGCTCTCTTGCATCTGGATCAGAAATTTCTATGCCTTTTTTTTCTGCTTCCTCTCGGTACCACTTAGAAAGACAGTTTCTACAAAAACCTGCCAGATTCATTAGATCTATATTTTGTACATCTTTTCTATCTCTAAGATGAGATATTAGTCTTTCAAAAGCTGCAGATTGTAATTCTTTTTTTGTATTTTCGTCCATAATTTATTATATGTTAAATCTATGAAATTAACAGGATCTTATAAAATTAATTTAGAAAAACAGAAAGTTTGGGAAGCATTAAATGATCCAGAAATACTAAAACAATCAATCCCTGGATGTGAAGAGTTTAATAAAAAATCTGAAACTGAATTTTCTGCGAAAGCTACAAATAAAATTGGACCTTTTAATGCAACTTTTTCTGGTGACATTGAATTAAAAGATTTAAATCCTCCTAACAGCTATAAAATATTAGGATCTGGAAACTCTCTAGTTGGTTTTGCTTCAGGAGAAGCTGAAGTTAAACTTGAAGATAATGAAAAAGGAACGAATTTAATTTATTCTGTTGAAGCACAAGTGGGTGGAAAAATTGCACAAGTAGGTTCAAGACTTATAGATATGACAGCAAAAAAAATGGCAGATATATTTTTTGGTAAATTTTCTGAATTAATTTCTTCTGAAAAAAATGAATCAAGTGAGACAGCCGAGTCCGACGACCAAAAGATACCTGTGTCAAAAATTAATTATAGATATTTAACAGCCGCAGTAGTTCTAGGAATTTTCTTAATTTATTGGATGTTTTTAAAATAAATTCTAGTCTTACTAGAGTTTAAATTTGATAGTTGCCTTTACATTCCCAAAATGATTAAATCTTAAAGGGTAAAGATATTAATTAAAGGAGAGATTATGGGTAAAATTTCACTAGAAGTTAATGGAAAAAAAGTCGAAAAAGAAGCTTCAGATAACACTTTACTATCTACGTTTTTAAGAGAGCATTTACAGTTAACAGGTACACATATTGGATGTGACACTAGTCAATGCGGAGCATGTGTAGTTCATGTTGACGGAAATTCTTTAAAAAGTTGTACAGCTTTAGCAGCTGACGTTAATGGATCAAAAGTTACAACAATTGAGGGTTTAGAAACAAATGGAAAAATGCATCCAATGCAGGAAGCGTTCAAAAAACTTCATGGCTTACAGTGTGGTTTTTGTACTCCAGGAATGGTTATGAGCGCAGTTGATCTTTTACAAAAAAATAAAAAACCATCAGATACAGAAATTAGAGATTGGTTAGAGGGAAATATTTGTAGATGTACTGGTTATCAAAATATTGTTGCAGCAGTTAAAGAAGCAGCAACGAAAATGTAATTTAAAGGAGGAGAAAGAAAATGGCAAGTTTAGTAGGTTCTAGAGTTGAGAGAAAAGAGGATAAAAGATTTTTAACTGGTAAAGGCAGATATACAGCAGATATTAATTTAGCTAATCAAACTTACGCGATTTTTGTTAGATCACCGCACGCAAGAGCATCTATTAAAAAAATAAATATCGATAAAGCTTTAAAATCATCAGGAGTAGTGAGTATACTTACAGGCAAAGAAATAGCAGATGATAAAATTGGAGGTTTAATTGCGGGTTGGGCAATTAGAAGTGAAGACGGTACAGAAATGAAATGTCCTGGAAACCCTCCGTTAGCTAAAGATAATGTAAATTTTGTTGGAGATCCTGTTGCAGTTGTAATTGCTGAAAGTTTAGCAGAAGCAAAAGATGCTGCAGAAAAAGTTGAAGTTGATTACAAAGTATTAAAAGCAGTCACAAGTACTGCAGATGCTATGAATGGAGATACTATTCATGAAGGCATCGATAAAAATCTTTGTTTTGACTGGTTATTAGGGGATAGACAAAAAGTTAAAGAAGCATTTGATAAGGCTGATAAAGTAATTTCTATTGATATCATTAATAATAGATTAATTCCAAATGCAATGGAGCCAAGAGCATGTGTTGCTGATTACAATGCTGCATCTGAAGAGATTACTTTATATACAACAAGTCAAAATCCACATTTATCAAGATTGATAATGTCTGCTTTTGGAAATGTAGCTCCTGAACATAAGTTAAGAGTTGTAGCTCCAGATGTTGGTGGTGGTTTTGGTTCTAAAATAAACGTTTATAACGAAGATATTGTTTGTAGCTGGGCAGCTAAAAAAATTAATAGAGCTATTAAGTGGGTTGCAGAAAGGTCAGAATCTTTTTTAACTGACATTCATGGAAGAGATCATGTTACTCATGCAGAATTAGCAGTTACTAAAGATGGAAAGTTTCTTGGTTTTAAAAATGAGACCATAGCAAATCTTGGAGCTTATGCTCGAGTATTTGGAACAGTGACACCAACTTATTTATTTGGACCTTGTGCAACTGGAGTTTATGAAATTCCAGCAGCTTATACAAATGTCAAAGCTGTATATACAAATACAGCTCCAGTAGATGCTTATAGAGGTGCAGGAAGACCAGAGGCTACATATACTATTGAAAGATTAGTTGAAAAAGCTTCAATGGAATTGGGAATAGATAAAACTGAACTTAGAATAAAAAACTTCCCTACGGCATTTCCTTTTAAACAAACTTTAGTTCATACAGTAGATTCTGGTGATTATGTTGCTGGAATGGAAAAGGCAAAACAGATGGCAGATTACAAAGGTTTTGAGGCAAGAAGAAAAGAGTCTGAAGCTAAAGGAAAACTTAGAGGAATTGGCGTTACCTCATATTTTGAAGCGTGCGGTATTGCTCCATCAGCTGCTGTAATGTCATTAGGATGCGGTGTTGGATTATGGGAATCTGCAGAAGTTAGATTTAATCCAACTGGACAAGTTACTGTTTACACAGGTTCACATAGTCATGGGCAAAGTCACCAAACAACTTTTGCTCAAATAGCAGCGGATGAATTAGGTGTTCCAATAGAAAATATAGATATCGTTCATGGCGATACAGACAAAGGAACATTCGGTATGGGAACATACGGTTCTAGATCTTTAGCTGTTGGTGGTATTGCTATTGTGAATGCTTGTAAAAAAATAGTTGAAAAAGGTAAAAGAGTTACAGCTAAAATGTTAGAGGCAAATCCAGAAGATGTTGAATTCAAAGACGGAGAATTTATTGTTTCTAAATCAAATAAAAAGAAAACAATAGGAGAAGTAGCTTTTGCTTGTTATTTACCTGGCGTAAGAGATGAAATGAAATCTCCATTGCCAGAAGGGGATGAACCTGGTTTAAAAGAAACTTCTTTTTATGATCCTTCAAACTTTTCTTTCCCAGCAGGAACGCATATTGCTGAAGTTGAGATAGACCCTGAAACAGGACATGTTAAGCTTGAAAAATATACAGCTTGTGATGATTTTGGAAGAATTATTAATCCAATGGTTGTTGAAGGACAAGTTCACGGTGGTCTTGCTCAAGGTATAGGTCAAGCATTGTATGAAAATGCAGAGTATGATGAAACAGGTCAGTTGATGACAGGATCTTATATGGACTATACAATGCCGCGTGCAGATAATTTTCCTGAGTTTAACATTGGTTATACTTGTACGCATGCAACCACAAATCCTTTAGGTGTAAAAGGTTGTGGAGAAGCGGGAGCAATAGCAGCACCACCTACTGTAATGAATGCTGTAATTGATGCCTTAGGTGGGCAAGAGGTTACTATGCCAGCTACAGCTGAAAAAGTGTGGAAGGCTTGTAAAAATCTAAAAAAATCTAACGCAAAAGCAGCATAGGAGGTTTATGAAAGATTTTAATTATCATTCAGCAAAAGATAGTAAAGAGGCATCTAAACTTGCTTCATCTAGTTCTGCTTTTTTAGCAGGAGGAATGACTACTATTCCTTCAATGAAATTAGGATTAGCTACTTATAAAGATTTAATTGATATAAAAAATATTAAAAAATTAAGTGGTATAAAAGTAAGTGGGAAGTCAGTTACTATAGGAGCTGCAACTAAACATGTTGAAGTTTCAAATTCTAAAGATGTAAAAAAAGCAATTCCATCATTATCTAGTTTGGCTGAAGGAATTGGTGATCCACAAGTAAGAAATAGAGGAACGATAGGTGGGTCAATAGCAAATAATGATCCATCAGCTGATTATCCATCTGCATGTATAGCTTTAAACGCAACAATACATACGAACGAAAGAAAAATTGAAGCGGCAAAGTTTTTTAAAGGAATGTTTGAGACAGCTTTAAAAAAGGGTGAGTTAATAGAAGCTATAGAATTTCAAATACCAGAAAAATCTAGCTATCAAAAACATCCTAACCCTGCATCTAGATATGCAATCGTTGGAGTATATGTGGCTAAACATAAAGGAGATGTAAACGTTGCAGTTACTGGTGCAAAATCATGTGTTTATAATGATAAAGAAATGTCGAAAGCTCTATCGGGTAATTTTTCCTCTTCTTCAATAGATGGAATGGATCTAGATAGTTCAGAAATGAACACTGATATGCATGCTTCTGCAGAATTTAGAGCTAGTTTAGTTGTCACTCAGGCTAAAAAAGCCGTTGATGCTTGTTAGTTAAAAACTATATTTTATCAGATGAAAAATTCATTTGATGAGAAAATATTAGACGAAGCTAAAGATTGGATAAAAGCTAATCAAAAAGTAGTTTTAGCAACTGTAATTCAAACCTGGGGATCATCACCTAGACAAGTTGGTAGCAGAATGATTGTGAATGAAAAAGGAGATTTTTCAGGATCAGTTTCTGGTGGATGTGTGGAGTCTGCAGTTGTAAGTGAGTGTTTATCGTTAATTAAAGACAACAAGCCTTGTAAAAAAATAGAATTTAAAGTTTCGAACGAGAGCGCGTGGGAAGTGGGTCTAGCATGTGGCGGAGAGATAGCGGTATATATTGAGCAGATACACTAATGAAAATTAAAACACTTGAAGAAATATTAAAAAAAAAATCATCAAAAACTGAGTTTGCAATTCTTACAAATTTAGAAAATGGTGATAGTGAAATTTATTTACCTGGCACTTCTCCAAAAGGAGAATTTTCAAAATATGCTGATGAAATAGAAAATTTTTTTAAATCAAAAAAAAACGGTGTTATAGAAAATTCAGAGATATTTGTTGAAACTTATATAAAACCAATAAAAGTAATTATTGTTGGTGCTGTGCATATTGCACAATATTTAGTTGATTTTGCAAAAAGTTTAAATTTTGAAATTAGTATTATAGATCCAAGAGGATATTTTGCATCTGAGCAAAGATTTCCTGAAATTAAAGTTATTAACAAATGGCCAAAAGAAGCTTTTGAAGAAATTGAAACAAATTCAAGTACAGCATTAATAGCTTTAACACATGATCCAAAAATAGATGATCCTGCTTTGCAATACGCATTAAAAAATAAATTTTATTATATTGGAGCACTTGGCAGTAAAAAAACTCACGAAAATAGATGTCAAAGATTAGCCGAAGCTGGATTTAATAATGATGAAATTAATTCAATTTACGGACCAATTGGTATTAAGCTCGGTGGTAAATCTGCTCCAGAAATTGCTTTATCTATTATAGCTCAATTAGTATCAGAAACTTATAAAAAGTGATTAAAGCAATATTACTTGCAGCTGGCCAATCAAAAAGAATGAAATCTGAAAATAAACTGATTAAGCTATATAAAAATAAACCGTTAATAAACTATTCTTTAAATGTATTAACAAAAAGTAAAGTAAATAAAATTATCCTAGTTCTTGGCCATCAACACAAAGAAGTAAAAAAAATAATAAAAAAAAATAAAAAAATTATTTTTACCTACAACAAAAATTATAAAAAAGGTATGGCCTCTTCTATAAAAATAGGATTAAAAAAAATATCTAAAAATGATAAAGGCTTTATTATAGCTCAGTCGGATATGCCATTTGTTAAACAAACAGATATAAATAAAATTTATAGATCTATAAATTCTAAAAAATTTTTAGTACATGCTTTAAAATATAAAAATAGAGTAGGTAATCCTATTGGTTTTGACAGTTCTTTAATAAAAAAATTTAAAAATATTAAAGGTCAGTTTGGAGCAAAATTTATGGTTAAGAGGCTTAAAAATAGAACAAATTTTATTAAAACTAAGAGTATCAAATCTTTTAAAGATTTTGATAAAGCCTCAGATTTTAGAAGCTGATCTTGTAATTTTAATTCTAAAAAGTAAAAGAATTACTAAAATAATTAAAAATATAAGTGGTTTGAAAAATATTGTTTTTGATAGCCAAATATAATGAAGTACGCCAAAAATCCCAATTATATAAATCAATCTATGAATTTTTTTCCAATTTTGTTTTAACAGTCTAACCATTCTCTCAGATGACGTTACAGCAAGTGGAATTAACAACAGCCAAGCTGAAAATCCTATAAAGATAAACTTCTTTTTTAAGACATCATTTATCAGTGGCTCAAAATCAAATCTGTAATCAAGACCAACATAACTTAACATATGAATAGATGCATAAAAAAAAGTAAACAAACCAAGCATTCTTCTAAACTTGATCCACTCTACTGATTTTGTGATTTGTTTAAGTGGTGTCATAGAAAGAGTTAAAAGAATAAATATCAAAGTCCATTCTCCAAAGTGATTAATGATTCTGTCAACAGGCTCTGGACCTAATTGATTAAAAATTATTTGATAAGAAATCACATAAATTGGCCAAAGAGAAAGAAAAAAAACTAGAGTTTTAGAATATCTTCTCAATTTAATTTAGAAATTTTTTTTTAAATCCATACCGCTATAGAGACTTGCAACTTCATCTCCATAACCATTAAACATTAAGGTCTTTACTCTAGGCGCCCAAACACCTTCACCTATTATTCTTTCAGTTGCTTGAGACCATCTTGGGTGATCAACATTAGGGTTAACATTTGAGTAAAATCCATACTCTCTAGGTGAAGCCCACATCCATGATGAGGTAGGCATGTTTTCAACAAATTTAATTTTAACAATAGCTTTTGCACTTTTAAAACCATACTTCCATGGAATAAAAATTCTTAGTGGTGCTCCGTTTTGATTAGGCAGTTTTTTACCATATAAACCCGTCACAACTGTTGTCAAAGGATGCATGGCTTCATCAATTCTTAAACCTTCATTGTAAGGCCAGTTTAAAACAGGGTATCTTTGACCTTTCATTTGTGCAGGGTCATATACACTTTCAAATTCAACAAATTTTGCTTTATTAGTTGGATTTACTTTTGATAGTAATTTGCTCAAAGAAAAGCCCATCCATGGAATAACCATAGACCAACCCTCAACACATCTTAATCGATATATTCTTTCTTCAGAAATAAACATTTCTGAGATTTCTTCCATAGATAATTTTATTGGTTTTTCAACTTCACCCTCAATAGCTATATCCCAAGGAGTTGTTTTAAATATTTGAGAGTTTCTATAAGGATCACTCTTTGATGTTCCAAACTCATAATAATTATTATAAGTCGTTATGTCTTTATAACTCGTTAATTTATCTCTCTCACTTGCTAAAGATTTATTTAAAAAGGGTATACTAGACATTGCTAATGTGCTTGCACCGAGACCTACAGATTTAATGAAAGATCTTCTTTTTTTATAAATATTCTCTGGTGTGATTTCTGAATTTTTAAATTTTATCATTTTAATTATTTAGAGATATTCCTTTTAACCACTCACTGACCTCATTTTCATAATGTTCTTTTTTCCAAATAGGAGATCTTTTTTTAATTTCTTCAATTATATATCTAGATAACACAAAAGCTTGATCTCTATGTTTACAAGCTACACCAATAATGATGCTTTTTTCTTTTAAACCCACATATCCTTTAACATGCTCAATAAATACTGATTTTTCTTTAATATTTAGCTTGTTATCAGCTTCTTCATAAATTTCTTCAAAACTTTTTATAACCATACTTTCTTTGGCATCATAGGTAATACCAGTAACTGTTTTATTTTCATTTAAATCTCTTACAGTCCCAACAAAATATATTACAGCACCAAATTTCGATTGATTTAAAAAATTTTCTGCTTTTGAAATTTCTATCTTCTCATTTTTTGAAGCATCAATAATTTTAGTATGTAGCATTAACCACCTCCTATAGGAGGTATAATGCTAAAGTTTTGTTTTTTAACTATTTTATAATTGTCTGAGACAATTTTATCATCAGACGAACAAAAAGCTGATGATTTAATAATTTTTTTAAAAGTTTCATTTCCTTTAAATTTCATATCAATAAACTCTATCATTTGGTTTCTAAGATCTTTTATTGAGGAATTTTCAATTAATTCAAAGTCTAAATGAGATTTAGTACTAAATTCTCTAGCTGCGCCAAATAATTCAACTGATATTTTCATTAAAAAATATTTTTTAAAAAATCTGGGAGACCATCAGGGTTTTTCCATAATCCACTTTTTCCACCTTCTTTAATTAATAATTTTACGTTATCAATTTTAAGATGTGGATTTACTATTTTGCTTAAATCATAAATTGTGATTAAGGCAGAGTTAACACCCATTATAGCTTCCATTTCTACACCTGTTTTTGCTACTGCAGAAACTACGCAAAACACTTCTAATGAACTGTCTAATTCATTCATAATTACTTTAGTAGCCGTATGGTCAATTGGAAGTGGGTGACATAGAGGAATAAGTTCACTTGTTTTTTTTACACCCAACACAGCTGATACCTCAGCTAAAGTAATAGGATCTCCTTTAGGCATCTTCTTATTTTTAATTAGATCAAAAACCTCTTTTCCAACATAAATTTTACCTGACGCAAGTGCTCTTCTGAAAGTTTCTTTTTTTGAAGAAACATCAACCATATTGAAAGAGTTTTTTTGAAATATTTCTTTCGCCCAATCTTTAAGCTCTTCTTGATTTATAATTTTTAATTTTGACATTAGCCACCCGTGGTAGATAAATTTTTAGTTAAACCAGTTTCGCCTAGTTCCAAATGGTGAGATTCTTTTTTAAATTTCATTTGACCCATTATAAGATCTTGTAATTCTTCAATTTGATCATCTTTTTGTAATAAATGTCTTATACTTATTCCAGTATTTCCAAATAGGCATAATCTAAGATCTCCTCTTGATGTAATTCTTAATCTGTTACAGCTTCTACAAAAATCTTTAGAGTAGGGCGCTATAATTCCAAATTTCCCTTTGTATTCTGGATTGATATAATTTAGTGACGGCCCTGCATCTTTACCTAAGGTTTGATAAATCCAATTATTTTTATTTAAGTAATCTTTGAAAATTTTTGAAGATACATGATATTTTTTAAAATAATCTAGGTTATCGCCTGTTTGCATTAGTTCTATATATCGAAAATCTACTTTATTCTTCTTTATAAATTCTCCCCAAGACTCAAAATCTTTTTCTGATGCATTTATTCTATTTAAAAGAACTGCATTAATCTTAATATTTTCAAAATTTAAATCTTGAAGGATGTTAATTCCTTTTAAAATCTCTGGTAATCGATCATGACCTGTAACATTTTTGAATGTATTTCTATCTAGACTATCAATGCTAATATTAATGCCGTTTAAGCCACTATCTACTAACATCTTTGCTTTTTCATCTAAACGATAACCGTTTGTGGTAATTACAACTTTTTTTATTCCAGCTTCATCTTTTAAGATCTTGATTATATCAAAAAAATCTTTTCTTACCGTTGGTTCACCTCCAGTAAGTCTAATTTTACATACACCTAATTTTGAAAAAACTTTTGCTAGACGTCTAATTTCCTCTAAGTGAAGAAATTTTCTATTATCGCTTTTATCAATTTGATATCCATTTGGTAAACAATACCCACACTTAAAATTACATACATCGGTAATTGAAAGTCTTATATATGGAAAAGTTCTTCCAAAGCTATCTCTTAATATATTCATTTAAGTTAAAGCTATCATAATTAATAAAATTAATCATGATAGAATTAACTTAAAAATCTAGCTTTAACCTGCTGGTTTATAATTAGCCATAGCCTTTGATGCCATGCCAGCAGCTTTACCCATATCCATTTCTTCTAATATGGTAAAATTTGTTATAGCTCCAGAAGCTTCAACTGCTAGCTTAACTGCTGCTGCGCCTTCAAATCCAATACTACCACTCACAACTCCTACAAAATCATAAGCTCCTCTTGTGATCATAAAAGATTCCATCTTTCCTCCTACTGCCTCTGATAAAGCAGTAGCTGCTGCAGCTCTGTCTTGGTCTGGATTACCTATAAATCCTTTAAAAGCTTGAGCTGTATAATTGCCCATTACTATAAATTTAGCCATAGTTACCTCCTTTTTATAAAGTAACATTATAGAAGGAAAATAATTAATGAAAAAATTAAATATTAGTTATGTGGATTTTAAATATAATAATTTCAACTATTACTAGACACTTTAATACATTAAAATACTATAAAACTTAACCTTTATTATTATGAACAAATTTCTAACTAAAAATGAAATAGAAAAATTTAAAGAAGATGGCGCAATATTTCTAAAAAACAAATTCGATATTAGTTGGATTAATAAACTTAAGACAGGTATAGAAAAAGATATTTCTAATCCTAGTCCTAGATTTAAATCTCACACAACTAAAAAAAATGTTCCAGCTTATCTAGAGGATTACTGGACTTGGCATTTAATTCCTGAATTTAAAGAATTTGTTTATAAATCACCTTATGCACAGATAGCTGCAGAATTAATGTCTGCAAAAAAAATTAATTTAGTAATGGATAATTGGTTTTTGAGAGAGGCAGGATCAAAATCTTCAACACCTTTTCATCACGATATCAGTTATTTTGATATGGATGGAACAATGTGTGTTTTATGGCTTCCACTGCAACCAACAAAAAAAAATGAGGGAGTTGTTTGGGTGAGGGGCTCACATTTATGGAATAAATTTTTTTTGAGAGTTTTGTTTAAGGATGGACATAAAATTGAAGGTAATGAATGTTTAGTCAATGGAAAAAAATATGAATTACCTCCTGATATTTTAGGAAATAAAGATAAATATGAGTTTTTACAATGGGATTGCGAATTAGGGGATGCAGTAGTTTTCGATATGAGAACACTACATGGAAGTTTGAATGAGAGTATTCCTGATAAAACTTTAAGCCGATATACATTAAGAGTTTCAAAAGAGGATGCAAAAATAAGTTATGATGGAGATTGGACAAGTTTTAATTATAGGAAAGCAATGCAAGAAGCAGGTTATAAAAACGGAGATCCTGTTGAAGGTAAAATGTTTCCAACTTTGTTTGAAAGAAGTTAATTTAATTAAAATATAATTTTTTCAAATTTTTTCGATTTCAAGGATCTTTTTGCACTTTCTGCTAGTATAAGAGATTTTCTACCATCTTCAAAATTAGCTAAAGGTTTAGAATTTTTTTTACAAATTTTTACCAAGTCATCCAGTTGAATTTTGTAGGCTTCAGAATATCTTTCAATAAAAAAGTTTTTTAATTGAGTTTTATTGTCAGTTGAATTTTTTGAATACAAAACTGTTTCCAAGTCTCTTTGATTATCTGAAATGATCATTCCTTTAGACCCAAAAAGCTCAATTCTTTGATCATAACCAAAACTACAATGCCTAGAATTAGTAATAATACACTGTACTCCTTTTTTAGTTTTCATTATTACAGTAGCTAAATCTAAATCATTTATTTTTTTTAGTTTTCTATCCAAGAAACGTTGTCCAGTAGCAAATATGGATTCAAATTCATCATATCCGGCATAAAATCTTGCTAAATCAAAATCATGAATCATCATATCCTTAAATATACCTCCAGATGTCTTTAAATAGTTTATTGGTGGTGGCTCTGGGTCTCTGCTAGTAATAATTATTTTTTCTAATTTACCAATTTTACCTTTTAGTAAATTGCGATTTAAAGAATTATGCGCTGGGTCGTACCTTCTATTAAATCCGATTTGAATTTTTGGTTTATATTTAGAAATTCTTTTTTTACACTTGTTAATTTTATTTAAATCAAGGTCTAAAGGTTTTTCACAAAATACAACTTTTCTATTTACAACCGCTTCTTCAATAAATTTTAAGTGTGTATTTGTGCTTGATGCAATAAATATACATTTGATATTTTTATCTTTAAATGCAATTTTTGGATTTTGAATACCAATAGAGTTATATTTTTTTGAAAGTCTTTTAGTTAATTTTTGATCTTTATCAAAAATATATTTCAGATTAAAATCTTTATGATTTATCAGGTTATTGGCGTGCATTTGACCAATTCTTCCAAGTCCAAATAGTGCAATATTAATTATATTTTTACCCATCTTTTTCTTCTTGAGGAAATTTTACACGCACTAATAAATTTTGCTGTTTCTAAACCCTCATCTTCATTTGGATAAAAGTATCTTTTTTTTGTTTTGTTTTTCATAGAGTCCGCAAACTCTTTATAAATATTTGCAAACGCATCAAGGTATCCCTCTGGATGACCAAATTTTATTCTAGAGAATTGCTTTGAAAATTCTGAATTATGAAATCCTCTTTCTAATAATTTTACAGCACCTTTTTCTGGATTTAATTTAAGGTAATTTGGATCATTTTGAACCCACTCTAAACTACCTTTAGAACCAAATACTCTAATTCTTAAACCATAAACACCACCTTTGGCCATTACACTTGTCCAAAACATTCCTTTTGCGCCATTGTTAAAATTGATCATAACCTGTGCATTATCATCCATTTTAATTTTTTTTGATATTTGCTTTATATCTGCAAAAACTGTTTGTCCTTTCAAACCCGAAATATAAGAGGCTAGATGGTAGGCATGAGTTCCAATTTCATTTAATACAGCGGATGTTCCAACTATTTTATTATCAATTTTCCATTTAAGTTTTCTTTTTGCATTTTTTGAATTAATTTTTGTTCCACCAGACCAATCTTGAATATATTCAACATTAACATATTCAACTTTACCAATTTTCCCCTTTTCAACTAATTTTTTTGCTTCTCTCACCATTGGATAAGCGGAATAATTATGAGTTAGTGCATATTTTATTTTTTTATTTTTTTTAATTGATTTGAAAAGTTTTTTTGCTTGATCTAAATTTCCTGCAAAAGGTTTATCAGAAATTATATTTATATTTTTTGAAATAAATTTTTCAGCAATAATTTGATGACTTGATGGTGGTGTCATTATAGCAACTACATTAATTCCATCTTTTCTCTTAGCTTCTTTCTCAGCCATATCTTTATAATTTGAGTAACATCTATCAGCTGAAATCCCTATACTCTTTCCAAACTTAGTAGAAATTTTTACATTTCTTGAAAAAACTCCTGCTACTATTTCATATTGATCATCAAATCTAGATGAGATTCTATGAACATGGCCAATCCATGATCCAGGACCACCCCCAACAATTCCTAAACTTAATTTTTTAGTTTTATTTGATTTAAACATTGAATATATCTTAGCAAAAAAAATATTTATGTCAGTAAAATTAGGAATAGCACCAATAGCATGGAGTAATGATGACATGCCAGAACTTGGGGGTGATACACCTTTGGAACAATGTTTGTTAGAAGCAAGTCAGGCAGGATTTATAGGTATAGAGTCTGGTGGAAAGTTTCCAAAGAAATCAGAGGAATTAATTCCAAAATTAAATGAGTTTAAACTAAATCTATGTTCTGGTTGGTATGGAGCAAATTTAAGAAAAAATACATTAGAGGAAGAAAAAAAAGTTATACAAGATCAGCTAAAATTATTTAAAGATTGTAAAGCACCTTGCATAGTTTTTGCTGAAGTTGCAGGGTCAATTCAAGGAGATCCAGATAAAAAACTTTCGACTAGACCAAAAATGGATACAGGGGAATCTAAACATTATTATAAAAAAATTTCTGAAATGGGTAAATATTTACAAGATGAAGGTATGCCACTTGCTTATCATCACCACATGGGGACAGTTATAGAAACTGAGGAAGATACTATAAGATTGCTTGAGAACACCGATGATAGTGTAAAACTTACTTTAGACACTGGTCACATGCTCTTTGCTCAAGGCAACTCTCTTAAAATATTAAAAAATTTTAGTGATAGAGTTATCCATATTCATTGTAAAGATATTAGAAAAAATGTTTTAGATAAATCATTAAAAGAAGATTTAAGTTTTAGAGGTGCATTTTTAGAAGGTGCCTTTACAGTACCTGGAGATGGCTGTATTGATTACAAACCTTTATTTGATGAGTTAAAAGAAAAAAATTATTCAGGCTGGTTGGTAGTTGAAGCAGAGCAAGATCCAGCAAAAGCAAATCCTTTTGAATATGCAAAGATTGGTTATAAATATTTAACTGAGACCTTAAATAAAAGTAATATTCAGATTTATAAAAATTAACAATTTGTTAATAAAAGTAAGTTTGTTATTTCTAAATGTTTATAATTTTACAATTTTAGTTTTTTCTAATTTTTCTTCAAAAAAATCAATAATGTTTTGAATTGTTTCTTTTCCCATTCTTGTCATACACTCATCAGTAAAAGCTGCTGTATGTGGACTTAAGTATACTTTTTTATTTTTAAGAAGTGGATTATTTTCATCAGGTGGTTCTTTTTTAAAAACATCAATACCAGCACCAAAAATTAAATTTTCATTTAGTGCCTTATCAAGATCTTCTTCATGAATAATTCCACCTCTTGCTGCATTAATAATAATACAAGTTTTTTTCATTGTTTTTAATAAATCATAATTAATTAAATTTTCGGTTTTATCAGTCAAAGGCATATGTAGCGAAATAACATCCATTGTTTTTACTGCTTCGGCTAGATCTTCTACTTTTTTTCCACCTAATTCTTCAATTTTATCTTTGTCTACAAATGGATCATAAACAAACACATTCATTTCGAAACCTAAACATCTTTTGATTAAAGCTTTTCCTATTCTTCCAAAACCCATTATCAAAAAATTTTTTTTCCAAACCTCAAGTGTTTTTGGTAATTTATTTCTGTCTTTAAAGTTTCCATCTCTTACTGTTTTGTCAAATAAGTCTTTTCTTTTGGCAATATTTAACAAAACGAACATTACATGTTCTGCAACTGTAACAGCATTTGCGTTAGCTGTTATTACTATTTTTATATCTTTTTCTTTAGCTTTTTTTAAATCGATATTGTCGTAACCAACACCATGTCTTGAAATAATTTTTAAATTTTTTGCTTCTTCAAAGGTTTCACCAGGAAGCTTTGCAATTCTTATTGATGCACCGTCGCAATCTTTTAATTTTGATTTTAAATTTTCTACTGAAGTGTCATCAGTTACTTCAACATCAAAGTTAGGGTGGTTATTAATTAATTCCATACCTTTTTCATGGACTTTTTGAATAATTAATATCTTTTTTTTATTACTCATAATTATATATCAATTTTTTAGAGAGCATTTTTAATACGAGAATTATTCTATAAAGTAAATTAGTTTTTTTATTAAAGTTGTATTTATTAAATAATTAAAATAAATTTAGCTGTGAATTTGATAATTAATATTCTTCTATTTGTTTTTAATTTCCTTGAGAAAATAAATACTTTTTTTTTAAGAATTGGAAGACAGTTTGCATGGATAGCAATACTTTTGATGGTGATTGTTATCTTAGTACAAGTATTTTTTAGGTATGTACTAAATAATGCACTGCCATGGCCCGATGAGGTTGCTAGATTTTTGATGTTATGGATGACAGGATTAATCGCGCCTTCTGCCTATAGATGGGGTGGATTTGTATCTATTGATTTATTAGAGAGATTTTTGCCAAAACTTATTTCAACTTTTTTAACTTTGTTTTTGTTAATTGTATCTCTATTAGTCTTAATAATAGGTTTAGAATTAGGTTTTAAACATATTAATGCAGGATGGATATTTAATTCTTCTTCGATAAAAATTCCTTTTCATTTAATTGGTGGAAAAACAGAACCAATAAAATTAGCCTGGATGTATATGTCATTACCTGTTGGTATTATTTTTTTAATATCTGTGAACATAGAATTAATTTTAAGAAATATTCTTACTAATTTTACAAAATTAGACTTACCTGAAGACTATGATAAACAAAAATTGGAGACACAATAATGTTAGTTTGGTTTCTCCCTTTGTTTTTAATATTTTTGTTAATTGGTTTGCCTGTATTTTTTGGATTGTTAGCAGCACCAGGGATTTTGCTCTGGTTAAATGATCAAGCAAGAGATGGAGCTATGCTTTATAGAAATATTTATAATGGAATAGATAGCTTCCCGTTGATGGCAATTCCATTTTTTATGTTAGCAGGGGAGTTAATGAACAGAGGAGGAATAACCCATCGACTTGTTGAATTTAGTCAAGCGATGATGGGTCACTTAAAAGGGGGATTAGCTCATGTCAATGTCCTGACTTCAATGTTGTTTGCTGGTTTATCAGGTTCAGCTGTAGCTGACACATCGGCAATTGGATCAATGCTTATTCCTGCAATGGAAAAACAAGGATATACAAAAAAATTTGCAGCAGCTATTACTGCGGCTAGTTCTGTAATTGGACCCATAATTCCACCCTCAGGGATAATGATTATTTATGCGTATGTAATGGGTGAGAGTGTTGCAGCATTATTTTTAGCAGGAATTGTACCTGGTATTTTAGTAGGAGTTAGTTTGATGGTCACAATAAAATTTATGGCCAAGAGATATAATTTTCCAGCAGTAACCGAAAAAACAACTTGGAGCCAAAGAGGCAAGGCATCTCTTAAAGCTTTTTTTCCTTTAATGACACCAGTGATAATTTTAGGAGGTATTCTTGGTGGAATTTTCACCCCAACAGAAGCATCAGCTGTTGCAGCTGCTTATGCAATGTTTATCGGTTTATTTGTTTTGAAATCATTAAAATGGAAAGATGTTCCTAAAGTCATGACAAAAGCAGCGATGGTATCTTCAGTAGTTCTTCTTTTAGTTGGTGCCGCAATGGCTTTTAAAACAGTTGTAAGTTTATCTCATGCTCCTGAGCATCTTGCTGCGTTCGTTTTAGGATTAACTGATAATCCATATGTTTTGTTATTTCTTATAAATATTTTATTATTTATTGTTGGAATGTTTTTAGATGCAGGTCCAGCTATAATTATTTTAGGACCAATTCTCGGTCCAGTTTTTGTTGAACTTGGAGTTCATCCTGTGCACTTTGCAATTATAATGTCGGTTAATTTAACAGTTGGTTTAGCAACTCCACCAATGGGTCTTGTCTTATTTGTTGCATCTTCTGTGTCTGGGGAAAGAGTAGAAACAATAGCAAAAGCTATATTGCCATTCTTAGCAGTAGAAGCTATAGTTATATTTTTAATAACATATTTTCCGTCAATTTCGATGACGATTCCTTTGCTTACTGGATTCGCTAAATAAATTTAATTATTTTTTTACTAGTCGATAGACTCTCTAATTCAATTTAAGTATAGTTTTCATACATAAATATTTAATGAGAGGGAAATAATTATGAGTAAATTAATTAAATCATTTTTTTCATTATTATTCTTAATTAGTTTTACTGCATCTGTTTCAGCTGCAGATTACAACTTAAGAATGACAATGAACTCTAATGATCAAGATGAAGATTATGATGGTGCTGTAGTATTTAAAAACTACGTAGAAGCAGCTTCAAATGGAAAAATAGCTGTAGAACTATTTGTAGGTACGCAGCTTTGTTCAAAAGGTGCTGAGTGTTTACAAGGTGTATCTGATGGAAGTATAGATATTTACATTTCTACTTCTGGAGGTGCTGCAGGCGTATTCCCATATGTTCAGGTTTTAGATTTACCTTATCTAATGGCTGATGACAGAATTGCTGAAGATGTAATGCAAGGTGATTTTGTAAGAACAATGAGAAAAATGGCTCTAAAAGATTCTAATGACTCAATTAGATTGATGACAATTGGAAATACTGGAGGATGGAGAAATTTTGCTAATACAAAAAGAAGAGTTGCAAATCCATCTGACATGAAAGGTTTAAAAATCAGAACAGTTGTAGCTGATTTACCTCAGGAACTTGTAAGAGCATTAGGTGCATCTCCAACTCCTATTCCATGGCCGGAATTGTTTACATCATTTCAAACTGGTGTAGTTGAAGGATCTAAAAATGGAATAACTGATATTATGAACATGAAGTTTCCTGATGCAGGTCTAAAATACGTTACTTTAGATGGTCATGCATACATGGGTGCATTGTGGTGGATGAATAATGCAAAATATCAATCGATGTCAACAGATCTTAAAAAAGTTGTGACTGATGGTTTCTATGCTTTGCAACAAGCAACTTTTGCTTCTCCTAAGAGAAAATCAATCAAAGCTTACGAGGACTTTGTAGCAGGTGGTGGAGATTTATATGTTCCTACGCCTGATCAAAAAGCTAGTTTTAAAAAAGAAGCTAGCCCAGTGTATGATTGGTTTAAAGCTAATGTTAAAGGTGGAAAAGAAATTTTCAACGCTTTAACTAAAGCAGTAGCTAAAGCAGAGAAAAAAGCATCGAGCGCATACAAAAAAGATTTGTAATTTCAAATTAATATAATGGGGCGGATTTAAGTTCGCCTCATTATCTAAAAGGATATATCCAAGATTTATAATCTTTTATGAGAATATGAGCTTTTTCAATTTGTTCAGGAGTCATTTTTTTAATTACTTCTTCCTGAGAAATTGCAGCATCAGGATCTCCACCAATAGCAGACAAACCGTACCACATATAAGCTCTAACAAGATCGGGAGCAGGAAGTCCTCTACCAATTTCGTAATACCACCCAACACCAGATTGAGCGCCAGGATGACCTTTCATAGAAGATCTGAGATACCATTCAAAAGCTCTAACATCATCTCTTTCAACACCAAGACCCATAGCATACATAATTCCAATAAGCTCTTCAGCATCAGCATTTCCAGATCTAGCAGCTGGCATAAGTTCTTCCATAGCTTCTTTAAATTTTCCTTCTTCCATCAAATCTCGAGCATTTTCTATTTCCGCGAAAACTATGGTTGGGAGAAACAAAAGTATAAAAAGATATTTAATCATTTAAAAATAATATTATTTATAATTCCATTTTTAATTTCAGTAAATAAAACTTACGCAGTTGAATTACCAAAACCATTAAAGAGTGAAGATTTCCATGAAGTTGATATTAAAAAAGTTAAAATTGGAAGACTTTTATTTCATGATAAAATTTTATCTGCAAATCGAAACATTGCTTGCGCGACTTGCCATAGTCATGATCTAGGTGGTTCAGATGGACTTTCATTAGGAATTGGTGAGGGAGGTCAAGGCATAGGATTAGAAAGAACTGCAGGTGAGGGCGATGATAAAATTAAAAAACGAATTCCAAGAAATGCATTAGCTTTATGGAATTTAGGATTTAAAGACATTACTACTTTGTTACATGACGGAAGGGTAACTAAATCGAATATATTTGGTAACGGTTTTAATACACCTGCTCAAGAAGCTCTTCCTAAAGGGCTTGATAATATAGTTGCAGTTCAAGCTTTATTTCCAATGACAAGACAATTTGAAATGGCTGGAAATCCAGGTGAAAATGAAATTATAGGACTTGTTTCAAAAGTTGGTAAAGACAGCATGAGAATAGATAGAGTTTGGCCTGTAATTACTCATAGAATAAGAGGAATTCCTGAATATGTTGAAATGTTTAAAAATGCTTTCGATGATGTCGATAATGCTTTAGATATAAATATTACACATATAGTAAATTCAATTGCAGCTTTTGAAATTCATGAATGGACCTCTTTTGACTCTCCATTTGATGAATATTTAAATGGAGATAAACAAGCTTTAACTTTAAAGCAAATAAATGGGATGAATTTATTTTATGGAAAAGCTAACTGTAGTTCCTGTCATTCAGGACCTTTGTTGTCAGATCAAAAATTTCATTCAATAGGAATTCCCCAATTTGGTCCTGGAAGAACAAGGCCTTTTGATCCTTATGCACGTGACGTTGGACGAATGGTTGAAACGGATAACATAAACGATATGTATAAATTTAAAACGCCAGCATTAAGAAACGTTTCTTTAACAGCTCCCTACGGCCATAATGGTGCTTATCCAACTTTAAAATCAATAATTAAGCATCATTTAAATCCAATAAAAATGAATAAGAATTGGAAACCTGAATATGCAAATTTACCTAAGGCACCTTGGTTAGAAGAAATTGATTTTGTAACTTTTTCAGACAAAAGGGAACAAGACAGAATTCTATCCAGTATTGATATACAGCCTATACAATTGAATGATAAAGAAATTGATCAACTTGTTTCTTTCCTCGAGTCTTTAACTGGCAGAAGTGGAAATCAGAGACCGCTAGGTAAACCAGATATAGTGCCAAGCGGGCTAAGTATTGATTAAGTTTTTAAATTAAACTGATACAAACAGAATATGAAAAAAAAAATAAAATATGGAATTATTGGAGCAGGGACAATGGCTCGAGAACATATTTTAAATATATCATTAATCGACAATGCTGAAGTAGTTGCACTTGCTGATCCTCATCAAGATTCATTAAATCTGTGTAATGAAATTCTAAAAACAAAAGTTTCTTGTTTTAAAAATTATTTAGAAATGATTGAAAAAAATATTGTTGATGTATACTTAATTTCATCTCCTAACTTTACTCATATAGAAATCTTGAAAGATGTAATCAAAACAAAAAAACACATATTAGTAGAAAAACCATTATGCAATAATACTAAAGATTGTTTAGAAATAAAAAAACTTACAAAAGATTATCCCTCAGTATTTTGGACTGCGATGGAGTATAGATATATGCCTCCAGTATCAAAGTTTATTAATGAAATTCATAATAACAAAATTGGTGATTTAAAAACTTTAACTATAAGGGAACATAGATTTCCTTTTTTAAAAAAAGTTAATGATTGGAATCGTTTTAAGGAAAATACTGGAGGTACACTTGTTGAAAAATGCTGCCATTTCTTTGATTTAATGAGATTGATTATCCAAAGTAAGCCACTCAGTGTATATGCAAGTGGTGGTCAAGACGTTAACCATTTAGATGAAGTGTATAATGGCAAAAAACCAGACATAATTGATAATGCCTATGTGATTGTAAATTTTGAAAATGGAGTAAGAAGTTTGCTTGAGCTTTGTATGTTTGCAGAAAATTCTGACATGCAAGAAGAGCTAGTAGCTACAGGAATTAAAGGAAAAATCGAAACTTCAGTCCCCTCTGATATTTCAGGTAAAACCTCATCAAATATAAGAATTGGAATGAGAGATGGTAAAACACACATCGAAAATATTGAAGTAGATAAAAAAATTCTTGAGGCCGGCCACCATCATGGATCTACTTACTATGAACACTTAGCTTTTTTGAAAGCTATTGAAAATAATTCAGATCCAGAGGTTTCATTAGAAGATGGTTTAATTGCTGTTGCTGTGGGAGAGGCTGCGGAGCAATCAATAAAACAAGGTCGATTAATAAATCTAGAGGAAATAATTAGTTAAAAAAATCTGTAATTTTTTTAACTATATAGTCACTTACTCTAATGTTCGACTCTGTTGTTACGCCAGAAATATGAGGTGTTAATATACAATTCATACCTGGTTTTATTTTGCTATAAAATTCACTCTCTATTGGTTCTTTTTCAAACACGTCTAGAGCAAAACCAGAAATAATATTTTTATGGTAAGCTTCAATTAAATCACTCTCGTTTATAATACTCCCTCTAGAGGTGTTTATTATAATCGGTTTATTTTTCATTTGAGAAAATGACGATTTATTTATCATATATTTGGTTTCATCTGTTAGAGGCAGGTGTATTGAAATGATATCTGATTTTTCATATATTTCATTTAAACTTGATAATTTAACATCAATTTCTTTATTATTTATTTCCTTAACATAAGGGTCGTAAGCTAAAATCTTTAAACCATTTTTTAAAGAATACTCAGCAACTTTTTTTCCAATTGTGCCAAATCCTATTATTCCTAAATACTTTTGGTTTATTTCTATAGATTTAATGGTTGTTCTTGGCCATTCACCCTTGATAGTTCCGTTATGAAACATTGGAATTTTTTTAATAAGAGACATTGATGAAGAGACAACATATTCAGCAACAGAAACTGCATTCATTCCTGTAGCTGGTTGAACATGAATATTTTTATTTTTGCAATATTCTGTATCAATATTGTCTAAACCAACACCTAACCTTCCAATAAATTTAAGATTCTCTGCTTTTTTTAATATCTTAGAATTTACCTGAGTTTTATTTCTTACAATTAATCCATCATAGTCTTTAATTTTTTTTTCTAGATCATTCTTGTTCCCATATAAATTTTCATCATAAACAATATCAAATTTTTTATTTAAATTTTCTAAACTTATTTGATTAATAAATTCTGTGATTAAAATTTTAGGCATTATTTTTTTAATACTAAACTAATTAGTAAGCTTTAGATTCTTCTTTTTTAGAAGCACCTTTCATTTTTTCTACTACAGATTTTGCTACTGCGCTTAGAGATCTTTGGTCTGATCCAATCGTTACAAAATTGAAACCTATATCTATCATTTTTTGTGCGTATTCAGGTGTACCATTGTGAATTCCAGCAAAAATATTATTTTTCTTTGAATGTTCTAAAATTCTTAATATTTCAGAATAAGCTTTTGTGCTTTTATCTCTATCAAAACCAGGCTCTTCACCTATAGCCAAACTTAAATCAGCTGGCCCAATATATATACCATCAAGGCCAGGAGTTGACATAATTTCGTCTAGTTTCTCTAAAGACTCTTTAGTTTCTATCATAGCTAATTTAAGTATTTCATTATTAGCGTGTTTCCCATAATCTGAACCACCATAAATTAATCCTCTTACTGGACCAAAGCTTCTGTAACCGCTTGGTGTATACATACAAGCCTGAACAAATTTTTCTGCTTCTTCTTTATTACTTACCATTGGACAGATAATTCCATAACAACCCGCATCAAGAATTTTCATTATTTGACCTGGCTCATTCCAATTTACTCTTGCCAAAGGAGTAACATTTGTTGATGATATTGTTTGTAGCATTGGTAGAGCGTTAGTATAATCAACTAGTCCATGCTGCATATCGATAGTAAGTGAGTCCCAACCTTGATGAGCCATCACTTCTGTTGAAACAGTACTTGGTATTTGAAGCCATCCATTTATAACAGGGCTCCCTGCTTTCATCATTTCTTTTACTTTATTTTTTCTCACGATTATATTTTTAAACCCATATGAGTATATTTTACGTTTAAGTAATCTTTAATTGCACCTGATCCACCTTCACGCCCATAACCAGTTTGTTTAATACCTCCAAAAGGAGCTTCAGCAACAGCTACCACTCCTGTATTTACTGCAACACATCCAGATTCTAATTTTTCAGAGCCTATGTGAGCCTGGTCCATTGAGTTTGTATATAAATAACTACATAATCCTAAATCGTTGTCATTTGCTCTTTCAATAACTTCTTCAAAAGTTTTAAATGTTAATATTGGTACAAGTGGACCAAAGGGTTCTTCTTTCATAATAGTGAAATTATCTTTTACATTATCAAAAACGGTTGGTTCAAAAAAATATCCTTTATTGAAACCAGAGGGTCTTTTTCCTCCCATTAATACTTTAGCACCCTCAGCTTTTGTTGTTTCAACTAATTTTTCAACCTCATCTAATCTTTTAGCAGTACTTAACGGACCCAATACTACGTCATCTTCCATTCCATTACCGATTTTTAATTTTTTTGCTCGATCCATAAAAGCACCAACAAACTCATCTTTTTTATTTTCTTGAATATAAAATCTATTAGGTGAGATACATACTTGACCGTTATTTCTAAATTTTCCAGCAATAGCTATATCTACAACTTTATTAATATCTACATCTTCACATACAATAAATGGAGAGTGTCCACTTAACTCCATGGTAACCCTTTGAACTTTATCTGCAGCTTTTTTTAAAATTATTTTTCCAACTCTTGTAGACCCCGTTATTGAGACTTTTTTTACGATATCTGAATCCATTAATTCATTAGAAATTTCTGCTGGATCTCCCGATAGCATATTAATCACTCCATCTGGAATACCAGCTTCTTTACATATATTGATTAACTCCATCACTGATCCAGGTGTAATTACATCAGGTTTACAAATAACAGAACAACCAGCTGCTAATGCTGTTGAAATTTTTCTCGCAGCCAAAAGTGTTGGGAAATTCCAAGGAATTAAAGCTGCAACAACACCGACAGGTTGGTAATATATATGCCCTCTTGTTTCAGAAAATCTAGTTTGAAATGATTGCCCATAAATTCTTTTTGTTTCCTCTGCATTCCATTCAAAAATATCTGCAGCGGCAGCTACTTCTCCTGCACCTTCTGTTAACGGCTTCCCCACTTCAAGTGTTAACCATTTTGCTAAAACATCTTTTCTTTCTCTAATTAACTCTGCAATTTTTCTTATTATGTATGCTCTTTGCCATGGTGCTGTATTTTTCCAAATTTCTAAACCTTTTTGAGCAGATTTTAATGCTCTTTGCACATCCACAGAAGAAGCTTTTGATGCTTTTCCAATTACTTCTTCAGTTGCTGGATTTATTACTTCATAAGTTTCTTTCTTTTCGGCTTGTTGCCACTTACCATCAATGAATTGTCCAAATTTTTCGTACATAGAATTTATTATTAAATTTACTTAAAATTATTTATAATTTAGAAAGGTTTATATATAAACATTGTAGATAATTAAAGTTACTTAATGAAAAAAAATACACTTACTTGTGCTCATGCAATAGTAAAATATTTAATAGCTCAAAAAATATTAATTAATGGTAAAAAAAAACCTTTGTTTCCTGGTGTGTTTGGAATTTTTGGACATGGTAATGTGGCGTGTTTAGGTCAAGCACTAGAAGAAAATCAAAAAGAACTTCCAACATATAGAGGACACCATGAACAAAATATGGCTCTTACAGGAATTGGTTATGCAAGAGCAAAAAGAAGACAGCAGATTTTTGTAGCTACATCTTCCGTAGGTCCTGGAGCAACAAATATGGTTACAGCTGCAGCAGTTGCTATGAGTAACAGAATACCTATTTTGTTTCTACCTGGAGACACTTATGCAAATAGAATGCCAGATCCAGTATTGCAACAAGTTGAGCATTTTAATAACCCTGGTATCACAGCTAATGATGCATTTAAACCAGTTACAAGATATTTTGACCGAATAACTAGACCAGAACAGATTATTCAATCATTCCCGGCAGCAGTTCAAACAATGTTAGATCCTGCAGATTGTGGACCTGCATGTATCGCTTTAAGTCAAGATATACAAGGTCAAACTTTTGATTATCCTGAAGAATTTTTTAAGGAAAGAGTCCACGCGATTAGAAGACCAAGACCAGATGAATTTCAAATCAAAGAGGCAGCAGAAAAGATTAAGTCATCAAAAAATCCAATTATAATTTCTGGTGGTGGAGTTTTTTACTCAGATGCAATGGAAGAGTTAAGTCAATTTTCAATTAAACATAATATACCAGTCACTCAAACTGTAATGGGATATTCTACAATGAAAAGAGACCATTCTCATTATGCAGGCCAGATTGGCGGTTTAGGTGGAAAAAATACAAATACATTGGCAAAAGAAACAGATTTAGCAATTGCAGTTGGAACTAAACTTGCAGATTTTACAACTGGATCATGGGCAAATTTTGAAAACCAAAATTTTAAACTAGTTTCAATAAATGTATCAAGATTTGATGCCAACAAACATTTAGCGCAAGCTGTCATTGGAGATGCTAAAGTTTCATTAATAGAGCTTTCAAAAGCATTAGGTAGTTGGAAAGCTGGAGAAGAATGGAATAAAAAATCTCAAACTGAACTCAAATCTTGGAATGAACATATAGATAAAGAGAGTGCACCGACAAATCAAGAAGTCCCAAGTTATATTCAGGTAATTGGTGCAATTTACAGAAACTCTGACCCAACAGATATTGCTGTTACTGCAGCAGGAGGTTTGGTTGGTGAAGTTGTTCAAGTTTGGAGACCTAGAGAATTAAATACTCATGAAACAGAGTGGGGTTTTAGTTGTATGAGTTATGAAATTTCAGGAGCACTTGGAATAAAAATGGCTAATCCTGACAAAGAAGTAATTTCTTTTGTAGGCGATGGTTCTTATCTTCTAAATAATACAGATATTTATTCATCAGTTATTACAAAAAACAAATTGATAATTATAGTTTGTGATAATGGCGGGTTTGCAGTTATCAATCGACTTCAATTATTTAAAGGTGGTAAAGAATATAATAACTTATTAAAGAGCTCTAATACCCCTGGATTAGTTGATGTTGATTTTGCTAAACATGCAGAAAGTATGGGAGCTAAATCTGAACATGTTAATTCAATTTCAGATCTTGAAGCTGCATTTAAGAGAGCAAAAGCATCTGATGTAACATACGTTATTTCAATAAAAACTCATGCTTATAAGTGGGTTGAGGGTTCTGCTTTTTGGGACAGTCCAACACTTGAAATCCCAAAAACTAAGGAAAATGAGGAAGCTTTAAAACTTTATAAAGAAGGAAAAGACAAACAAAGACAAGGCGTATAGACCTTTATGAATAAAATTTTTAAGGTTGGTCTTATCGGTTGTGGACATATTGCTGAAACATATTTTAGGGGGCAACAATATTTCAATAATTTCAAAATAGTTGCTTGTGCAGATATTGATCAAAAAGCAGCTGATAAATGTGCAAAATTATACAATATTAAATCTAAAACAGTTGCACAAATTTTAAAAGACAACGAAATAGAAGTTATTTTAAATTTAACAATACCACAATCTCATTATTCAGTCTCAAAAAAAGTTTTAAATTCAGGTAAACACGTTTATTCAGAAAAACCTTTAGCAACTTATTTTTCAAAAGGTGAAGAACTCGTATCACTGGCAAAAAAAAACAAACTCTATCTTGGAAATGCTCCTGATACATTTTTAGGTGGGGGAATTCAAAAAGCTAGAGAATTAATTGACTCAGATTTAATTGGAGAGATTAAACTAGGTAACGCAATCTTTGCATTTCCAGGAGTAGAGTCTTTTCATCCAAAACCTGAGTCATGGTATAAAAAAGAAGGAGGTCCAGTAATCGATATGGGACCATATTTTTTCACAACCTTAGTAAATTTACTTGGACCTGCAAAACAAGTTCAAGGAAGAACATTAACTGCTTTTAAAAACAGAATTTATGGAGTAGGACCTAAAAAAAATAAATCATTTAAAGTTGAAACACCCACAACATACTTAGCAACTATTCAATTTCACAGTGGTGCTATAATTCAGGTAACACTTTCTTTTGATGTAATTAATCATCAAAGAAACCACATGGAGCTTTATGGAACAAAAGGATCGATTATTGTTCCGGATCCAAATATGTTTGGAGGTTCTGTATTTATCTCTGTTACAGAAGGTGGAAAATGGGGTGAACATAAAACAGATAAGATGCATTTAGGAAAAATAAACATAACTTCTTCTAGTGGAAGATCAAATGAAGCTGCTACTAACGCAAACTATCGGAGTGTTGGTTTATCTGAAATGTTATATTCTATTCAGAAAAACAAAAAACACAGGTGTTCAGGTGATTTATCTTTACATGTATTAGATATAATAGAGTCAACCATGAGGGCATCTAACACAGGAATTCCTCAAAAAATAAAAACAAAATGCGATAAACCAAAAAAATTTACTGAAGAAGAAGTAAAAAAAATTTTAATTTAGATGTCAAAACCAATTGTTATATCTGACCCTTTTCCAAGAACATTAGATCTGATTTTTACAAAAAAAAAATTAATAGAATTAAAAACAAAATATAAAGTTTTAGTAACACCTAATAAAAAAAAAAGACAATTTTATGAAAACCATATTGATAAGGCTACTTTCATTATGGGTCAACCAGACTTAGATAAAAAAATTTTGTCAAAAGCAAAAAAATTGAAAGCAATAATAAATGTTGAAAGTAATTTTATGAATAATGTTGATTATGCTTATTGTTCTAAAAAAGGAATTCATGTAATTGCAACTTCTCCAGTATTTTCAAAGCCTGTAGCAGAAATTGCACTTGGAATGACACTTTCTTTGTTAAGAAATATTCATAATGCTCATTTTGATTTTGTAAAAGGTAAAGAAAAATATGGACTAGAAAGTAATTTAAAAGCATCACTATTATCGGGAAAAAAAATTGGATTATTAGGATTTGGTGATTTAGCAAAATCTTTATACCCAATGTTGCTACCGTTTACCAAAGATATAAATGTTTACGACCCTTGGTTATCTAAAAAAAAAATTAAAAGCTTTGGATTTAATCCAGTGAGCTTAAATCAAATGTTTAAAACTTGCGAAATTATATATGTATTGGCAGCTGTAACGACTAAAAATAAAAATTTAGTTAACAAAAATTTAATTAACAAAATGAAAACAAACTCATTATTTATATTGATGAGTCGAGCCGCAGTTGTAAATTTTAAAGATTTAATAAACAGGGTTAAAAAGGGAGATATTTACGTAGCTACCGATGTATTTCCTGAGGAGCCAGTGAGAAAAAATGACCCAATCAGAAAAATTAAAAATATTTTGTTTTCAGCACATAGAGCTGGAGCATTGACTGAAGCCTTTTTTGCTATGGGAGACATAGTTTTAAAGGATATGCATTTAATATCAAAAAATTTAAAACCAAAATTTTGTAAAAGGGCTGAATTGAAGACAGTAGGATTATTAGCTTCAAAACCAGTTGCAATTAATTGATATTTTAATAATTTTATAAATTATGTCGTCAACCAGCAACCTACTATTAGAAGCAAAAGGTATAACAAAATATTTTGGAACTATAACAGCATTAGAGAACGTTAACTTAAAAGTTCACGCAGGTGAATGCTTAGGTGTTGTTGGAGATAATGGTGCTGGGAAATCAACTTTGATGAAAGTATTATCTGGTCTTTATAAACCAAGTGCAGGCTCATTATTCTTTCAAGGCAAAGAAGAAATATTAGAAAGTCCAAGAGACTCTCAAAATTTAGGTTTAGAAATGGTTTATCAAGATCTTGCGTTAGCTGGAAATTTACCGATAGGTGAAAATATATTTCTTGGAAGAGAGCCAACAAAAAATTTAGGATTTTTAAAACTATTAGATTTTAATAAAATTAAAGAGTTAACTAATGCTCATTTAGATAAGTTAAAAATAAATGTAAAAAGTGCCGATCAAAAAGTAGAGGAACTTTCAGGTGGTCAAAGACAAGCTGTGGCAATCGCAAGATCAACAGCCTTTAATGCTAAGGTAGTAATTATGGATGAACCGACTGCAGCATTAGCAATAAAAGAAGTAGGTAAAGTTTTAGATCTTATTAATAGTTTAAAAAAAACAGGTGTTGGAGTGATTGTGATAAGTCATAGAATGGACGATATTTTTACAGTTTGTGATCGTGTTATGGCTTTATTCCAAGGAACTAATTTTGCAGAAGCAAGTCTATCAAATACCTCTAGAGATGAAGTGATTGGTTGGATTATGGGAAAAAAATAAATATGGAAGATAGAGATAAAAAAATTGTAAGTCTACATTTGAAACTAATGCCGTATTTAGAAAAATATGGAATTCTTCTTTTATTAGTAATTATGATTTTGGTTATGCACATATTGCAGCCAGATGTTTTTTTATCTTGGAGAAATGTAACTAACGTTTTTAAACAAATCTCTTGGCAGTCAATGTTAGCTTTAGGGGTATTTATGGTAATTGTGACTGCTGGAATAGATCTCTCGGTTGGTTCAATCATGATGTTATCATTAATGATTTTAGCTGTTGTTGCTAAAGCTGGAGCGCCTTGGTATATTGTGGTTATTACACCTTTGATTGCAGGTTTTTTATGTGGTCTATTTAATGGCCTAGGTATCACCTTACTTCGCATGCCACATCCTTTTATAATGACTTTAGGTACACTTTATATTTTTAGAGGAACTGGAAACTTAATCTCTGGTGGAACCCCAATAAGTGGTTTTACCGATGAAGTTAGGTACCTTGGTCATGGAAGAATAGATCTTCAATGGCTTGGATTAGAAAAATCACAATACCTTCCTGTAAGTTTAGTATTAATTGCAATTGTATATATAATTTTTTGGATTTTCTTAAATCATAGCAAAACTGGAAAATGGATTTATGCAATCGGAGGAAACCCAAACGCTGCTAGAGCATCTGGAATAAATGTTAACAAAATTTTAGTTATAGTTTATTCTTTATGTGGATTTCTATCAGGTATTGGTGCTTTAATTTTAGCAGGCAGAACTGACTCAGGTTATCCCAACGCAGGACTTCAATCTGAACTTGATGCGATTGCTGCATGCATAATTGGAGGAGCAAGTTTTTTTGGTGGAAGAGGTACAGTCTTAGGAGTATTTGCAGGTGTAATGATTATGGGCATTTTAAGAAATGGTCTCAATTTGATGGATGTTAGCTCTTTTTGGCAGCAGGTTTTAATAGGTTCCATAATAGTCCTTGCAGTTTATATAGACGTTCTAAGAAGAGATTTGGGAACTAGAAAGTAAATTATACCAGTTTACACGCTCTAGTTGCATTCTAAATTGTCATATCTCCTTTATAAACAGTTGAACTCTTCTCAATTTTTTTATTTAATTTAATTTTTTAAATAACAATAGGGGAAATAATGAAAAACTTAACAAGAAAAATTGTTGTTTTTTTTACAGCAATTTTTTTATCAATCAGTTTAGGTTCAGTCTCTTTTGCTGATGGACATGGTAAAAAAATTCTATTCAGTATTAAAGGTCCTGGATCAGGAAATCCTTTTTGGGCATCTGTAACAAAAGGTGCTGAAGAAGAAGCTAAAAAGCTTGGAGTTAAATTAATTTTAATTGCACCTCCTCAAGAAGGAGATGTACAGGCACAGATAAACCAAGTAGAAGACCAACTTGCAAAAGGTGTTGACGCTTTAGCACTCGCACCAGGAGATCCAAATGCATTTGCTCCAATCGTTGATGATGCTATCAAAAGTGGTGTTCCAGTTGTATTCGTTGATACAAAAGGAATTAACGAAGGAGTAACTTTCATTGGGACAAACAACATGAATGGTGCAGAGTTAGCTGCGAAATTTATTTGTGATAAAACTCCTAAAGGTTCAGATGTTGCAATTTTAACTGGTATCGAGTCACAATCTACAGCGTTGTTAAGAAGAGATGGTGCAATAAAAGGTTTTAAAAATTGTGGATTAAACATTGTTGCAACTCAAACTGCTGAGTGGGATACTGCTAAAGGTAGATCTGTAACAGAGTCAATCATCTTAAAAAATCCAAATATTAAAGCTATATTTGCTTCAAATGATAATATGGGCTTAGGTGCTATGCAGGCTCTTAAAGATGCGGACATGAATGATGTGGTTGTGGTAGGATTTGATGCTACGCCAGATGCAGCTACAAGTATCTTAAAAGGAGAAATGACAGCAACAATTGCTCAGTTTTCTTATAACATGGGTGCATATGGAGTTAAATATGCTCTTGAATTAGCTAATGGTGGAAGTATTGATCCAAATATCGATACAGGAACGCAATTAGTAACAAAAGAAAACGCTAACGATTTTAAATAATCATTAGATAATAAAATATTAAAAAGGGTGGAATTTAATTCCACCCTTTTTTTTTATGTAATATAATATTTTAATGTTAATAAATATTAATCCAGTTTTAAGCCCTGAATTATTATTTCATCTAAGATCTATGGGTCATGGAGAAAAATTAATTTTAGCTGATGCGAATTTTCCAGCAAATACTACAAATAATAAAGTAATAAGATTGGACGGAGTTGGTATAAAAAAAGCAGCCTCCGCCATACTTTCAGTTTTTCCACTTGATAGTTTTATTAATTCAAAGGGAGGATCTCCAGCTTTAAGAATGGAAGTAGACGATAAACCTGAGGAGTTAACTGAAACTCATAAAGAATTTATTGAAGTTGTAAAAAAAATATCAGGAGAAAATTGGAATGTAGGATCAATTTCAAGACAAGAGTTTTATCAAGAGGCAAAGAAAGCTTATTGTATAGTTACCACAACAGACGCAAGACCGTTTGGTTGTTTTATTCTCACCAAAGGAGTCATTTTACCTGACGGAAACGTTTGGACTTAAAAAATGAAAACTATTTCAGTTTTTGGAGTATTTGTTGCAGATCTTTGCTTCATATCTAATGCGATACCTGAAAAAGGACAAACTATTCTAGGTTCACAGCACATTGTTGGACCAGGTGGAAAGGGGTCAAACCAAGCAATTGCAGCAGCCAAAGTCAATGGGAACGTAAATTTTATTACAAAAATTGGCAAAGACAAAAATGGTGAGATGGCTTTAACTTTATATAAAGAATTGGGTATAGACACCGCTTGTATTATTCAAGACCCAAATTATTCAACTGGAGTTGCAGGAATAATGGTAAATGAAAAAACAGGCGAGAATGCAATAAATATAATACCTGGTGCCGCTGGAACACTTACCAATGATGATATTGACAGAAATTTAAATTTTATTGCAAAAGCAGAAATATTTTTAACACAACTAGAAACACCTTATAAAGTTACTAGCTATGCATTAAAAAAAGCTAAAGAAAAGGGACTAGCCACAATATTAAATCCAGCTCCTGCATGTGAAATTGATGATGATGATTTTAAATTAATTGATTTTTTTACACCTAATGAAACTGAAGCAGAATTTTATTTAAATAAAAAAATTGAAACAGAAAAAGATATTAAAAGTGCTTCAGAAAAATTTTTAAAAAAAGGTATTAAAAACATTGTTATAACATTAGGAGAAAAGGGATGTTATTTTGCAAACAAAAAAGAAAACTTTTTCATAGAAGCATTTAAACTAAAAAGCCCAGTCCTTGATACCACTGGTGCAGGAGATGCTTTCAATGGTGCATTAGCTGTAGGGTTATCAAAAGATTTAGATATTAAAGAAGCACTTATTTTTGCAAATCAAGTTGCAGCAATTTCAACTACTAAACAAGGCGCAGCAGCCTCAATGCCATCAATGGAAGATTTAAATAATTATTAATACTATTTTCAAAAATGAAAACTGAATATTTTGATCTTAAAAATAAAAGAGCTTTAGTTTCAGGCGGAGCTTCGGGTATTGGATCATCAATTGTTGAACATCTTTGTGAGCAAGGAGTTGAAGTATATTTTTTTGATATTAATAAAAATGAGGCAAAAAAAACTATAAATAAAATTAAAAAGAAAAAATTTAAAACTCCTTCATTTGTAGAATGTAATATTAAAAATATTAAAAAATATAAATCATCAATTTTAAACATTATTAAAAAACAAGGTCCTATTGACATTTTAGTTAATAATGCCTCTAACGACCAAAGACATAGTTTAGAGAAAATAACAGAAAAATATTGGGATGACAGAATGGCCATTAATTTAAAGCATTATTTGTTTGCTATACAGACGGTTAAAAAAAGCATGGTGAAAAACAAAGGTGGATCAATAATAAATTTAGGTTCTGTTAGTTGGGTTAGGGGAGCAGTAATGTTTCCAGCTTATAGCACTGCAAAGGCGGGAATTCATGGATTGACTAGATCTTTAGCAAGAGATTTAGGAAAACATAATATAAGAATCAACTCAATTGCACCTGGTTCTATTGCCACTGAGAGACAATCAAAGTTATGGCTTACTCCAAAATTCAAAAAAGAAATATTAAAAAATCAGGCTTTAAAAAAACAACTCATACCTGAGGATGTTTCAAAAATAGTCTTATATTTAGCATCTGATGTTTCTTCAGGTTGTACAAAACAGAATTTTGTTGTAGATGCAGGCTTAATATAAAAATTTATTCAATAATATTAAAATCAGATTTATATTTATCTTTAATTGATAAACCTAAACCTGGAATATTATCGTCTAAATTAATATAACCATCTTTTGGTGCAGGATCGCCATCAAAGATATAATAAAAAAGTTCATTTCCTATTTCAACATCATGTACTGGAAAAAATTCAGAAATAGGACAATTAAAATTAGACATCGTTAAATGATAATTATGCATTTGACCTGCGTGAGGAATAACGGGTACCTGATAAGCTTCGGCTAGTGCATTAATTTTTTGTGCAATAGTAAACCCACCAACTCTATTATTGTCATATTGGATATAGCTTACAGCTTTTAAGTCTAACAATTGTTTAAAACCAAATAGATTAAATTCATGCTCACCACCAGAAATGGGTATCATGTTCATATTATTTAATTCAGCATATCCGTTGATATCATCTGCAACAACTGGTTCCTCTAGCCATCTTGGATTAAACTTCATAAGTTTAGGAATTATTCTTTTTGTGTAATCTAAATTCCATCCCATGTAACATTCCATCATGAGATCAGTATTTTCGCCAATTACCTCTCTTACTGCAGCAGCAAGTTCTATATTTTTTTTTATACCATCAGGCCCATCTTTAGGACCCCAGCCAAACCTCATTTTAAACATTTTGAAACCTTGTTTAACGTAACTTTCAGCCTCTTTTTGAAGATCTTTTATTGGTTGACTGTAAAGTTTAGACGCATAAACAGGAATTTTTTCTTTAGTTCTCCCACCTAATAATTTGAAAACAGGTTTTTTAGTAATTTTTCCCATAATATCCCACAGCGCAATATCGATTGCAGAAATTGCGACCATGCCAACTCCTCTTCGCCCCCATGCATGAGTTCTTCTATACATTTTTTCCCAAAGATTAGCATAATCAAAAGGATCTTCCCCAATTACCAAAGGTTTCAAATATGTATCAATGATTTTTTTAGTAACTTGTGGCGCTAAAGCTGCATTACCAATCCCAATTATTCCGTCATCAGTTTCAATTTCACAAATTAACCATTCATGAAATCTAAAAGATCCCATAGCATCTGATTTTTCAAAAAGAATATCAGAAGCATTTGTACAAAAATTATTTTGAGGAGGAACAGTTTTACCATTCCACTGATAAACTTTAGTTTTAATATTTTTTATTTTAGTCATTATTTATTTTTATTTTCAGCCATTGTTAATGCAATTTTGAATGAATTCAAAGTAGGTTCTAAATTTGCTTTATTTTGACCAGCTATATCAAAGGCAGTACCATGTGCAGGAGTGGTTATTGGTATAGGCAAACCTCCTTGAACAGTTACTCCTCTATCAAATCCAAACGCCTTTAGACCTGATTGCAAGGCATCATGATACATTCCAACAATACAATCATGATTTTTATTTTTATAAGCTGTTATAAACGACGTGTCACAAGGTAAAGGACCATCAGCATTTATTCCAAGTTTTTTAGCATCCTCAATTGCTGGGATAATTTCATCTTTTTCTTCAGTTCCAAATTCAGCATGCGGATTAAGAGCCTGAACTGCAACTCTAGGATTTTTTACTCCATTTAATTTCATAGCTTCATCAATAAGTTTTATAGGTAGTAGAATTCTATCTCTTTTTATTTGGCTTGGAACATCTTTAATTGGAATATGTGATGTAACTCTTGCTGTCCAAAAGTTATCAATAACGTTGAATTCGCAAAAGAAATCTTTCACTTTTAATTTTTCAGCCATCAAATGAAGTTCATCTGAATATTTGTTCCCTCCTAAAACTAAACTTGTTTTATTAAACGGACCAAAGTTTATTGCGTGAATTTTATTTTCTTTCGCAAGTTCAAGTGCAAGGTTCAATGCAGATAATACACTTTCTCCTGATTCTTTTGAACATTCTGATAAATTATATTGATAATTTTTGCCTTGAGAAATATCTAAAAAAAACTTATTGTTCTTGTAAAAATTGATTTCTTCGAAACTATCAACAAAATTTAATTGAGTTGATTTGCCAGAAATCTTATTTCCGCTTTCTAAAATATTTTTTTCACCAATTACAACTACATTTGCTTTTTTTGTAATATCTTCATTTAGTAATTTAGATATTAGTTCTGGGCCGATACCAGAAGGATCACCTAGAAGGACAGCAATAATAATTTTTTTTTGAGACATTTTTTTCTTTACGGTTTGTATCAGTCTATGTTTATATCTTCATTTATAAATTAACTAAAGAGGGAAATAATGAAAAAAAGCTTTAAACTATTTTTAGCAGCTGCTTTTTTAGTAACTGAATTTTTTGTTGTAGCTCTTCCATTAATGATCACTTCAGCTAAAGCTGATGGTCATCCGATTCAAGCAATTACTCACGCTGGTTTTGGTGGTGGAACTGACGTTACTACTAGAATGATGTTATTAAGAGCAAGAAGAGTTCTTAAGCAGGATATGCAATTAGTAAACAAAAAAGGTGGTGGTGGAGCAGCATCTATGGATTATATGATGTCTTTACCAGCTGATGGAAACCATACTTTAACTTGGACAACAGGTCATGCTGTATCTATGGCTTTAGGTAAAACTAAAGTTAAGTTAAGCGATATGCAACCACTTGCAAGAGGAACTGACGATCCTCAATTATTTGTAGTTAATTGTAAAAACGATATCAAAGATGCTAAAAAATTTATTAGCACACAAAAATCAAAATCACTAAAATATGGAACTACTCATACTGGTGGTATTGATGATGTTAGTGCAATCGCATTTACAAAAAAAGGTGGATTAAAAGATCCAACTATCGTTGCTTACAAAGGTGTTGCACCAATTAAAACTAACCTTATCAAAGGAGATATTGATGTAGGTGTTTTAAACTTGGGTGAAGCATTGACTGAAATTAATGAAGGTAAACTTTGTGTTTCTGTTGTATTAGCAAACAATAGAATGGCTAAAATTGGAGACTCTCCAACAGCAAAAGAATTAGGTATACCTGTTTCTTTATCTACTGTTAGAGGTTTCGTAACTAAAAAAGGTGCTCCAGCAGATAGAGTAAAACAATTAGAAGCTGGAATGATGAAAGCTATGAGCCACAACTACTATAAAAATTTCTTAACAGAAATTGGTCTTGATGAGACAAGTGTTGTAGGTGCAGATGAATGGGGTAAGCAAATGGAAGAAATGCTTACTGAGATGACTGCGCAGCTTAAAGCTTTAGGTTACATTAACTAATCTAGTTAAAAGTACATTTGAATATGAAAAATGTACAAAAACAAAAAAGGGCAAACAAAAGTTTGCCCTTTTTTTTTAGAGACGAATTTAGAGTTTCTCTTGCAATTATTTTAGTATCTGTAGCATTATTAATCACAACTTTTACTTTTGATATTGTTCCTCCTATTTTAAATAGAGGAATACAGCCAGCAACATTTCCAAAAGCACTCTTGGTTTTAATAATAGTAATGACATTGTTAATCTATTATTTGGCAACTAAAAATCCTTGGAAAGTTGAAAAAAAATTACCAAGATCATTTTTTCTAACTTTGTCAAGTTTTATTATTTTTGTAGTAGTTTCTAAAACACTTGATTTCTTTTTAGCAATCTCAGCTTTGTCTATTTTTGTTTCTTATTGTTGGGGAGAAAAAAGATTATTTTATTTATTATTGGTTGGAATTATTTTTCCAATTATTGTCTTTATTTTTTTTGAAACAATTTTAGGTTTAAGATTTCCCCCAGGAATAATTACCAACATTTACTACAGCTAGATGGATAATTTACTTTTAATGTTAGCACCTCTTTTTAGTTCTAAACTATTATTAGTTTTATTTTTTGGAACTTTATTTGGTTTAATATTAGGTGTGTTGCCTGGGTTAGGACCAACAACAGGAGGAGCATTGATCTTACCTTTCACAATGACTCTAGATCCATTATCTGCAATTGTTTTATTAACTTCTATTTATTGTGCAGGAACCTATGGTGGTGCAATAACTGCTGTACTTATTAATACACCAGGGACCCCAGCAGCTGCAGCCACTTGTTTAGATGGCTATCCTTTAGCACAAAAAGGCGAAGCTGGAAGAGCTTTAGGTATGGCAACAGTCTCAAGTACTGTTGGAGGTATTTTTAGTGTCGTTATATTAGTTTTCTTTGCTCCTATACTAGCGCAACTTGCTTATGAGTTTGGTCAGCCAGAATATTTTGCATTAGCAATATTTGGTTTAACGATGCTTGCTTCAATAGGTGAAGGTAGTCCAATAAAAAACTTAATCGCAGGTGCATTTGGAATATTGATTTCTACAGTTGGAAAAGATTTTATGACTTCAATCGACCGTTTTACTTTTGGGATCAATGAGTTAACTGAAGGAATAGGATTTATACCAGTAGTGGTTGGACTTTTCGCGATGAGTGAAATGTTAACTCAATCGACTTTAATCAATCAAGTGTTTAACAGAATAGCTTTAAAAGCAATTAAGCTTCCTAGCAAAGATGATTATAAGAAAACTTGGAAAACAATACTACGATCAAGTGGGATTGGATCATTTATTGGAGTTCTTCCTGCAGAAGGTGGAACTGTTGCGTCTTTAATTGGTTATTCTGAAGCAAAGAGATTTTCAAAAAATCCAGAAGAATTTGGAAAAGGATCTATTGAAGGCATTGCTGGTGCCGAGGCTGCAAATAACGCAGCAACAGGTGGTGCGATGGTTCCAACTTTAGCGCTAGGTATTCCGGGTAGCGCAACAACAGCGGTTATACTTACGGGATTGATTATTCATGGTGTTAGACCTGGACCAGATTTGTTTAGAGAGCAGCCAGATTTCTTATATGGAATTTTTGGCGCCATGCTAATAGCTAATATCCTTTTTTTTATTTTTGGATTTTTTGGAGCAAAAATATTTGCAAGAATTACTTTAGTACCTAATAAAATTTTATGGCCAATGATATTTGCAGTTTCAGTATGTGGAACTTATTCTTTAAATCAATCCATAATAGATGTTTGGATAATGTTATTTTTTGGAGTGTTAGGTTTCTTTATGAGAAGATACGGCTTTTCAGTAGTACCAGTTATTATTGGATTAATTTTGGGTGAGTTAGTTGAAGGAACTTTAAGACAATCTCTAGTTATATTTGATGGTAATTGGCTGATGTTTTTCACAAGACCAATTGCTTTAACATTCTTTATTTTGTCTTTAATTGCTTTGGCTTTTCCTTTAATAAGATCGAGGAAAATAAAAAAAAATAATGATTAAGTACGATTTAAATGATCGAGTGGCAGTTGTTACTGGTGGAGCCCAGGGTTTTGGTTTAGCAATAACTGAAAGATTTATTGAAGCAGGAGCTAAAGTAATAATTTGGGATATTGATGATAATGCTGCTAAAGAAGCTATTGATAAAGTTAAATCAGAAAACCTAAGTCATCAGGTAGTAGACGTAACTAATTTTGAAATAGTAAATAAAAATTTAGGAGAAGTAGAGAAAAAATATGGAAAAATAGATATTTTTGTCAATAACGCAGGTATTGCAGGTATGAATACTACTGTCGCTGAATATCCATTAGATGAATGGAAAAAAGTAATGAACTTAAATTTAAATTCAGTTTTCTATTGTTGTAAAGCAGTTGTTCCGTTCATGTTAAAAAATGACTACGGTAGAATAGTAAACATTGCATCTATTGCAGGAAAAGAGGGCAATCCTAATGCGAGTGCATATAGCACTTCTAAGGCTGGCGTTATCGGTTTAACAAAATCTCTAGGTAAAGAGCTAGCGCAAAAAAATATAGCTGTAAATTGTGTAACTCCAGCAGCAGCTAAAACAAGAATTTTTGATCAAATGACTGAAGAACATATAAATTATATGTTATCAAAAATTCCAAGAAATAAATTTGCAAAAGTTGAAGAATTAGCTTCATTAGTAACTTGGTTAGCAAGTGAAGAAAATTCATTTTCGACAGCTGCAGTTTTTGATTTAAGTGGTGGAAGAGCTACATATTAGTTATGCAAGTAGGTATTGATGTGGGTGCAACAAAAATTGAGAGTGTTGTACTTGAAGAGAATGGGAACGAAAAACATAGATCAAGAATATCGTGTCCAAAGGAGTACACTCAAATTGTAACTGCGATAAGAGATATCCATAGAAAATTAGAACAAGAGTTTAAACAAGAACTGCCGATTGGTGTTTGTCATCCTGGAGTTCATTCTCCTCAAACTGGATTAGTAAAAAATGCTCCAAATATAACTTGGTTAGAAAAAAAACCATTTCAAAGTGATCTACGTAAAGCTCTTGGAAAAGAAGTGTTTTGTGAAAATGATGCAAATTGTTTTGCTTTATCTGAAGCAATAGATGGAGCTGGTACACATTATAAAATTGTTTACGGAATTATATTAGGCTCAGGAGTTGGTGGTGGTTTGGTAATAGATAAAAAAATTATTACAGGCTCAAATGGAGTAGCAGGGGAATGGGGACATAACCAAATTCCATATTTTGCAGCTAAGAAAGAAAATTTTGACTCAAGCAATGCTAGAGAAGCAGAAATTGAAAGTTTTTTATCTGGATTAAGTTTAGCAAAAAGATTTAAGAAACTTTATGGAAAAAATTTAAAAACAAATGAAATTTTTGAATTAAATAGAAAACATGATTTAGATGCTGAAAGATTTATTGATGATTTTAAAGTAAATTTAGCAATGTCTCTTTCGAGTATTATAAATATTTTAGATCCTGATGCTTTTATATTTGGAGGAGGAGTTTCAAACGAAATTGATTTTTTGCATGAAATAGATTCATTGGTTAGAAAATTTGTTATTGGAAGAGAGTATGAGGGTGTTTTTTTAAAACCCAGATACGGAGACGCTAGTGGAGTTAGAGGCGCTGCTAGATTAGGTAGAAGCGCGACATATTAGAACTTCAACTTCAAGTAGAAACAAAAAAAATAAATTTTTTTTTTATTTAAAAAAATATTGATAAATAAGGAAAAAAATCCATTACAACTTTTAGTAGTATAATGTTTTTTTAGTTATCAATTGGGATTTATTCTACTTATAGTTTCGTTTTTAAAAAAATAGTTAACTAAATAAAAAGAGGAAGAGAAGATATGAAAAAACTAATGATCGCTTTAATTACATTAGCGTTCACATCTACTTCATCAATTGCAGGACCTAAGATAGAGGTATTGCACTGGTGGACGTCTGGTGGTGAAGCTGCTGCACTTAAAGTTTTAAAAGATGATTTCGCTGCAAACGGTGGTGAATGGATGGACATGCCTGTAACAGGTGGTGGTGGAGACGCTGCTAACGTTGCATTAAAAGCAAGAATCGTTGCTGGAGATCCTCCATCTGCATCTCAAATTAAAGGACCTACAATTCAAGAGTATGACCAAGAAGGTGTTGTAGCTCCATACAATATTGATGCAATAGCTCAATCTGAAGGTTGGGATAAACTTTTAGATCCAATGATTGCTGCTGTACATAAATGTGAAAATAACAGTGGACCTTATTGTGCTGCTCCAGTAAACATTCACAGAATTGACTGGATGTGGGCAAACAAAGCTGTATTTGATGCAAACGGTATTTCAGTTCCAACTACTTGGGATGAGTTAAATGCTGCTGCTGAAAAATTACAAGCTGCTGGAATAATTCCGTTTGCACATGGTGGTCAAGCTTGGCAAGATGCTACAGTATTTGAAGCAGTTGCTATGGGTATTGGAGGAAATAACTATTACAAAAATTGTTATGTAGATCTTAAAGAAAGCTGTTTAAGAAGTGAAACTACAGTTAAAGTTTTTGATCAAATGAGAAAACTACAAGGGTTTACTGATGAAGGTAGCCCAGGAAGAGACTGGAACGTTGCTACTGGTATGGTTATTGAAGGAAAAGCTGGTTTCCAAATTATGGGTGACTGGGCAAAAGGTGAATTTACAGCTGCTGGAAAAGTTCCAGGTGTAGATTACTACTGTTCTCCTACCCCTTCAAATAATGGATACTTATACAATGTAGATAGCTTCATATTCTACAAAACTAGCGATCCAGAAAAACAAGAAGGTCAAAAACTATTAGCGAAACTAATGATGGGTAAAAACTTCCAAAAAGTATTTAATCTATACAAAGGTTCAATCCCAGCTAGACTAGATGTTCCGATGGATGAGTTTGATAAATGCGCAAAAACTTCTAACTCTGATATTAAAACAGCAGGTGCTAGTGGTGGATTAGTTCCAAGTTTTGCTCATGGTATGGCTCAAGGAAATACTATGAAAGCTGCACTACAAGATATTATTACAGAACACTTCAATTCTGACATGTCTTCAGTAGATGCTGCTAATGCTTTAGCTGACTCAGTTTTAGCAAATATGTAGTTCATTAAAATTAAAAGGCCACTTTTTATAAAGTGGCCTTTTTTTTAAATCTAAATAAAAATATTTATAATGTTCAAGTGGTTAGAAAAAAATTTGCCTAAAATTGTAATGGCTCCAGCTGTAGGTTTAATTGGTTGGTTTGTTTATGGATTTGTACTTTGGACTTTATACATATCATTTACTAATTCAAAAATACTTCCTAAATATGAATTATGGGGTTTTGGGCAGTATTCAAAATTATGGGCATCGAGAAAATGGCTTATTTCAGTAGATAACCTTCTGATATTTACTGCATTGTTTTTAATATTCTGTATTGTGATTGGTATACTTCTTGCCATATTCCTAGACCAAAAAATCAGAGCTGAGGGTTTACTGAGAACGATTTACCTATACCCAATGGCACTTTCATTTATTGTTACTGGAACTGCTTGGAAATGGATATTAAATCCAACATTAGGAATTCAAAAATTAGTGGTAGATTGGGGTTTTGAAAACTTTACATTTGATTGGCTGGTTAATAGAGAAATGGCAATTTATACAATAGTAATTGCAGGTGTTTGGCAATCTGCAGGCTTTGTAATGGCACTATTTTTGGCAGGACTAAGATCTGTTGAGGATGAAATTGTTAAAGCAGCAAAAATTGATGGTGCTAGTTTATTTATGGTCTATTGGAAAATTTTACTTCCAATGATGAGGCCAGTATTTTTCACTAGTTTTGTGATTCTAGTTCATATTTCCATAAAAAGTTATGATTTAATTGTTGCTTTAACTCAAGGTGGTCCAGGAATATCAACAACTATGCCAGCATTATACATGACACAAACCGCATTCCATAAGAGTCAAGTTGGATTATCTGCTGCGAGTGCAATGATGATGTTTATGGCTGTAGCAGCAGTTATAATTCCATATTTGTATTCTGAGTTAAGGAGAGAAAATGCAAGATAGTTTACAATCAACCTATAAACAGCTTGAACAGAAATCTAAATATACAAATATATTTTTGAGATGGTTTTTATATTTTATTTTAATTCTTTTTGCCTCTTATTTTATCTTTCCATTATATGTGATGATTGTAACGTCATTAAAGACAATGGAGGAAATTCGTCAAGGAACATTATTAACATGGCCAAGTGCAATAAATTTTGATTCATGGGCTGTAGCGTGGGGAGGTAGAGGTTATGGAGCCGGAGATACTTTTCTTAAACCTTATTTTTGGAATTCAATAAAAATGGTTGTTCCTGCTGTATTCTTTTCAACTTTTATTGGAGCTATGGCAGGGTATGTTTTGACAAAATGGAGATTTAGGGGAGATAAGTGGGTTTTTCTTTTTTTATTGTTTGGTTGTTTTATTCCGTACCAAGCAATTTTGTTACCTATGGCTAGAACCCTTGGAGTATTAGGAATTTCAAATTCTGTAATTGGCCTTGTATTAGTTCATACAGTTTACGGGATTCCTTTTACAACTCTTTTTTTTAGAAATTTTTATGTTTCTATACCTACAGAGTTAGTCAAAGCAGCCAGGATAGATGGAGCAGGTTTTTTTAAAATATTTTTTAAAATCTTACTACCAATATCAGCACCCATTATTGTCGTAACTGTAATATGGCAATTTACTCAGATTTGGAATGATTTTCTATTTGGCTCTACTTTTTCATTTGGAGAGGCAGCACCAATTCAAGTTGCATTAAATAATATGGTTTTGTCTAGCACGAGCGTTAAAGAGTATAACGTGGATATGGCATCAGCTATTATAGCGGGCATACCAACACTTATTGTTTATGTATTAGCGGGAAAATACTTTATAAGAGGATTAACTTCAGGAGCAGTGAAAGGATAAAAATGAAAACTTTAAGAATTGAGGAGTTATCAAAAAATTTTGGAACAACTGAAGTTTTAAGAAAAATTAATTTAGAAATTGATGAGGGAAATTTTCTAGTTCTTTTAGGACCATCTGGATGTGGAAAATCGACATTGTTAAATATAATTGCAGGTCTAGAAACAATAAATGAAGGAAATGTTTTCATTGACGATTATAATGTAAGTAAAGTAGAGCCAAAAGACCGTAATATTGCTATGGTTTTTCAATCTTACGCTCTATATCCATCAATGAATGTTAGGGAAAATATGATTTTTGGTCTTAAACAGGCAAAAACATCCAAAGAAAAAATAGAAGAACAGTTAGAAAAAGTTTCAAAATTTCTACAAGTAAATCAACTTTTAGAGAGAAAACCTTCTCAATTATCTGGAGGTCAAAGACAACGTGTTGCAATTGGTAGAGCTCTCGTAAGGGAGCCAAGAATATTTTTGTTTGACGAACCTTTATCTAACTTGGATGCAAAGCTAAGGGTTGAAATGAGGAGAGAAATAAAAAAACTTCATCAACAGTTAAAAACAACAGTTGTTTATGTGACTCATGATCAAACCGAGGCAATGAGTTTGGGTACTAATATTGCAATTATGAATCATGGAGTAATTCAACAAAATGATACTCCAGAAAAAATTTATAATAAGCCAAGCAATACTTTTGTTGCAGACTTTATTGGATCTCCATCAATGAATCTTATTAAGGGAGTCTTAAAAGAAAATTCAGGAGACTTATTATTTACAGTGAGTGGATCAAATTTAGAAATTCCAATAAAAGATTATGATTTTAAAGATAAATCAAATTTAAATAATAAAGAAGTTTTCTTTGGTATTAGACCAGAACATATTTTCTTTAAAAAATTTAATGAAACTGATTTTGAAATTAATTTAAGAGCAGATCTTAGTGAGTACATAGGTCATGAGCAAATAATGACTTTTGATTATGCAAATCAAGAATTGTTAGCTAAATTTCCTTCTACAAATAAAATAGATCTTGGGAAGGAGACGAAATTATACTTTGATTTAACACAAGCATCTTTATTTGACGCTCAAACAGAGGAGAGAATATAATATGAAAGTAAAATATTCAGATTTAAAAAATAAAAGAATATTTATAACTGGAGGAGGTTCAGGAATTGGGGCATCAATCGTTGAGCATTTTTGTGAGCAAGGAAGTGAAGTTTATTTTGTAGATATTGATCTAAAAGAAACAAAAAAACTTTTAAACAAGATTAAGAAAAATAAATTTAGAACACCGACATTCATTGAATGTAATTTGTTAGACATCAATAAATTAGAAAAAACAATCAAAAATATTATTGCAAAAAAAGGTCCTATACATGCTTTAATTAATAATGCCGCCAATGATGATAGACACACAACAGATCAGGTGGATGAAAAATATTGGGAAAATAGAATGGCAATAAACTTAAAACATTATTTTTTTGCAGCTAAAGCTGTGGTTAAATCTATGAAAAAAATGAAAGCTGGCTCGATTGTAAATTTAAGTTCAGTTTCGTGGATGCTAGGTGAAGGTGATAAAGTTGTTTATGAAACTGCAAAATCTGCAGTAGTAGGTCTAACTAGATCTTTTGCACAAGAATATGGAAAATATAATATCAGAACCAATTCAGTAGTCCCTGGATCTATTGCTACTGAAAGACAAATAAAACATTGGTTAACACCAAAGTACAAAAAGCTTATTTTAGACAGTCAGGCTTTAAAAAGACAATTAAAACCTAATGATGTTGCTCAAATGGTAATGTTTTTAGCATCAGATCAATCATCTGGATGTACAAAACAAAGCTTTATTGTTGATGGCGGAATAACTTAAGAATAAAAATGGGAAAAATTAAATTAAGAAGCAAAGAATGGTTTGATAATCCAAAAAATCCTGGATTAACAGCCCTATATCTTGAAAGATATTTGAATTATGGACTAAAAAGGGAAGACCTTCAATCAGGAAAACCAATTATTGGTATTGCTCAATCTGGTAGCGATCTATCCCCGTGCAATAGGCATTTTCAATCTTTAAGCAAAACTATAAAAGATGGAATCAGAAAAGCAGGAGGAATTCCGATGGAGTTTCCAACTCATCCTATTCAAGAAACTGGAAAAAGACCTACAGCTGCACTTGATAGAAATCTTTCCTACCTTTCATTGGTAGAAGTTCTCTTTGGATATCCAATTGATGGAGTTATTTTGACAACTGGATGTGATAAAACAACACCCGCAGCACTTATGGCTGCAGCTACTGTAAATATTCCATCAATCGTTTTGTCTGGTGGGCCAATGTTAGATGGAAATTATAAAGGAAAAAAAGCTGGATCAGGAACAATTATTTGGGAAGCGAGAAAATTACATGCAAAGGGCGTTATTAATTATGATGAATTTATGGATATGGCTGCTGCTTCAGCACCTAGCATAGGACATTGTAATACAATGGGAACTGCATCATCAATGAATTCGATTGCTGAGGCATTAGGAATGTCACTTCCTGGTAGTGCAATAATACCTGCACCATATAAAGAAAGAACAGAAGTATCATATAAAACTGGGGCAAGAATTGTCGAAATGGTATTTGAAAATTTAACTCCATCAAAAATTATGACAGAGGAAGCATTTGAAAATGCTGTATATGTAGCTAGTGCAATTGGTGCATCAAGTAACTGTCCTCCTCACCTGACAGCGATAGCTAGAAACATGGGTATAGATTTTGGGTTAGAAAAATGGGAAAAACTTGGAAACGACATTCCTTTATTAGCAAATTGTCAGCCAGCTGGTGAACATTTAATGGAAGGTTTTTATAAAGCTGGAGGAATCCCTGCAGTTATTAAAGAGTTAATAAAAAATAAAAAATTTAATTCTAAAGCTTTAACAGTTACAGGAAAATCAATTGAAGAAAATTTAAATTTTGAAATAAATACTGATAGAGAAATAATTAAATCTTATAAAAATCCTTTAGTAGAAAATGCAGGTTTTATAATAATGAGAAGTAATTTTTTTAATTCAGCAGTTATGAAAAAATCTGTAATAAGCTCAGAGTTTAAAAAAAGATATTTATCAAACAAAGATAGTTTAAATGTTTTCGAAGCTAAAGCAGTTGTTTTTGAAGGTCCTGAAGATTATCACCAAAGAATTAATGATGAAAGTTTAGAAATTGATGAGAACTCAATTTTAATAATAAGAGGATGTGGAACTGTTGGCTATCCTGGATCAGCAGAAGTTGTAAATATGCAGCCTCCAGACAGACTGTTAAAAAAAGGAATAAATACTTTACCAACTTTAGGGGACGGTAGACAAAGTGGTACCTCAGAAAACCCATCTATTTTAAACGTTTCTCCAGAATCCGCCGTAGGTGGTGATTTAATTATCCTTAAAACTGGAGATAAAATTAAAATTGATCTAAATAAAGGTAGAATTGACTTATTAATTTCTGAAGATGAGTTTAAAAAAAGAAGACAAAATGTTAAATTACCAATTTTGCAAAACCAAACTCCCTGGCAAGAAATTTCAAGAAAAATGGTCGGTCAACTAGAAACTGGTGGATGCTTAGAAACAGAAACTATATATTTAGATATAATTAACACAAAAGGAATGCCAAGACATTCTCATTAAAGAAAAATGATTAAAAGACTTGAGGGAAAAAAAATTTTGGTAACAGCAGCTGGCCAGGGTATTGGCAAAGCTACTGCGATTGCATTTCATAAAGAAGGTGCTCATGTCACTGCAACAGATTTAAATGATAAAACTTTAACTGATTTAAATAAAGAGTATCCTGAGATAAAAGTGCAAAATTTAGATTCAACAGATAACAATGCAATTATAGAATTCACTAAAACTTTAGATAAAGTTGATGTTTTGTTTAATGCTGTTGGATTTGTCCATCACGGAACAATATTAGAATGTGATGAAAAAGATTGGGATTTTTCTTCTAATGTAAATGTCAAGTCGATGTACTTTATGTGTAAAGCTATTTTACCTTTAATGATCAAACAAAATGGTGGGTGTATTATTAATATATCTTCATGTGCATCTAGTTTTAAAGGTTTTCCAAATAGATTTGTTTACGGAACAACAAAGGGTGCAGTGATTGGTTTAACAAAGGCGATTGCAGCAGATTTCGTTAAACAAAATATTAGATGTAATTCAATTGCGCCAGGTACAGTTTATTCACCTTCTTGGCAAGATAGGGTAAATCAAAGTCCAGATCCTGTTCAAGCAAAAAAAGATTTTATAGCAAGACAACCTATGGGAAGATTAGGAACTGCAGAAGAAATAGCAGCTGTGGCTGTATATTTAGCTAGCGACGATGCAACATTTACAACAGGAAGTACAATTCATGTTGATGGCGGAATTTCAATATAATTAACAACAAAAGGATAAATATGAAGTTATTAAGAGTAGGACAAAAAGGAAGCGAAAAGCCAGCTGTTTTAGATAAAGATAGTAAAATTAGAGATATTAGTTCTCATGTTAAAGATTTAAATCCTGATCATTTAAATTTTGAGACTATTTCTAAATTACAAAGTGCTGATTTATCTTCTTTACCAGAATTATCTGCAAGCGATCGAATAGGATCTTGTATTACTAAGCCAGGTAAATTTGTTGCAATTGGATTAAATTATTCTGATCATGCTGCTGAAACTGGAGCTGATGTTCCTTCTGAACCAATAGTTTTTATGAAAGCTACTAGTTGTATAGTTGGACCTAATGATGACGTTGAAATAGTTTCTGGATCTAAAAAATTAGACTGGGAAGTTGAACTTGGGATTATTATAGGAAAAGAAACTAAACATATTTCTGAAAGCCAAGCTCAAGATCATATATTAGGTTATTGTTTGGTTAATGATGTAAGTGAAAGAGAATGGCAAATTGAAAAAATGGGTCAATGGGTTAAAGGAAAATCCCACGACACTTATGGACCAATCGGTCCTTACTTTGTTACTAAAGATGAAATTGCAGACGTTAACAATTTAAAGATGAGTTTAGATGTTAATGGAAAAAGAATGCAAACAGGTAATACAAGTACAATGATATTTAACGTCGATGTTATTGTCTCTTATTTGAGTAAATATATGTCTCTTCAAGCAGGTGATATTATTACAACTGGAACACCCCCAGGAGTTGGCATGGGAATGAAACCTCAGCAGTTCTTAAAAGCTGGTGATACCATGAAATTGACAATTGAAAACTTGGGAGAACAAAACTCCAAAGTTGTTTCTATATAATTTTAAAATATGTGCTTTAAAATTTAAATAATTATATAATATTTAAAATTTCATCACCAAATAATTTATAATGCTTAAAATTAAAACACTTAACCCTAAAGTTCTTTGGAAATTAAGATGTACTCTGGGTGAGGGAACATTGTGGGTTAAAGAACATAACTCAATATATTTTACAGATATAAAAAAAAGAAAAATTTATTCATTTAACACTTTGACTAAAAAAAAGAATGTTTACAATGTTAATAAAGAAATAGGTTTTCTAGCACATGTAAAAGGTTATTTTTTTATATTAGGTCTTCAAGGAGAATTAAGAATACAAAATTTAAAATCAAAAAAAATTTTAAAATCAATCAAGATAGAACCAAATTTAAAATTAAACAGAATTAACGATGGAAAAACAGATCCTGCTGGAAATCTTTGGTTTGGTACCATGGATAATCTAGAGAGAAAAATTGAAAAAGGCTCTTTATATAAATTAGATAAAAATTTAAAGTTAACAAAAGTAGATAAAAATTACAGAATTACAAATGGACCAGCATTTATTGATCAATATAATTTTTATCACACAGATAGCCCAAAAAAAACAATCTATAAAATTAAAATAAACAAAAATAATAAAATAGTTAGCAAAAAAATATTTAAAAAATTATCTCCCGAAGAGGGATCGCCTGATGGAATGACCTTAGATAAAAATAAAAATTTATGGGTAGCTCATTTCCATGGTGCTTGTATTTCTGTTTTTAATCAAAAAGCAAAATTAATTCACAGAATTTATTTTCCAGCAAAAAATATAACTAATTGTGCATTTGGAGGTAAAAATACAAAAGAACTTTACGTTTCAACAGCAACAAAAGGTATGAGCAAAGCAGATCTGCGAAAATTTAGATATTCAGGATTCTTTTTTAGTGTAAAAACAAATGCAAGAGGAGTTTTACAAAAAAAATTTATTATAAGTAATGAAGAAAAGAGATCTTTACTATGAGCGAATACCAACAAAGCTTTTAAGAGAAGATATTAGATTATTAGGAACTTTTCTTGGAAGAGTGATTAAAGATCAAGAAGGTTCAACCTTTTTTAAAATTGTTGAAAAATTTAGATTATTATCAAAAAATACTTTATCAGATAAAAATAAAAGTAAAATTTTTTCAAAAATTTCGAAAGAAGTAAAAAAACTTTCTCCTAAAAATACGTTTAAATTAACAAGAGCATTTTCACATATTTTAAATTTAATGAATTTAGCTGAATCATTAGATGCATCTAGAAAGTTAAATGAATTTGAAAATCCATATTTTAAAAGTAAAAATCAAAATCTTTTCATTGAAGATATAATAGAAAGTTTGTTTAAAAATAAAAAAATTTCAGATAAAAAAATTTACGAACAAGCCACAAAACTTGATATAGGCATTGTACTTACCGCTCATCCTACTGAAGTAAAAAGAAGAACTTTAATTCAAAAATATGCCAATTTAATTGAAATTATGGAGCAAAGACATCTTTATAAAAAATATCCATCTAAGATTATAGAATTAGATAGAAAGCTGTACTCGGAAATTGCAATAATATGGAAAACAGATGAACTTAAAAGGACCAAACCATCTCCATTAGATGAAGCGAGGTGGGGTTTAGCTGTTATCGAGGATAGTCTATGGGACACCATTCCTAAAGTTTATAAAAGACTTAACGACATATTCAGAAAAAATTTAAAGAAAGATTTACCGCGTGATTTTAATCCAATTCAATTTGGATCATGGATGGGTGGAGATAGAGATGGAAATCCTAATGTAACAGCTGAGGTTACAAAGAAGGTAATTTTATTTTCTAGATGGCAAGCTGCAAAATTATATGAGAAAGAACTAACTAAATTGATACAAGATTTATCAATGGAAGAATGCTCTACAAAAATTAAAAGAGCAACAGGAAATAGCTATGAACCTTATAGAGTTTATTTGAGACCGATTAGAGATAAGGTAAGACTAACCCATCAATTAATTGAAAATCATTTAAATAACGATGTAGATTTAGATGAAAAAAAATTAATTCGAAATAAAAATGAAATAACTCTTCCATTAAGAGAAGTAAGAAAATCATTAAAAGCAAACCGAGGAGAATATATTGCAAACGCAGACCTATTAGATTTAATGAGAAGAGTCAGGTGCTTTGGAATTAATTTAGCAAGATTAGATATAAGACAAGAGGCAGATAGACATGAAAAACTTTTAAATGAAATTTTTAAAAAGAAAAAAAATATAAAATATTATTCTTTAACTGAAATAGAAAAAGTAAAATTATTAAATAAATACATAAAAGAAAAAAAATTTTTTGTAGATAAAATAAAAATAAAAAATAAAGAAAATAAAGAAGTTTGGAATACTTTCAAACAGATAGCGAAAACACCAATTGAGTGCCTAGGTGCATATGTAATATCAATGACATCAAAAGCATCTGACATTTTATCTGTTTATTTTTTACAAATGCAGGCACAAAACAAAAATTTATTAAGAGTTGTGCCACTTTTTGAAACTTTGGATGATTTAAAAAATGCTAATGGGGTAATGATAAATTTATTCAAACTTTCGTGGTATAGAAAAATGATTAATTCAAAGCAGGAAGTAATGATTGGATACTCTGATTCCAGTAAAGATGCAGGAAAATTATCTGCGAGTTGGCATCAATATAAACTTCAAGAGGAACTTAGAAATTTAGCTAAAAAATATAAAATAGAACTTGTTTTCTTTCATGGTAGAGGAGGATCTCCAGGAAGAGGAGGTGGACCTATTCAGGCTACTTTAAAATCACAACCTTCAGGAACAGTTAATGGCAAAATAAGAATTACTGATCAAGGGGAGGTGATTCAACAAAAGTATGGATACAAACCTTTAGCTGAATATAACCTTTGTAGCTATATCGGTTCTGTAATGGATGCTTCTTTAAATCCTCCACCAAGATCAAAAAATAACTGGCGTGAATTAATTCAAAAAATGTCAGAAATTTCTACATCTTCATATAGAAAATATCTAAATCAAAGTGAGGATTTTATTCGTTACTTCAAAACAGTCACGCCACATAAATCCCTAGGAAAACTTGCAATTGGATCAAGACCAACCAAAAGAAAGAATGTTGATAATATTCAAAGTTTAAGAGCTATCCCCTGGGTATTTGCTTGGACACAAATTAGATTAATGTTACCAGCTTGGCTTGGTACAACTGAAGCATTGAGGTACGGATCAATTAAAAAGTTTAAAAGAACAATGACTGACATGGAAAGAAATTGGCCATACTTTGTATCAAAGATGGATATTTTAGATATGGTAATTTCCAAGGTGGATCCAGAAATATCAGTTATTTATGAAAATAATTTAGCTGATGCATCACTAAAAAGAATCGGTAAAAAATTAAGATTTCAATTTAAGGCACTGGTCAAATTGTACAATAAAATTACTCCTAAAGAAGTGGTAAAAGAGAGGAAAGAGTTTAGAAAAGCATTATTTATAAGAAACAACTATACAGAGATGTTAAATATACTGCAGGCAAATGTAATGAATAAATCAACAAATAAAAAATATAAAAATTTAGATAAAAAATTTCTTGAAGATGCTTTAATGACATCGATCGCAGGCATTTCTGCAGCAATGAAAAATACTGGATAAATGTTTGAATACTTAATTGCTTTTGGAGCAGGACTTATAAGTTTTTTGTCTCCTTGTGTTCTACCTTTGATACCTGGATATATTTCTTATATTTCTGGTCAATCTTTGCAAGAAATTTTAAATCAAAAAAAAATTAATTTTTTTCCATTAATTTTATTTTGTTTAGGGTTCTCAACTGTATTTGTTATTTTAGGAGCGTCAGCATCATTTCTAGGACAGGCACTATTACAAAATTCAGAAGTGTTAAGAATTTCAGCCGGAATAGTTATCATAATTTTTTCTCTTCAATTAATTGGAGTTATCAATATTCCATATTTAAATTTTGAAAAAAGATTTGATGCAAAAGAATCAAGAAATATTCTTTTTCCATATGTAATTGGTGTTGCATTTGGTTTTGGTTGGACACCATGTATTGGTCCAATTTTAGGCTCAATTTTAGCTTTAGCATCTATTGAAGAAACTTTAACAAGAGCTGTAATTTTGTTAATTTCTTATTCTTTAGGTCTTGCTATCCCTTTTGTTTTGTCTGGATACTTAATTCAAAGGTTCTTGTTATTTTCTAAGAATTTTAAGAAAAACATAAATTTAATTTCAAAAATTGGTGGAATAACTCTTTTAGTTACAGGTATTTTAATTTTAACCAATAAATTGCAAGCAATAGGATTTTATATAATTGAAATCTTTCCATTTATGCAAAAATTCGGATAAAAAGTATTAATGAAGATTTATCAAATAGACTCCAGTGCTAGAAAAAAAGGTTCTACCTCAAGAGCTTTAGCAAAAAAACTTTTAGATAAAATCAAAAAACCAGAAGATGAAGTAATTTATAGAGATTTAGATGATGAGATGCTTTTTGTAAGTGGGCTTACAGAATCTGGAATGAATATTGATGAAAAAGATCAAACAGAAGAACACAAAAAAATGTTTGAACTTTCTGACAAGCTTGTAAAAGAATTGAAAGATAGTGATATCATAATTATTTCAGCACCTATTTATAATTATGGTCCTCCAGCAACACTGAAAGCTTGGTCTGATTTAGCTGCTCGTATAGGTGAAACCTTTAGATTTAAACCCAATGGTAGAAGAGAGGGGTTATTAAAAAATAAACGCGCTTATTTAGTTATTACTTCTGGAGGAACAAAATTAAATAGCTCTGAGGATTTTCTAACTCCTTGGCTAAAATTTATTCTTAACTTTTTTGGAATAAAAAAAATGGACATAATCAGTGCTGATCAAATGGCACTAGACTATGAGAAATCAATTAAAGAAGCTGAAGCACAAATAGAAAATTTATTTAAAGACTAGCTAAAATCGATTTAGAAGATCAAATAGTATCAGCATCACCACCATTGTTTTGACATATTTTTTTTGCTAACTTTGGTTATGAAAAAAATAATCATACTTGCTCTATTTAGTTTATTATTTTTCACGAATTCAAATGCTGCATGTGATGATCCTTTAACAGAAGGTGTTGATTATTCTAATTGTAGATTTTCAGACTCTCAAGATTTGCAAGGAAGTTATCTTCCAAATTCAAATCTTTCTTTTGCAAGTTTTATTCAAGTGAACTTTGATAAAAGTATTATGATGACTTCTAATCTATCTTTTGGAACTTTTCCAGAATCTACTTTTGTAAGAGCCAATCTCTATGAATCTGTTTCTATCGGCGCAAATTTTGAAAAAACTAATTTTACTGGAGCTAACTTAACTAGAGTTGATTTTATGGGAGCAACCTTAATCGAAGCTAATTTTCAAAACTCTAATTTGATGGAAGCTAACTTTACTTCTTCTAACATCATCAATGCCAATTTTGATGGAGCTAATTTAACTGGAGCAACGTGGACTAATGGTCAAACTTGTGGTCCAGAGTCTATTGGTACCTGTAAACAATAATTAATGAATACTTCAGTAGATACTGATGATGTTATTTTTAATTTTTTTAAACAAATTTGTGATGAAAAAGATGATCAAAAATGTGTTGAGCTTGCAAAGGAATGGATAAAAGCAATGGAAACAAACTTGTCTGAAATGGAGAAAAAACTTAATGGAGCAGACAAATTAAAGCATAAAGAGGATATACAAAGTAATAGAAATCATCTGAATAGCTTAAAGAGTAAAACATCATCTGAGTGGAGAGAGTACGCAACTCAATGCATGATTGAAATAATGAATCATAAAAGTCAAAAATAATTTCAGAAATAAAACTTAAACCACTAGCTATATCGATTAATATAATGTAAAGATTATTTAAAGGGGTGTCTTAACAGACTGAGATCATACCCTAAGAACCTGTCCGGTAATTCAGAAAGGGATAAAATGGATAAAACATATTTTTTAACTCAATCAACATCATTAATATTAGTAATCGCAATTAGTTTAATATTTGCTTTTTTAGGAATTCTTCATTCTAAAAAATTTCCAGGAATTAATAATTATTTAACTGCAAACAGAAACATTGGTTTATTTTCACTAACCACTAGTCTTGTAGCATCAGCTTTGGGTGCTTGGATTTTATTTGGACCAGTTGCGGCCGCAACGTGGGGCGGGGTAGGTGCTGTTATTGGTTATGCATTAGGTACAGCTTTTCCAATGATTTTCTTAATTTATTTTGGAAAAAAAATTAGAAATGAGTTTCCAAAAGGATCTTCTTTAGTTGAGTTTATGAGAAAGAAATTTGGCAAAAGTCTATTTAAGTTAATTTTGTTAATGACAATCTTTTATATGTTCATTTTTCTTTGTGCAGAAGTAACGGCAGTTGCTGTATTAATTAATTATATATCCGGGACTGAGTTATGGATTACAGCATTAATAGTCTTGGTAGCTACCTTAAGCTATACTCTTTATGGTGGATTAAGAGCGTCAATATTTACAGATAATATTCAAATGATTGTAATTGGTGTTTTATTATTTACTCTGATTTCAATTATTAGTTCATCTTCAGGAGATAATTTTTCTTTTTCTTTAATTAATGAAAAGAATCCGCAACTATTAAGTTCAAAGTATATCCCAGGATATACTGCTGGATTAACTTTCTTTATTGCAGTTGCAGCAACAAATTTATTTCATCAAGGAAATTGGCAAAGAGTATATGCAGCAAAAGATTATCAAACATTAAAAACTGGTTTAATAATTTCTTTCTATATTATTATTCCAATAGTTTTTTTAATGGGTTTTATTGGAATGGTTTCATTTTCAATGGATCCATCTATTAGACCTGATTTAGGATTTTTTAGTTTATTATTAAAAGATCAAACAGAGATTTTATCCTTATTGATCATTATCCTTGGTCTTGCATTAACAATTTCTACTGTTGATACTTTAGTTAATGCTATTTCCAGTTTATTTGTAGTTGATGGCAAAGCAACTTTTAACTTAGAAAAAAAAACAGATTACTTTAAAATATCTAAGTATTTTATTTTAACCTTGTCCGTAATTGCTTTTGGAGTTGCTTCTAAAGGATTTGATATTTTATATTTATTCCTTCTTGCAGATTTATTTTGTTGTGCGTTTGTAGTGACTGTTTTTTATAGTTTCTATAATAAAGTGGATGAAAAAACTGCTTATGTTTCAATTATAATTGGTCTAGTTGCCGGATTTTTAATGTTTCCATTTCCAGATTTTTCTAAAAGTTTGTTAGTGGGAGTATTTTTGTCTAAAGACTTGTTTTCACCTTTTATATCTCAATCTTTATTATTTTTATCTTTTTTAACTGCAACATTTTTGCCTATAATAATTTTAAAAATTAAATTTAGATAGAGGATTTTAAAGCATCATAAATAAGTTCTTTGGTAGTTTCACCAATACTTCTATAAACTTCTTTATTATCTTTAAAAATTAAAAGTGTAGTTTGATATTGAACATTAAAAAATTGGGCAATTTCTTTATTTGTTACATCAAAAGCAAAGTATTCCATATTATCAAAATCTTTTTTTGCTTTTTTTAACACTTTCATTTGACCCGCACACGATGAGCAATATTTAATCCAAGAACTTACCACAACAACTTTTCCTTCTGATAGAGCTTTATCGAATAACTCTTTGCTATAGGTAGTTTCCTTACCAATTGACTTGGTGCTAAATGCTAATGCAAAACAGATAAATATCAAAAATTTTTTCATACATAAACATACTTAAACAAATTTTAATTCATTGTAATAACATAAATTGTCTCTATATATCCCTAACTCATGTCAAATGATCAAATAAGTATAAATAATTTATCAAAAGTATTTGATAATGGTTTTGAGGCATTAAAAAATATAAATCTAAATATCAAAAAAGGTGAAATTTTTGCAATGCTTGGACCAAATGGTGCTGGAAAAACCACGCTTATAAGCATTATTTGCGGAATAGTTAGACTTTCCTCAGGCAAGGTAACTGTTGATAACCTTGATATAATTAGAGATTATAGATCCACTAGATCTAAAATTGGATTAGTTCCACAAGAGTTAACATTAGAACAATTTGAGAGTGTGTTCAATAATGTTTCATATTCAAGAGGTCTTTATGGCAAAAAACCTAATCCAGAATATATAGAAAGGATTTTAAAAGATTTAAGTTTATGGGATAAAAAAGATTTAAGCCTTAGGCAATTATCTGGTGGAATGAAAAGAAGAGTATTAATTGCAAAAGCTTTATCTCATGAACCATCTATTTTATTTTTAGACGAACCTACCGCTGGCGTAGATGTTGAGCTTAGAAAAGATATGTGGAAGATAGTTGAAGATTTGAGAAAAACTGGTGTAACAATTATTTTAACTACGCATTATATAGAGGAAGCTGAAGCGATTGCTGATCGTGTAGGTGTTATAAATCAAGGTGAAATTATTGTAGTAGACGAAACTAAAGAATTATTGAAAAAAATGGGTCATAAAAAACTTACAGTAGACTTACAAGAAGAAATTTTTCAAATACCTAACAGTTTAGAAAAATATAATCTTGAAATTGGAAAAGATAATCTGTCGATAGATTACACATATAATGTTCAAGTAAAACAAACAGGGATCACAAATTTGCTTCAAGATTTAAAAGACGCAGGACTAAAATTAAAAGATTTAAAAACAGAACAAAGCACATTAGAAAAAATATTTGTTACTTTAGTTAAGGAAAACAATGAAATTTAATTACTACGCATTCAAAGCAATTTATCTTCATGAAATGGATAGATTTAGAAGAACATTGATGCAATCTTTGTTATCACCAGTTTTATCAACTTCTTTATACTTTATTGTTTTTGGCTCAGTTATAGGTGGTTATGTACAAAAAATTGATGGTATAAGTTATGGATCATACATTGTACCTGGATTATTGATGCTGACTCTTTTAACACAGTCAATTAGCAATACTTCATTTGGTATTTTTTTTCCTAAATTTAATGGAACAATTTACGAAATTTTAGCAGCACCAATTTCAACTCTAGAAATAGTTCTTGCTTTTGTTGGTGCAGGGGCAACCAAAACACTGATAGTTGGTTTAATGATTTTTTTAACATCTACTTTTTTTGTTGAAGTTGAAGTTAAATACCCATTGTTGATGATATTTCTTTTAGTATTAGTTTCATTTACTTTTGCTTTATTTGGTTTCTTAATTGGTTTGATGAGTTCAAATTTTGAACAAATGTCAATTATTCCATCTTTGGTGATAACACCAATGGTTTTTTTAGGCGGTAGCTTATATTCTTTAGATATGCTTCCAGAGTTTTGGCAAATAGTTACTTATTTTAATCCAGTTGTTTATTTAATAAATGGATTAAGATTTTCTTTTTACGGGGTATCAGACTTTAATATATGGATAAGCGTAGGTTTAATGATAGCTTTCCTTGTTATTTGTATAGGCGTAGTTACTAGCCTGCTTAAAAAAGGTTATAATATGAAAGCTTAATTATGATTAAATATATTCTTCCAGCTATAATTATTTTTTTAATAGTTTTATTTTGGGAAAAAATTACTGAGTTTGTAGAAAAAAAATTCAATATTAAGCTTAATTATATTGTCGTTAGCTCAATAATTGCTGCTATTGCGGTAATCCTTTTGCTCTTGAATTATTAGGATTTATGAACAGTCTTGATGTTTCAAATTTTGAAATAAAGGAAACAGACGGAGTTTTTACTTTTAAAAATGAAAATACAACAATTGGCTTTGTTAGATTTAATGAGAAAGGCGAGGTAGAATATATTTTTGTTAATCCAATTTTTAGAAAACAAGGTTTAGCAACTAAATTATTAGAATTAGTAAAAGAAAAAACTGGGAAAGAAATAATACTTCAAGAACCAATTAGTCCTTTAGGATCGAAATTATTAAAATCATTAAATAGATGGAAATAAACTTCTTATTTTTCTTAACTGTTGTTCCTGCCATTATTTTATATGGCATTGCAAAATCAGGTCTAGGTGGCTCGATGACTTTAATTTCTGTACCATTAATGACCATAGTGATGCCATTAAACCAAGCTTTAGGAATTATTTTACCAATATTAATATTTTCAGATTTTATTGCTGTTTATAAATATAGAAAAGAATTTGACTTAGGAACTTTAAAATTAATGGTTCCATTTGCAGCTATTGGAATATTCATTGGATCATTAACTTTTTCATATTTTTCAGAGGAATTACTAAAATTTATTATTGGAGTTATGGGCTTCTTGTTTGCTGGTCATTATTTTTTTTTTAAAAAAAACAAAGAAAAAAAATCAGAAATAAATTTTTTTAAAGGTGGTGCTTGCTCTGTTATAGCGGGATTTACAAGTTTTTGTGTACATGCGGGAGGAACTCCTACTAGTCTTTATTTACTTCCACTTAGAATGAAAAAAGAAATTTATGTAGGCACAAGAATATTTTTTTTTACTTTTGTAAATTTAATTAAACTTCCATTATATATTATTTTATCTATGACAAACTTTGAGTCTTTTAAACAGTCTGCAACATTGTTTCCAGTTGCATTACTTGGAATATTAATTGGATATCAATTACTTAAAATTATAGAGGAAAAATTATTTTACAATATTTTATATGCTTTAATTTTTGTTACTAGTGCAAAGCTTTTGTATGATTACCTGGTATGATTTAATAACGCATTAAAATTTTAAAATAAGTGTTAGATAATAATTATTATAAAAATGAAAAAAAAATTTAAACCAAGAATTAAAGCAAGATTAAGAAAAAATAGGCAAGCTTTAAGTAAAAATATTGATAATTTTTTTGGATGGGTTAAAGGTGCAAAGCTTGTTGAACTTAAAGAATGTAATCCTGAAGAGGATCCTGTTAGACCAGAATTAGATAACAAGTTTAGAACAGGATATGGAAGAAAGATTTTTGGTGTCGAATATCAAGGAGAAATTCATGCTGTAATGTGTTTTGCTTATACAAATGAAATTCCAAAAAGTGTTGAAGAGTTAGAAAAATTAAGCACAGATGCATTTCTTCAAACAGCAATGAGAGATCAATCAGGTGGTCAAATAGCAATTGCTTATACTGTTTGGTCCAAAAAAAAGGGTGGAGGAAAATTAATTGTAAAAGAAGTTTTTAAAAATATAAAAAAATCTAATCATTTAAATAGATTAGTAACTCTTTCACCACTAACAGAAATGGCAACTAACTTTCATGAAAGAAATGGCGCTAAATTAATCCAAATTAATGAAACTACACAAAATTTTGAGTATAAAGTTATGTAACAATGAAAATTATTAATCTTTATCTTATAGTATTTTGTACTTTATTTATTTTACCTTATTCTACAGTTATGGCTTACGAAGAAGCAAATTATGAAATAGTATCTAAAAATAAAGTTTATGAGATTAGAAAATATTCTGATCGATTAGCAGTAGAAACAATAACATCTGGAATAGATAGTAATTTTAGAAAATTATTTAATTACATTTCAGGCAGAAATGATACTCAGGAGAAAATTAAAATGACAACTCCAGTTACCCAAGTTGAGAAAAATGGAAATATGAGTATGCAGTTTTATTTACCCTCCAAATTTAATGCAGAAAATGTACCAAATCCCAGCAGGGAAGACGTTAAAATTGTTAATATCGAGGGAGGATACTACGCAGTATTGAGATATTCTGGACGAGCTTCGGATAGAAATTTTCTTAAACATAAAGAAATCTTAGAAAAAGAGTTACAAAAAAAAAATATATCAATTATAAGCCCACCTATCAGAGCAACCTATGATAGCCCATTTACCCTTCCAATGAATAGAAGAAATGAGGCTATGTTTAAAGTAGAATTAAATTGAAGAATTCAAAATTTAAAGCAATGGTGTTATCTTGTATGGATCCAAGATTTCAACATTTAGTTCATAATCATTTAAAGAAAAAAAAATTAACAGGAAAATTTAGTGCATTCACAATTGCAGGTGCAGCGATTGGAGTTACACATAATAAATTCAAAAAATGGCATAAAACTTTTTATGAAAATTTAGGAACTTCTGTTCAATTGCATAAAATAGAAAAATTAATTGTCATTAATCATAAAGATTGTGGTGCCGCCAAAATTGCTAATGGCAAAAAAGAATTTAGCCCAGCAAATGAAAAAAAAATTCATAAAGAGTCTTTCACTAAAATTAAAAAACAAATAAAAAAAAGATTTCAAAAATTGAAAGTAGAATTAAATCTAATTTCTTTGGATAATAAAGTTACTAAATTCTAATTATTGATTTCTTATTAGAGGATAAACCTTAGGATTTAGATATTTTAAGTTTGTTAGCAATATTAAAATTAAAGTAACAAAGCCAATTGAAAATCCTAAATAAATTAAAACTTTAAAGTCAAACATCCATACCAGCTCGAAAATATTTTCCATAATAAATTTTGAACCAATCACTGCAAAGAATATTGCAATTAAAATTACAGATTTAAAAATAATGATGAATTCAATTAATGATGAAAAAATAATTTGTTTTTTTGAAAAACCTAAAATTTTAAAGACTAAATTTTGATATTCTTTTACTTTTCCTTGAACCATAATTGCACTCGAAATTACGATTAAACCTATAACAATAGTAACCGCTGAAATTAAAGTAACTGCAATAAATACTTTATTTAAAACAGCTGTAACTTTAGATAAATAATCTGCAATTTTTATCATTGATAAACTTGGCATGATTTCAAGCATTTCAGTTTCATCAAATTTATTTGAATTAAATTTTGCAGTAGCTAAATATTCGTGTGGAATTTTTTTTGCAAATTGAGGATTAAATAACATTGCAAAATTGATGCTCAAATCACGATAATCTACTTCTCTAAAATTAATGACCTCTCCTTCAATTTCACGTCCATAAACATTTAAAGTGAAAATATCACCTAGCTTAATGTTAAAATCTCTAGCAACTTTTGCATCTAGAGATATTTGAAGTTGATCTGGGTTTGATAAATCCCACCATTTACCTTCTAAAATTGGATTATCGTCAGGTATATTTTCTACCCATGAAGATCTTCGTTCGCTACCAATTACCCAGTAACTATCATTATTTTGTTTAATATAAGTTTTAGGATCCACACCATTAATTTTTACAATTCCAGAGGATACCATTGGCACAATTTCAATAGATGCATTAGGATCCATATTCAAAATTCCTTGTTCAAATTTCTCTCTTTCTCCTTTTTGAATGCCTACGAAGAAATAATCAGGCGCAATATCAGGAATAGATTTAGCAATTTCTCTTTGAAAATTTGTACCAACTAAAGCTAAGGTTAATAACAAAGTAACCCCTAAGCCAAGAGACATAACTGTAATAGGAGTTATACTTTTTGTTTGAGTAATATTTTTTATTGAAACTTTGAAAGAAATTATTGGACTAGATCTGAATTTTTTTAGAAAAAAAATGATTAATTTTGAAAGTAAGAAAAATACAATTAAACACACAAAAAAAGCAGCAAAGTAACCCAAACTGTAAGAAGGTTGTTCAGATCCAATCGTGAATAACAAAATTAAGATAGATAACAAAACAAAGCTTAGAACAACTGATCTCTTAGAATAAAAAAATTGGAGGTTTTGGAATACGTTTCTAAATAAATTAGATGCTTTAACTTGATCAATAGAACTAATAGTTGGAATAGAAAAAATTACCAGCACCAATAATCCTACTAAAAATATTTTTAAAAAATTTAGCAATGAAAACACTGGATAAACATTCAATCCTAATCCATCAGATAAATATTTATCTGCTATTGGTACAATTAAAAAACTCGATCCATAAGCAACAACAGTGATGATAAATAAAAGTATAAATAACTGCAGATAATATAGTGTTTTAATATTGCCTGAATAAAAGCCAACTGCTTTTCGTACAGCTATCGACATGTTGTTTTGATTAATAAAAGAAAGCAGAGTATTTGCTATTCCAATACCTGCTATTAACATTGCACTGATAGATACAAGGGATAAAAATTGAGAAAAATTATTAATAATTCTTTTTATTCCACTTGCAGAATTTTCAGGATATCTAAGTTTAACTTTTTGATCGTCTTCAAAGATTTCTTCAATTCGTTGTTCAATTTTTTCTGGCTTATCATTTTCATTAAACTTAACTTTGTATTCATAGTTTAAAAAGCTTCCAATTCCGTTAAGTTTTAAAATTTCTAGAGTTTGTTTTCCTGCTAAAGCCCAATCACCAAATGCAACAAATCCACTTACATCAGGTACTGATTTAATAATTCCAATTACTTTAAAATTTTGATCTTGAACTTTTACTCTTTCATTTATTTTAATATTTAAGGTTTTAGATAAACTTTCATTGATCAGGATAGTGTTAGGTTCTTTTTGAATTCTTTCATAAGCACCAATTGGCTCATACGCAACATTTCCATATAAAGGATATTTTTCATCCACAGTTTTAATTCTAGTAAATAATGATTTATTTTTTTCTCTGCCAGTAGTTGAAAGCATAGTACTGAACTCAATCATTTGAGAAACAGTTGCAAATTCTTTTACTTTGTTAACTAGATCTAAATTTCCTTGATTACGATTGTAATCAATCTCTAAATCTCCACCCAAAAGAGCTTTGGCATTATCATTAAGTTCTTTTTTAAGACTATCTTCAATTGTGAAAATAGCACTTAAGATAAATAAACTTATAAAGAGTGTAACAATGATACTAGAAATTTTATGATAATTTCTACTTAAGTCTTTTAAAGCGTATTTAAAAATCAAACTAAATTCCGAAGTATTATTTAATTTTTCCATCTTTAATTTTTATTTTTCTTTTAGCTTTGTCAGCAAGCTTAGGATCATGAGTTACCATGATTAAAGAAGAACCTTCTTCTTTGACATATTTAAATAAAATATTTGTTATCATTATGGAATTTTCGGTATCTAAGTTTCCTGTTGGTTCATCTGCTAAGATTAGTTCTGGTTTCATCGCAATTGCTCTAGCGATAGCAACTCTTTGTTGTTCACCACCTGATAATTGACTCGGTAGATTATTAAAACGATGTTTCAAACCAAATCGATCTAATAAAATTTTTGCTTCTTTCTCTGGATTTTTAAAATTATTAAGTTCAAGCGTTAAAGCAACATTTTCTATAGCTGTGTAATTAGGAATTAAATAAAATGACTGAAATATTATTCCAATATTTTTCTTTCTTATCTTAGATACCTCATCTTCACTAAGGACTGTTATTTCTTGATCATTAAAAATTATTTTACCCGAGGTTGGCTTTTCTAGGCCCCCAATTAACATTATCAAACTTGTTTTCCCAGAGCCACTTTCTCCAACTACTGAAACAGTTTCTTTTTTCTTAATATTTAAATCAATATTCTTTAAAACACTGATACTATCTTTACCAGTTTGGTATTTGAGATTTATTTTTTTTAATTTAAGAAGAACACTCATGAATAAAACTATATTTATTAAAATTTTGATATTCTTTCTAGTGCACATAAACGCAAGTGCAATAGAAAAGGTAGTTTTATTTGGTGATAGTTTGATGGCTGGATATGGACTATCTAAAGAAGATCATTTATCTATAGTTTTGGAAAATGATCTCAAGCAAAGTGGTTTAAATATTAAAGTCATTAATGGAAGTGTCTCTGGAAGCACATCGTCAGGTGGATTAAATAGAGCTGATTGGAGCTTATCAGAACCAGGTATAGATTTAATAATTTTGGGTTTAGGTGCAAATGACATGTTAAGAGGAATTCAGCCAGATGAAACTGAAATAAATTTAGAGAAGATAATTAATATTGCTAAAAATAAAAATATTAAGATTATTTTAGCTGGTATACTTGCACCTGAGTCTTATGGAAGTAAATACAAACAAGAATTTGATGCTATTTATCCGAAATTATCAAAAAAATATAATTTACCATTAATTCCTTTTTTGCTTGAGGGTATAGCTCTTAATCCAACTTTAAACCAAAAAGATGGTATTCACCCAAATAAAAAAGGTATTATTAAAATAAGTCAGACACTAAAAAAAAGTATAATGAGTACTTTAAAATAATTGTCGTTTAATTACAAAAACATTTATTAATAAATTAGATCTTATAATATCTTTATTGTAAAACTGAGTTAAATTTAAATATGTATAAAATTGGTATTATCGACACAATGAATTTAAAAGGCATGAATCTTTTAAAAAATTATAAAAATTTTGAGTGTGAACTTATAACAAATCTTTCTCATGAAAATTTATTAGAGGAAATACCTAAATTTGATGGTATTGCAATTAGACGAGGAAGAATTGATAAAGATATCTTGAGTAGGTGCGACAAGCTAAAGGTTATAGCTCGCCACGGTGTAGGTTACGATAGTATAGATACTAAAATGCTTAAAGAAAAAAATATTACTTTATTAGTAACACATAACACAACATCAACTTCGCCAGCAGAACACATAATGTTCACTATATTGAATATTTATAAAGGTATAGGAATGTTTGATGAAATAGTAAGATCAGGAAATTTTCATAAAGCTATACATCTGGATATAAAAGAAAACTTTGAACTTTTTGCAAAAAAAATTTTAATTGTTGGTTTTGGTAGGATTGGTAAAAAATTAATTAAAAAATGTCTTGGATTTGATATGGAAGTTTTAGTTTATGATCCGTACGTAGAGTCATCATTGATCGAACAAATGAATGGTAAAAAAGTTTCAAGTCTCGTTGATGGACTAAAAGAGGCTGATATTTTGTCTTTAAGCACACCATTAACAGATGAGACAAGAAACTTGATTACTTTGAAAGAAATGAAAATGATGAAAAAAAACTCAATCATTATAAATTCAGCGAGAGGTGGAATTGTAAACGAAGTTGATTTAAACTATGCGCTAGATAATAATATAATAGCATTTGCAGGTATAGATGTGTTTGAAAAAGAACCTCCGGGTATAAATAATCCATTATTAAAAAACAAAAAGGTATTATTAAGTCCGCATGCCGCTACATTTACAAAGGAATGTCTAGAAGATATGTCTTTGGAGACAGGTCAAAATTTAATAGATTTTTTTGAAAACAAAATTGATAAAAATAAAATTATATCACTATAATAAAAAAATTATCACAACTATTGTGATAATTTTAATATCCACTTTTTCTTTAGCTACAGATAGAGATCATGAACTCAATATTTTATTTGATGAATTAAAAAAAAATATTCCAAACAGATCCTTTGAGATTGAGCAAAAAATTTGGCTAATATGGAGCACACATCCAACAGATGAAAAACTTACTGCAAGATTAGAAGAGGGCTCTCAATTTGTTAGAGATCAAAACTATACAAAAGCAAAAGATATTTTTACTGAAGTAATTAATCTTGATCAAAGTTGGGCTGAGGCATGGAATAAAAGAGCAACTGTACTTTATATGCTAGGAGAATTTCAAAAATCTCAAGATGACATAGATCAAGTATTAGCCTTAGAACAAAGACACTTTGGAGCTTTAGCAGGGCAGGGTTTAGTAAATATTCAGCTAAAGAATTATGAAAAAGCAATAAGAAGTTACGAGCAAGCGCAAGAAATTTACCCTGCTATGAGATCACCAAAAATAATGATTAAGCAAATTGAAGAATTAATGAAACAACAAACTATATAATGTGTGGAAGATACGTAGTAAAAAACCCCGTAACAAAAACAAATAAATTAGTAAAATCTGCAATCCAGGTTGAAGATACTGAAAACTATAACGCTCATCCATATCAAAAACTGCCTGTAATAAAAAAATATAAAAATGGAAATACTTTAGAAAATCTACAATGGGGTTTAGTTCCTGGATGGGCTAAAGACAAAGATTTTAAAGCTTTGATTAATGCAAGACTCGAGACCATTGATGAAAAGGTTTCATTTAAAAAACTGATAAAAAACAATCGATGTGTTGCAGTTGCAGATGGTTTTTATGAATGGAAAAGGGTAGAGAAAGAAAAAACTCCTCATTATTTTACTCGTGAAGACACAAACACTATTTTTTTTGCTGGTATCTTTGAAAACAATCAGTTTTGTTTAATTACAGAGGAAGCAAAAGAAAATATAAATGAAATTCATCACAGACAACCAGTTATTTTAAATCAAGCAGATATTAATCGTTATTTAAATTTAGAATTACAAGGTTCTGCATTTTTAAAGGAACGTAAAATTCCTAATTTAATTTTTCATGAAGTGTCAAAAGACGTTAATAAACCAACAAATAATACTGCTTCTTTAATTCAAAAAGTTTAATTAGTCTCTAAGATTAACAAAATCAATGGGAAGACCTATATCAATTCCTTTTATTGCAGCTATAGCTTCTTGAAGATCATCTTTCTTTTTACCATCTACTCTTAATTCATCGCCTTGAATTTTAATCTGAATTTTAAGTTTAAGTTTTTTAATGTCAGCAATAACTTTTTTAGCATTTTCTTGGCTAATACCTTCTTTTAATTCACTGACTTGTCTAATTGATCCTCCCGAAGCTCCTTCCGAGTTTTTTACCTCTAATACTCTTGGATCTACTTTTCTTCTAACTAAATGGGTTTGTAATAATTCATTTACTTGCTTTAATTTTAATTCATCAGGTGCATTGGTAGTCACTATTTTATCTTTTCGTTCAATTGAAATATGAAGTCCTTTAAAATCATAACGGTTACTGATTTCTCTTAAACAATTAGCTAAAGCATTATCAAATTCTTGATAATTTATTTTACTAATTACATCAAATGAAGGCATTAATATATATTATACAGTATTAATGAAGAAAATTTAAACTAAATTATAAAATTTAGTAATAATAAGGCATTTTAGCTTATTGAGTTAATTGTAAATAATAATATATTTAAGTCATGCTCAGTTATATCATTCCATTTTTAATACTTATCTTAGTTGTCGTTTTTATACACGAATATGGACACTACTATTTTGCAAGAAAATATGGAGTAGGTGTCACAGATTTTTCAATTGGTTTTGGTAAAGAGTTGTTTGGTTGGAATGATAAATCAGGTACAAGATGGAAAATATGTGCAATTCCTCTAGGTGGATACGTAAAATTTTTTGGAGATAGGAATGTTTATTCACAAGCAGACCATCAAGAAATTTTAGAAAAATATAATGAAGAGGAAAGGGAAAAATTATTTATTTTAAAACCTTTGTACCAAAGAGTTTTAATTGTTTTTGGTGGTCCCTTAGCTAATTTTTTATTAGCGTTAGTTATATTTTTTTCAATATATACGTTTATAGGAAAAGACTTTACTCCCGCAGTAATTAATGAAGTTCAAAAAGATAGTCCAGCAATGGTTGGAGGGTTGAAAGCTGAGGATATAATTTTAGAAATAGATGGTAATGAAGTTAAAAGTATTATGGAAGTTTCTAAGTTTATCACTATGTCTACTGGTGATTTTATAGACTTTAAAGTTAAGCGTTCTTATGATGAATTAATATTAAAAGTTAAACCTAATATTGTTGAAGGTGATGATGGGTTGGGAAACAAAATTAATAAAAGAATGGTTGGTATTAAGCTTGGTGCCTATAATAACAAAGTTAACCATGTTAAATTAGGACCTGCTCAGGCTTTATATCACGCAGGTTATGAAGTTTATTTTGTAAGTGTTTCTTCACTTAAATACATCGGTGGAATGATTTTAGGTAAAGCAGATACATCTCAATTGGGAGGTCCAATTAGAATTGCAAAAATTTCAGGACAAGTTGCAACCTTTGGAGTTTTAGCATTCATTAGTATGATGGCCTATATTTCAATAAGTTTGGGTCTTATTAATCTATTTCCAATACCAATGTTAGATGGAGGACATTTAATGTTTTATGCATTTGAGAAAGTTTTAGGTCGACCTTTGTCTCAAAAAACTCAAGAAGGTTTTTTTCGAATCGGATTGTTTTTGTTGCTATCATTGATGTTTTTCACCACATTTAATGATCTAAAAGACCTAGGTTTATTTAGATAATTCACATTTTAAAACGTTTAAAAAATCCAATAAATTCAACGTTTATTTAAGTTTTTACAAGATGTTGTGTGTTTTAAAAAAATATACACTAAAAAAAAGCTTGATTTATCAACGTTTATGAGAAGTATAAATATTAACCAACAAAACCGGAGCTAAAATGAACAAAAAACAACTAATTGCTAAGCTTTCTGGCTCATTAAACTTGAGCAAAGCAGATGCTGAGCGAACTTTTGATACAATTACCAACACTATTTTAGATGCTCTAAAAGGTGATGACTCAGTAAAAATTGCGGGATTTGGTACGTACAAAGTTGCTAAGAGAAAAGCAAGAGTTGGAAGAAACCCAAGAACGGGTGAGCAGATTCAAATCGCTGCTTCTCAAAAAGTAAAATTCTTACCAGCTAAAGCTTTAAAAGAAGTATTCAACAGATAATATTTTTTTTTAACAGCCCTAACGTTTTAAAAACACGTTCAGGGCTGTTACTATATGCAAAAAATGCATAGCCACTTTTCCTAATCAGCGTTACTTTTAAATATTAATAAAACTATAAGACATCATTTAAACAAGTGGAGGTCTTATGACTAAATTTATAAAAAAAATGTCCGCACCAGTTCTCAGTTTGATATTTTTATTAAATATGAGCAGTGCGGGAATGGCAGAGACAACAGTTTCTGCTGAAGTTCAAGCTATATTCAATTCACTATTATTTTTAATGTGTGGTTTCATGGTCATGTTTATGGCAGCGGGTTTTGCGATGCTAGAATCTGGTATGGTAACTTCAAAAAGTGTTTCTGTGATTTGTGCAAAGAATATTGGTCTTTACTCAATTGCCGGAATTATGTTTTGGTTATTTGGATATAACTTAGCGTACGGAATACCAGAAGGTGGATATATAGGAACATTCACACCATGGTCAGATGCAAGTTCAGTTGACACTGGATATGCTGATGGTTCTGATTGGTATTTTCAAATGGTTTTTTGTGCAACAACAGTTTCAATTTGTTCAGGAGCTATGGCTGAAAGAGTAAAACTTTGGCCCTTCTTTCTTTTTGCAGCTATCTTATCTGGAATTATTTATCCAATCGTTATGGGTTGGCAATGGGGTGGAGGCTGGTTAGCAGAACTAGGCTTCTCTGATTTTGCTGGCTCAACATTAGTTCACTCAACAGGTGGTGCAGCAGCTCTAGCTGGTATTATGTTGTTAGGTGCTAGATATGGAAGATTTGATAGTAAAGGTGAAGCGAAAGCTATTAAACCTTTTGCTGCTTCTTCAATTCCATTAGTAACTATTGGAGTATTTATATTATGGTTAGGTTGGTTTGGATTCAATGGTGGATCTCAGCTAGCGATTGGAACATTTGATGATGCAGTTGCTGTATCGAGTATTTTTATAAACACTAATCTTGCTGCCGCTGGTGGAGTAATGGCCGCTGCAATAATTACAAGATTAATGTTCGGTAAAACTGATGTTATTCAAATGTTAAACGGAGCAATTGGTGGACTTGTGGCTGTAACAGCTGAACCATTAGCACCTTCGCCTTTAGCAGCTATTTTCATTGGAGCTGTAGGTGGTTTAATAGTTGTCTTTGGAACAAAATTACTATTTAGTTTCAAACTAGACGATGTGGTAGGTGCAATTCCAGCTCACATGTTTGCTGGAATATGGGGAACATTGGCAGTACCATTAACAAACACTGATGCATCGTTCAGTGCACAATTAATTGGTGTGCTATCAATTAACATTTTTGTATTTGTGGTGTCATACATTGTGTTTTCAATTATGAAAGCTACTTTTGGAATTAGACTGAGTAAAGAGGCTGAAGCCAAAGGTACTGACGTAACAGAAACCGGAGTAATAGCATACGCAATACGAGACTAATTGCATGCAATATAGAGGCTCTTCGATCTCCATGTCGTTATCTCATTGAAGAGCCTCTAATAAAAAGAATTAACTATAATCTCTCTCTCTATTTAGTTAAATAAAGGCCCCTTAGAAATAAGGGGTCTTTTTATTTTTTTACGATATCTTGTAGAGTTTTTAAGACTTCTTTTGCATGGTCTTTAACTTTAACGTTATCCCAAACTTTAAGTATTTTACCTTTTTTATCTATTAAATAAGTCGTTCTAATTATTCCCATAAATTCACGACCCATAAATTTTTTCTTTCCCCAAACTTTATATTTTTTAAGAACTTCTTTTTCTTCGTCAGCAAGTAAATCAAACTTAATTTTGTATTTTTCTTTAAATTTGTCATGACTTTTTAAATTGTCTTTTGATATCCCATATATTTCGCAGTCTAATTTTTTAAATTTAGAAAGAAGTTTATTAAAATCATTAGTTTCAATAGTACACCCTGGTGTATCGTCTTTTGGATAAAAATATAAAACAAGATATTTTCCACTAGAGTTTTTCAATGAATATTTACCAACTGACGTTGCAGGAATTTCAAAACTTGGTGCTTTAGAATTTATTTTTAATGTCATATTTTATTTTCTTTCCATAATTTTTCATAATCTATCAAAGGGGATAAACCATAAATTGAATTTATATTAGTAAAATGAACTGCCAAAGCAGGCATTGGACTGATACATAATTCCTTTTTATATATATCATGAAATGGTTTTTCAAAAGGGTAATGTTCAAACTCACATGCACTAATAAATTTTTTTAAATGTTTATTAATTATTTTTTTGCTAGTTAAAAAAGTACATAAAGACTCCTCGATAGATCTCCAGTGACAGTTATTACCTAGAATTATTTTAGAATCTTCTAATTTATTATAAAGATATGGATAGTCAGCAGGACACATAATTAATTCTTTGCCTATTTGTGAAGAAATCCTTTCATAAGAAAGGATCATTTCTTCTATAGCATCTCTCTTATGTAAGTAATCATCCTCTACAAAATAAACTAAATCATCACAGTTTTTTCCAATATTAAGTGATTGATTAATATTAGACATATTTGAAATTTGATTATCCGTAACTTTATCCCCTTGTTGATTAATTTTTTTAATTTTCTTTTTATAAAAATTTATATTTAAATTAAGAATTTCACTTTTAAAAAACTGTTTTTTTAAAAGTTTTTTAAATTTTTCAATAACTTTAGGATTAGAGTTATGGTCAATTACAGTAAGTTTGACTTTGATGTTTTTAAATATTTTTTTATTATTGTTTATTGAATTAATAAGTGATTTTAAAGTCTTTAAAGAATAATCTTCTTTATTTGATTTAAATATCCTTTTCTTCGATTGAGTTAGCATGTTTACTGAGGCACATGTTCTTAAAATTATGTCTAGTGATCTAATTGGTCTTTTTATTTTAATTCTACCCATTGGTAGAACAAGGGACTGTATTCCTAAATTGGATAAGTTTTTTGAACCTTTTTTATTAGTTGTTGGAAAACTAAGATCTCCTTGATCAACAATTTCATAATCAAAAAATCTACAAAATTTTATAAACAGTTTTTTAAAAAAACTTGATTTTCTTGTTTTATTTTGAACTTTCATAAGTTAGAAATAATTAATTATGACAGTTAAATCAATTCAAAGTTTAGTTAATTCAGCAATGCAGGAAATAAAAACTATTACTGCAAACGAGGCGTATGAAATGCTTGAAGGTAATAATTGTAATTTAATTGATATCAGAGAAATAAATGAATTAGATAACACTGGTAGAGTTGAAGGTGCAAACCATATTCCAAGAGGTATGCTAGAAGTTTATTTAGATCCAAATAGTCCAATCATACAAAATGGACAGGTTGATAAAAATAAAGAGCTTGTTTTATTTTGTGCAGGAGGCGTGAGATCTGCTTTGGCCGTAAAATCATTGAAAGAAATGGGCTATGAAAAAATTTCTCATATTGATGGTGGATTTGCTGCAATGAGTAGTAGCGGTTTTAAAATAATTTAATTGTTATTTACCTCCTCTAAAGCATATTCAAGTCTATCTTGTCCCCAAAAAACTTTATTCTTAACTATAAATGTTGGAGTTCCAAAAACTTTTTTCTCAAAAGCATCAGTAGTTAATTTAATCAATTTATCTTTGATAGATTGTTCTTTTATAGATTTAAAAAATTCATCATTATCAATATTTAATTTACTTAATAATTTAGAAAAATTTTCGATGTTTGATAAGTCTTGATCATCTTTCCAATAAGCGTCAAAAAAACAATTTAGGTAATCGTTTTGCTTTTCCTTACTAACACTAATATATCCTCTCATAATATTTAAAGAATTTATTGGAAAATTAGAATTCCATTTGAATTTAATGTTATTTTTTTCAGATACCAAATTGCAATCATTAATATTATTCCTTAATTTATATTTATTAAATGCAGGAGAATCAATTCCAGCTAGCTTATGAAGACCCCCTAAATAAACTGGTTTGTAATTAAATACGATATTTTTATGTTTAAGAATTTTTTTGTGTGCGATATATGCATAGGGACTAATTATATCGAAATAAAAATCTATATGATTAATCATATAAACTAATTCTTTTTGCGTAAAAAATTCTAATTATCCAATATAAAAATAGACCTATTGGACCAATTAAATAAGTCACAATTAACGGCACAGTCATCAAAACTTTATTAATAGAAAACTTTTGAGAGTCTTTAACAATCCAGCCACCAATAAATAAGTTTATTGCTATGAAGTGAGTCCAAAATATCATTATGTATAAATGGTCTTCAAACAATCTAGATAGCTCACTTAGACCTAGGTAAAGAGAGAAATTTCCATCAAAATCGTAACCAATTAAATAAGATTTGTATAAAATGAAGATATACACACCACTTAATATCAAAAAAGGAAAAATTGATGTAACAAAAATTCTACTTAAATGTGATTGCGGAAACACTATCAAGATAAACCAAAAAGGTAGAACTCCAAGGTTGATCCACATGTAAAGTGTCTCAATTGTGAAATAAGTATAAATTTGTTCAATCATATAGATATATTATATTAAATCTAACAATGATTCCTATAAGAAATAGAAAAAAAACGCTCCAAGTAACTGTTGACGAGATGCGTAATTTTGCCTTTGCATATGTTGAAAAGTATGCTCCTTCAAAACAACAACTCAAAACTTATTTATTAAAAAAATATATGAAACTATCAGCATCAGATGTAAGAAAAAAAGATGTAAATAAATTGATTGATATTGTTTTGTCTGATCTAGAAAAAAACAAATTTATAAATGATCAATTTTATTCTGAAAGTAAAGCCAAAAGTATGATCCAAAGAGGAAACTCAATTAATAAGATTAGAAATTATTTAATTGGAAAAGGAATTAACGAGACATTTATTAAGGATACAGTCGATAAAATAAAGGAAGATAATTCTGATCAAGATTTTTTTTCAGCAATAAAATTATGTAAAAAGAAAAGAATTGGCCCAGCTAGAGCAGAGGATAATAGAACTTTATTTTATAAAAAAGATATATCTTTGCTTGCAAGAAATGGGTTTGATTTTGAAACATCAAAAAAGGTAATGGATATAGACAAAGATGAATATCTAAAAATAATAAATTTACTTTAATTTTTTATCATTTTCCTCTTTTACGAGCTGATTTATTTTATTTCTTATATAATTTTTTACAAAAACAAACACTAACAATCCAAAAATTGAAACAGATACAATAATTATTAGTATTATTCTTAATTGTTCATCCATTATAAAATATTTTTATTTTTCAAAATTATACTTGGATTTTTTAAATCTTTTTTCCCATACAAAATTTCATTTCCTTCAAAATCAGTTATAGTTCCACCGGCATGTTCTAAAATTGCGTGACCAGCTGCTATATCCCACTCATATGCCCTAGGTTCTGCAACATAACCATCATATTCACCAGCTGCAACGACACAGAATTTCAAAGAACTTTTCATTCTAATATTTTCTTTTACTCCTAAATCATCATAAATTTTTTGAATTTCAGGCTTTATTTTAGTTGAGTATGAAATAAATTTTAAATTTTCTTTTTTCTTAGCAGGTAAATTGCTTAAGTTAATTTTTTTACTGTTTCTAAGCTCAAAAGCATTATCTTTTTCATATGAGTAAAACATTCTTTTTTTTGCAGGAGCATTTATCAATCCTGCAACAGGCTTGTTGTTGATAATTAAACCAGCGTTAATGGTAAACTCCTCTAAATTATTAATATAATCATAAGTTCCATCAATAGGATCAATAAGCCAGAAATCTTTTAAATTATTTATGTTTTTATTCTCAGAGGTTTCTTCAGAAATGATTGGTAAATCAGGAGTTAACTTAGAAATTTTTTTTGATATAAATTTGTTTACTTCCAAATCACCATTACTCACTGGTGTATTGTCTGATTTTATTTTTTTTACCAAACCCTTTTCTCTTAATTGAATAGCCAAATCTCCAGCCTCTAAAAAATTATCAATTAAATTTTCAACAATCTCTTTTAAGTTTAACTTCATTTTCCCAGTTTTTTTAATTCAACGTTTTTTGCATTAATTACTTTTTTTCCAGCATTTTCAAAATTAACTGTCACTTTATCGTTAATTATAGATTGCACTTGCCCAATTCCCCATTCTTTTTTTTGAGGATTAGTGACTTTGTCACCTGGTTCATAATCTAAAATCATTTAATTTAACTTATATTGTAAATAAGTATAAATACCACCTTATGAATAAAAATTTAAATTCAATTGGTTTAGATAAAAAACCTTCAGATACTACCGTAGTTGTTGCAATGTCGGGTGGAGTAGATTCTTCTACTGTCGCAGGAATTATGAAAAAAGAAGGTTACAATGTAATTGGAATAACTCTAAAACTTTATGACGATGGTAAAGAAGTAGCTGTTTCAAAACAATGTTGTTCAGGTCAAGATATAATGGACGCTAAACGTGTTGCACATAAATTAGGTATAGAGCATAAAATTTTATATTACCAAGATAAGTTTAAGCAAGGTGTTATAGATAATTTCGTAGAGAGTTATTTAAAAGGTGAAACTCCAATTCCATGTGTACAGTGTAACCAAACTGTTAAATTTAAAGATTTGTTTGAAGTTTCAAAAGAACTCAAAGCTGATGCGTTAGTTACGGGTCATTATGTAAAAAGTATTACCGAAAATAAAACTACAAATATGTATAGAGCTATAGATGAAAATAGAGACCAAAGTTATTTTTTATTTAATACAACTAGAGAACAATTAGATTATTTAAGATTTCCATTAGGTGGAATGTTAAAAGATAAAACTAGAGAAATTGCAAAAAATTTAGATTTAAACGTTGCTGATAAACCTGATAGTCAGGATATCTGTTTTGTTCCAAATGGCGATTATGCTTCAGTAATACAAAAGTTTAGACCAGACTCATTTCAGAAAGGAAATATTAAAAATTTAGAAGGTGATGTAATAGGTGTTCACGATGGAATTATTAATTTTACAATTGGACAACGTAAAGGGATTAAAGTTTCAGATAAAGAAGCCCTTTATGTATTAAAGATAAATTCTGATAAAAATGAAATAATAGTTGCACCTAAAGAAAAACTTGGGAAAAAAACAATTTCTTTAAAGGAATTAAATCTACTAACAAACAAAGAGGATTTAGATCAAAATTTATTTGTTAAAGTTAGATCTACCGGAAGTCTTTTAGAGGCAAAAGTTGATCTTATAGATAATAATAATGCTAAGGTTAATTTAGCACTTCCAGAGGATGGAATATCGCCGGGTCAAGCTTGCGTATTTTACCGTAAAGATCAATTTGGACATAAAGTACTTGGCGGTGGTTGGATTATTTAATTTTTTTTAAAATAAAAAAAAGAATTATAAAATACAAATGTGTTAACAAAAAATAATTCCAAGAAATTATATTCTTAAAATTATTTATAATTTCTACTTCAGATATTGCCAGAGGAAATAACAATACTCCTAATAAAGTTACAGTTGCAGAGTAATAAAATAAATAATTCTTTGCTTTTACATTTATTCCTAAAGTATTTTTAAATTTAATAGAAAAAAAAAATTGAGTTAATACTGTAAAAAAAATATAGATAAATATTCCTACTTGTCTAAAAAACCTATAAAGTTTTCCTTCACCTAAAAAAATAATATAAAGCACCAAAAATAAAATAGAGCAGTACGCTAATAATTTTAAGAATTTTGATAAATTAATTTTATTTTTTGATAAAAATTCATAATATTTTTTCCAAAAATAATAAAGAAAAATAGCATAAATAAACATTAAAGGTTTGAATAAATATTTTACAGGCTCATATCTTCCAACTCGAGATATGGATGTGCACCCCTCAAAATTTGGTATACACCAACTTATCAAGTTTAAATTTGCTGACCAAACAAATGAAATAATTATGGTGATGATAGGTATTAAAAAACAAAGTAAACACAAATTTCTAAGGCCTACTGTCATGAATTTACTTTAAATTTATTTTTTCTTATTTTTTCTTTTTGCTCTTCTTTTTTTTGACCCTTGTTTTCTTCGGCCTCTATGTTTTTTTGGGTAACTCATTTAATCCTATTTTAATTATATTGACGTTTTTCATGGGATATAGCATTCTCTTAATAACATATCAAATTTATTATGGGTAATTCCTTAAAGACTTTTCTGAAACATACATCTAAAGATTTTCATAATCAGTCAGTAAATCCTCCAGTGGTAAGAGCCTCTACTATTATTTTTAAATCTTTGCAGGATATTAAAAAGACACAAAATAAATATTTGAAAGATCCAGTAAGTGGAAATTTTGATTATGGTCGACAGGGAACTTCCACAACATATGCATTACAACAAATTTTAAGAAAAATTGAAGAATGTTATAAGGTCTATTTAACACCTACTGGATTTGGTGCAATATTTCTTGGAGTGTTAAGCGTTGTGAAACCAGATGACGAAATACTTGTTACAGACTCTGTTTACTCTCCTTCAAGAATATTAACTGAAATATATCTAAAAAAATTTAATATTAAGGCAATATTTTATAATCCAAATGATTTAAATGACCTCAAAAAAAAAATTACAAAAAAAACAAAACTAATTTTTGTAGAAAATCCTGGAAGTAATACTTTTGAATTCCAAGATTTATCTAGAATAGTTGCTATAGCAAAAAAAAATAAAATTTATACAGCAATAGATAACACTTGGGGAACACCTTATTTTTTAAAACCAATAAAATTAGGTTTTGATATGTCAATTGTTTCTGCAACCAAATATTATTCTGGACATTCAGATGTTATGGGAGGAAGTTTAGCAATAAGTAAAAGAGTTTTTAAATTGGTTGAGGAAACGAGCAAGGTATCTGGGTTGAGATTAGGTCCAGATGATGCATATTTAATTCTTAGAGGAATTAGAACTTTAGATGTAAGATTAGACAAACATCAAGAAAATGCCCTAAAAGTTTCAAAGTTTTTATCAAAACAAACAAAAATTATTAAAGTTTTCTACCCATATAAAAAAGGAAGTCAAAATTATAAATTGTGGAAAAAATATTACTCTGGAGCTTCGGGTTTATTAGGATTTAAAATTAAATCTAAAAATAAAAATTCTGTATTTAAATTTGTTAATTCATTAAAACTTTTTGGTCATGGTTTTAGTTGGGGTGGTTTTGAAAGCTTAGCACTTTATCAAACTCACCAAGCTCTAGGTAAGAGACAATTTACTCATATAAATAAAGACGAACATATAATAAGGATGCATATTGGACTTGAAGATCCTAAAGATATAATAAATGATATAAAACAAGCATTAAAATTTATAAAATGAGTTCAGAAAGTTTTACTATTAGCAAAAAAGCACTAATCACATTAATTGCTGCTTCTATAGTTGTAATAATTTCATTAGGAATAAGACAGACATTTGGTTTATTTTATTTTGATTTTAATACAGATTTAGATATTTCCATTTCTCATTTTGGTTTTGTTATGGGATTGCAGTTATTACTTTGGGGAGTATTCAGTCCGTTGTTTGGTGTACTTACTGATAAATACGGAGGAGCGGTTGCAATATTTATTGGCTTTGCTTTTTATTTAATTGGGGTTTTACTTTTTTATTCTGGCTATAATACGGGAGGTTATTTTACTTTAACTATAGGAGTGATGATTGGAATTGGCTTAGGCTCCACTGCAATAGGTATTCCAGTATCAGTAGTAGCTAAACATTTTCCAGCATCTAATAGAACTATTGCTACAGGAATTGTTACATGTGCAGGTTCGTTTGGATATTTTGTATCACCTTTACTTGTAAGATATTCCTTAGTTGAAACAGGCTGGGAGAATACACTTTTATATTTTTCTCTTCTTTTAGGATTAGGATTGGTGGTAGCTTTATTTGTTAGTACTCCAAAAATACCTGTAGGAGTTAATCAAGATAATAATCAAACAGCAAGAGAGGCTTTAAGAGAGGCATTTGCCAACAAAAGTTTTGTTTATCTCACTTTAGGTTTTTTTGTTTGTGGTTGGCATATTGCTTTAGTAGCGACACACATTCCTACTTATATGGCTGACAAAGGTTTGCCTGACTGGACACCTGCAATGGTTTTAGCTTTGATTGGTGTATTTAATATGGCTGGAACGATTACCAGCGGTTATTTAGCAACAAGGTATAGTAAGAAAAAAATTTTAAGTGCCATTTATCTATTAAGAGGAGTTTCAATAATTTATTTTATTTTCTTACCTCCAAGTGTATTTAATTCAGTAGTTTTTGGAGTTACTTTTGGTTTTTTATGGCTATCCACTGTTCCCCCAACAAATGGAATTGTTGCACATATATTTGGTACAAAATATGTTGGACTTTTATATGGAATAGTTTTTGTAAGCCATCAAATTGGTTCTTTCCTAGGAGCATACCTAGGTGGTGTATTTTATGAATTAAACGGAAATTTTGATTATGCGTGGTACGGATCTATCGCATTATCAATTTTTGCAGGTCTGATACATTTACCTATAGTAGAGAAAGCAATTGAAAGAACTCAACCAGCATAAGTTTAAATTTAACCCTTATTTAGAGGATCTGTACCAATCAGATAAACCTTTAATAATTTATAAAGTAGATGATGGCTATAATATTTAT
>QCDE01000002.1 GCA_003281005.1 Pelagibacteraceae bacterium AG-349-O05
ATCAAGAAATACCACCTAACACGATTATTGAATTTGCAAGAATCTATGGATTTCAAGTAGATTTTCAAAGAGATATTAGAAAAGAGGATAAATTTCAAATTATGTATGAAATATTTTTAAATGAAAAAAAAGAAATTATAGAAACAGGTGAAATTCTTTATGCAAATTTAAAACTCAGTGGACAAGATAATAGTTTATATTATTTTGATAAAGAGGGAAGTGAAGGTCATTATGATAGAAATGGCAAAAGTGTTAAAAAAGCATTAATGAAAACACCTATTAATGGTGCAAGATTATCGTCACCTTTTGGAATGAGAAAACATCCAATTGATGGTTTCAATAAGATGCATAAAGGTACAGACTTCGCTGCACCAATGGGTACACCAATAATGGCATCAGGTGATGGAGTTATTAAAAAAGCAGGATGGTGTGGAGGTGGTGGAAATTGTGTAAAAATTAGACATAACTCAACTTACGAAACTGTATACGCACACATGTCAAAATTTGCACGAGGAATTAAATCTGGTGTTAGAGTAAAACAAGGACAAACTATTGGCTATGTTGGGTCAACTGGAAAATCTACCGGACCACATTTGCACTATGAAGTAATTGTTAATGGAAAAAAAGTGAATTCCCAAAGATTAAAACTACCTTCTGGTAAAATTTTAAAAGGTAAAGAAAGAAAAACTTTTGAAACAATTAAAATTAAATTTGACGTACTGAAAGCAGAAAAAATTATTGGATTGAATTAAAATATTTATACTCAGGATTTTAAACTTTTATCAATTTTAGAATCTTCACTTACAGAATGATCTGTTGATTCTTTCCCGGACTTTTCATCAATATTTCCAATTGAAATTTCCTGAACTTCATTATTTTGCTCAGATTTACCCTCTGAAAATTTCTCTTTTCTAAAAGCTTCTTTCTCATTTAAAATTCTCATAAAATGATCAGCATGTTGTAAATAATTCTCTGATAAAATTTTATCACCATTAGATAAAGCCTCTCTTGCTAAATCATTATATTTTTCAATTAATTTTGGAGCATTATGATTGTTTCTGCCAGGTGATTTTCTTTTAAAATTTTCACTATTTGAATAATTAGAACTAAATTTTTGTCTTTCTCCATTTGACTTAAAATTTCTATCATTTCTTCTAAAATTATTCCTTCGATTATTACTACTGTTGTTCCTAAATGTTACCATAACTTTAATTGATCATATTTTTGTACAAACTATACATCTATCATTTCTTGCAAGATCTTTTTGAGTATTATTTATATAAAAACCTTCTTTTTTTAATAAATTAATTACTTTATTTTTTTGATCAAATCCGATCTCTAAAATAAATTTCCCATTTCTTTTTATCAGTACAGAGGATTTTTTAATTACTTTTCTGATTTCTGATAAGCCATCTAATCCACCATCCAGCGCTAGTTTTGGTTCAAATTTAGCAACATCTCTCTCCAAATATTTTAATTTAGATTTTTTAATATAAGGAGGATTAGAAACAATTAAATCATATTTACCTAAATTGAATTTGTCAACATCTGTTTTGTATAATCTTAGTTTTGAACTAACTTTTAGGTTGACCGCATTGATTTTGCATATATTTAAACATTTTTTACTTATATCTATTCCTGTTCCATAAAAATTTTCTCTTTCTTTTAAAATTGATAATATAATACATCCTGAACCAACTCCTATCTCTAGAATGTGCATTTTATTTTTTTGCTTTGTTAAATTTAACACATTTTCAACAACTAACTCTGTATCGGGTCGTGGTATCAATATATCATTTGTTATAAAAAATTCTGAATTCCAAAAAAACTTTTTATTAGTCAAATATGAAACAGGATTTCCTACAGACCTTAGTTGAATTAATTTATAGAATTTTTTCAATTCTTTTTTGTTAATAGAATTGGTATAATTTAATAAAATATATTTTCTATCTTTATTAATTGTTTTAGCCATTAAAATTTCAGAGTCTAATTGTGCGTTAGGAATTAAATTATTCCTTAAAATTTTTGAACCATTGTTTATTGCTAAATTAATATTCATATATTATTTTAAGTTTTCAAGACTTTCTTCTTGCGCCTGTAATGTTAAAGACTCAATCATTTCATCAAATGCCTCTCCTTCTAGGAATTCATCTAATTTATGAAGTGTTAAATTTATTCTATGATCTGTAACTCTTCCCTGTGGAAAATTGTAAGTTCTTATTCTTTCTGACCTATCTCCAGTACCAATTTTTGTCTTACGATCTTTAGATCTTTCTTGGTCTATCCTAGATCTTTCTAACTCATAAAGTCTTGCTCTCAAAATTTTCATACCTTTAGCTTTATTTTTATGTTGTGATTTTTCATCTTGTTGAGATACTGATAAACCTGTTGGTATATGTGTAATTCTTACAGCACTATCTGTTGTATTTACAGATTGTCCTCCTGGACCACCAGCTCTAAATACATCTATTCTTAAATCAGAGTCATTTATTTTTAAATCTACCTCTTCTACTTCTGGCAAAACAGCTACCGTCGCTGCTGATGTGTGAACTCTTCCTTGTGTTTCGGTATCTGGAACTCTTTGTACTCTATGAACTCCACTTTCATATTTTAGTGTTGAATAAATATTTGTACCTTTGATTGAAGCTATAACTTCTTTTAAACCTCCAGCATCACTTCGTGAAATTGAAATTAATTCTAAAGACCATTTCTTTTTATGACTTACTTTTTCATACATTTTAAACAAATCTGATGCAAATAAACTTGCCTCCAATCCACCTGTACCTGCTCTTATCTCAATAATCGCATTTTTTTTATCTGCCTCATCTTTTGGTAATAAAAATAATTTTAATATTTTTTCATTGGTTTCATATTGTGTTTTCAATTCTGTCAATTCAATCTCAGCCATTTTTTTAAGCTCTTCATCTGTTGATTGATCCTCTAAGAATTTTTCTAAATCTTTTTTATCGTTCTCAAATGATATGTATTTTTTTGCAATGTCTATAATCTCGTTAATATCAGAATATTCTTTAGACTTTTCTGCAAATAATTTTTTGTCAATATCACTCGTAGAAAGCTCTTTTTCTAAGTTTGAATGTTTTGCAATTAACTCCTCAACTGTTTTTGTTGGAATCATTATTTTAATTTTTTTCTAATTCTTTGGCTTTTTTTTCAACTTCTGAAACTACTTTTTTTATAATATCGGCTGTTAAAACTTTCTCACTCTGAACACCTGACAAATAAAGCATATTATTTCCTTTTCCACCACCAGTTATGCCAATGTCAGTCAAAGCAGCTTCGCCTGGACCATTTACAACACAGCCTATAATAGACAGTGTTATTGGGGTTTTTATATGGGATAATTTTTCCTCTAGTATTTTTACTGTATCAATTACTTGGAAAGCTTGCCTTGCACATGATGGGCAAGATATAATTTTTACTCCTCTGTTTCTTAATCCCAACGACTTTAAAATTTCATTTCCAATTTTAACTTCTTTTACAGGATCATCAGATAAAGATACCCTTATGGTATCACCAATACCATCCAAGAGTAGTGATCCAAGACCTATAGCAGACTTAACACTTCCTGCAACAAAACCTCCTGCTTCTGTTATTCCTAAATGTAATGGGTAATTCATGACCTTAGAGAGTTGTCTGTAAGCTGCAATTGACAAAAATACATCTGAAGATTTAACACTTACTTTAAAATTAAAAAAATCTTCATCCTCTAAAATTTTTATATTTCTCAAAGCACTTTCTACTAATGCTTCTGGACATGGTTCTTTATATTTTTCAAGAATATCTCTTTCTAAAGATCCAGCATTAACGCCTATTCTAATTGAACAATCATTATCTTTTGCAGCTTTTAAAACATCATGAATTTTTTTTTTATCTCCAATATTTCCTGGATTTATTCTTAAACACTTTGCGCCATTCTCTGAAGCTTCAATAGCTCTTTTATAATGAAAATGAATATCAGCGATTACAGGGATTTGAACATTTTTAGTGATTTCTTTCAAAGCTTTTGACGAGTCTTCATCTGGACAAGACACTCTTACAATATCAGCACCTTGTTCATGAATTTCTTGAATTTGTTTTATTGTAGCTGACACATCAGTTGTCAATGTATTGGTCATAGATTGAACTGAAATTGGATTATCTCCTCCAATTTTTACATCTCCTACATTAATTACTTTAGTTTTTTTTCTATCAATATTTCTAAAAGGCCTAAGGCTCATAAAATTAGTCTAGTTTAAATTCTTTGTGTAAGACCGCTATAGCTTTTTTAACACTCTGAGAGGAAATAAGTACTGAAATTTTTATTTCAGAAGTAGATATTACAAGAATATTAATTTTTTTCGAGGCTAATGCTTGAAACATCCTATAAGTTATTCCAGGTGTAGTTATCATTCCCACTCCAATAATAGAAACTTTTGATAAATCTTTATCAAAAGACAATTTTTTATATGATATTGACTTATTTCTTTTTATTAATCTCTCAGTTTTTTTCAAATCCTCAGACTTAATTGTAAATGTTAAATCTGTTTCTTTTCCATTTTGAGAGATATTTTGAACAACCATATCAACATTAATTAAATTCTTAGATAGTGGTCTAAAAATTGATGCTGCTACTCCAGGTTTATCTTTAACACCTACAATCGTGATTTTAGCATCATTTTTTGTCGAAGAAATTCCAGTTATAATTTGATTACTAAAAGCCTTTTTTGAACCTGTTATTAAAGTTCCACTTTTTGAAACAAAAGAGGATTTAACTTTGATATCAATTTTATTTAACTTTGCATCCTGTACCGAAGTAGGTTGCATTACTTTTGACCCAAGGGATGCCATTTCCAACATCTCGTCATAAAAAATTTTTTTAATTTTTTTTGCTTTTTTATATTGCCTTGGATCCGTAGTATAGACTCCATCTACATCAGTATAAATAATACATTCATCTGCTTTAATAAATTTTGCAAGCATAATTGCTGTTGCATCAGATCCACTTCTTCCTATAGTGGTAATTCTAAAATCATTACTAATACCTTGAAAACCAGTGATTATGGGTATACCGCCTGACTTAATATATTTATTCAGTTCTTTAATACCTACTGAACTAATCCTTGCACCTGAATGAGGACCATCTGTTAAAATTGGTAATTGCCATGATGTCCAAGATCTAGATTTAAACCCATTATGTTTTAGTCTACCAGCAATAAGCGCGCATGAAACTTGTTCTCCAGTGGAAACAAGTGCATCATATTCTGCTCTATCAAAATTGCTACTTATCAGTTTAGATTTATTAACCAACTCATTTGTCACACCACTCATTGCTGATGAAACAACTACTACTTTGTTTTTTTTCTTTTTGTAAAAAGCAATAATTTTGCATATCTTTTTAATTCTATCTATAGTTCCTACAGATGTTCCGCCAAATTTTAATACGATACTTTTCATGCTAACTTTAATAATTAATATTTAATAAATAATGGATAAAATACATCTTAATTATTATGTCAACTATTTATCTGAATGACTAGTGTAAATAAAAAAGAAATAGATAAATTTTCTAAAATGGCCGATGAATGGTGGGATCCAGAGGGTAAGTTCAAACCACTTCATAAATTTAATCCAACAAGAATAAAATATATTAAGGAAAATATTATTAATAATTTCAAATTAAAAAATAAATTCAAACCTTTATCAGGAGTAAAAATTTTAGATATTGGATGTGGTGGAGGATTGTTATCTGAACCAATGTCAAGAATGGGTGCTAATGTAACAGGTATTGATGCATCTGATAAAAATATAAAAATTGCTAAACTTCATTCAAAAAAAAATAAACTAAAAATTAATTATTTATGTTCGTCACCAGAAAAACTTAAAATTACAAAAAAATTTGATGTTATTTTAAATATGGAAATTGTTGAACATGTGGAGGATATAGATTTTTTTTTAAAGTCTTGCTCAAAACTTTTAAAAAAAAATGGACTAATGTTTGTTGCAACAATAAATAAAACTTTAAAATCTTATATTTTTGCGATTGTTGGAGCAGAGTATGTTTTGAGATGGCTTCCAATTGGAACACATGAATGGGAAAAATTTGTTAAACCTGAGGATCTTAAAAAAATTTTAATAAAATACGACTTATCACTCAGTAAATTAGACGGTATGAATTTTAATATTGTTAAGGATGAATGGAATATTTCTAGAGATTTATCTGTAAACTATATAGGAAAGTTTATTAAAAACTAATTTTCTTTTTCATCTATCCAAGGTATCATCTGAGCATCTATACCTTCCTCTTTTAATTCTTTTAAATCTTCCTTTGATGCGCTTCCATAAATACCTTTGGATTTTTTTTTACCATTATAATGAATTGATCTAGCCTCATATGCAAAATTGTCACCAACATATTTGAAATTATCTTTAATAAATTTTTGATAATCTTTTATAGTTTTTTTTACTTTATTATATTTTTCTAAATCTATTTTTTTATCTGTTTTTGAATTACTATTAATTAATTGAGGAGCCATTATAGCTTTCCCAACTTTGTATGAGTTGCAATTATGGCAATTCAAAAGTTTTTTCTTTTTTAATCTTTCATATTCGTTTGAAGATGAAAACCAACTATCAAACTTTAAATCACAGTTTTTACAGATGAGTTTATATTTAATCATAATTCCTAAATAATTATACTTTTTAATTTTTCAACAAGTTAACTTCTATAATCTGCATTAATTTCAATATATTTTTTTGTTAAATCCATCGTATAAGCTGTGAAGTTTTTCTTTCCCGTAAAAGTTTCAATATTAATTTCTATATTTTCTTTTTTCATATAATTTGCTGTTTGTTTTTCATCATAACTTTGATTTAATTTTCCACCTTCAACAATTATTAAATCTCCAAACTTAATTGTTAATTTATTTAGATTAATTTTAGGTCCTGCTTTACCAATTGCCATTATTACTCGTCCCCAATTTGGGTCTTCTCCGGCAATTGCAGTTTTTACTAATGGAGAATTTGCAACTGAAAACGCAATTTTTTTTGCATCTATCTCATTTTTACACTTACTAACATTTATTGAAATAAATTTTGATGCTCCTTCACCATCTGAAACAACTCTTTTAGCTAGGTTTAAAAGAACATTATTTAGAGCTTTGTCAAAATTTTTAATTTTATTTTCATTTATACTTTTCACTTGGTAATTTTTTACTTCATTAGTTGCAAAAATAGTTGCCATGTCGTTGGTACTAGTATCACCGTCACAAGAAATAGCGTTAAATGTATTAGTTATATTTTTTTTTAATAACTTTCCTAAAATATCATTAGATAAGGTTGCGTCAGTAAATATATATGCAAGAGTTGTAGCCATATTTGGATATATCATTCCTGATCCTTTGGCTATTCCATATATTTTTACTTTTTCACTTCCAATATTACATTCCTCCATAGCTAATTTTGGCTTTGTATCCGTGGTCATGATTGCAAGTGCTGCCTTCATCCAAATAAATTTATTTTGGGTGTAACGTATTTTATTTATTAAATTTGGAATATTTTTAGAAATTTTTTCATATGGAAAGATTTCTCCTATAGTGCCGGTACAACCAAAAATTATATTTTTTATTGAAATTTTCTTAGGATTATCCTCATCCTCCTCTTGTTTTTTATTTAATTGTTTTGCTGTTAAATCTGCTATTTTTTTTAAACTTTCATAACCTTGCCTTCCTGTGAAAGCATTTGCATTTCTTGTATTTATAATAAGGGAATATATTTTTTTTGGTCTTTGATTAATATTCCATTTTATATTTTCAGATAGTATTTTTGACTGAGTATAAACAGAAGCGTAATTCGCACCTTCTCTGAAATAGAACATTGTTAAATCATCTCTGATATCTTTATATAAATTTGCAGAAACAACTGAAATTGAAAGACCATCTAAATGATCAAGGTCTTGAAAATCAATCATTTTAGTATTTTTTGATTGAGATGATAAAAAATTTGTTAAATTAATTCCCATATTGTTTAAATTATTTATTTAATACATATATTAAACAATATAAGTAAAGAATAAATCAAATAGTCATGTTTAACCCATTAAATTTAATAACAAAATTTATCAAATCTAGTAATCAAAAAGAGCTAGATAGAATTGGTAAAATTGTTGAAAAAATAAACTCTCACGAGGAAGATTTTAAAAATTTAAATGACGACGAATTTCCAAAAAAAACTAATGAATTTAGAAATCAGTTAAAAGATGGAAAAACTTTAGACGGGTTACTTCCTGAAGCTTTTGCTTTAGTTAGAGAAGCTGCCAAAAGAACACGTAACGAGAGACACTTTAATGTTCAGTTAATTGGAGGTGTTGCTTTGCATGAGGGTAAAATTGCTGAAATGAGAACTGGAGAAGGAAAAACTTTAACCATAACACTTGCTGCTTATTTAAATGCATTAAGTGAGAAAGGTGTTCATATAGTAACTGTAAATGATTATCTTGCAAAAAGGGACTCGGTTGAAATGGGGCAAATTTATAATTTTCTTGGTCTCTCATCAGGATTTATTAATAATTATCAAGATGATGCAGAACGTAAGAAAAACTATAATTGTGATATCACTTATGCGACTAACAGTGAATTAGGCTTTGATTATTTAAGAGATAATATGAAATTTTCTGAAGAGCAAATGGTTCAGAGAGATCACAATTTTTCAATAGTTGATGAAATAGATTCTTGTTTGATAGATGAAGCAAGAACTCCTTTAATAATTTCTGGAGCAGCAGAAGATAAAACTGCACAATATCTGGCAATTGATAAACTGGTTAGAATCTTAAATAATAAAGACTTTGAAATAGACGAAAAAGAGAAAAGCATTTTATTAACTAATGATGGAATTAATAATGTTGAAAAAATTTTTTCTGATGCTGAAATTCTAAAAAATAATAATTTTTATGATCCAGAAAATTTACATTTAGTTCACCATGTTAATCAAGCTTTGCGAGCAAATCATTTATTTGAAAAAGGTAGAGACTATATTGTTAAAGATGGAAGTCTTAAAATTATTGACGAACTTACTGGAAGAATTTTAGAGGGAAGACGTTTTGGAGATGGTTTGCATCAAGCATTAGAAGCAAAAGAAAAAATTCAAGTACAAGCTGAAAATCAAACATTAGCTTCAATTACTTATCAAAATTATTTTAAGCTTTATAAAAAAATATCTGGTTGTACCGGTACGGCCGCTACAGAGTCTGAAGAGTTTTTTGAAATTTATAATCTGCCTGTTGTTGTTATCCCAACGAATAAAGAAATGATACGAAAAGATTTTAATGATTTAATTTTTAGAACAGAAAAAGAAAAAAATAATGCAATTATAGAAAAAATAATTGAAAGAAATAAATTGGGTCAACCTATTTTGGTATTTACATCAAGTATTAATAAATCTGAAATTTATTCAAATTTGTTAAATCAAAGAAATATTAAACATGTAGTTTTGAATGCAAAAAATCATGAGAATGAAGCTGAAATAATTGCAAATGCAGGAAAGGAAAATTCATTAATTATTACAACAAGTATTTCTGGAAGAGGAGTTGATATTCAACTTGGTGGTAAAAAAGGTTCCATTCCAGAAGAACAACTTAAAATAAATAAAGATAAAATTAAATCCTTAGGTGGTTTATTTGTAATTGGCACAGAGAGAATGGAATCTAGAAGAGTGGATAACCAGGCTAGAGGAAGATCCGGAAGACAAGGAGATGAAGGTAGTTCTGTATTTTATGTTAGTCTGGAGGATGATCTAATGAGGATTTTTGGATCGGAGTCTATGAATAGTATGCTCGAAAAACTAGGACTTAAAGACGGTGAAAGTATTGATCATCCCTGGATTAACAAAGCATTAGAGAGAGCCCAACAGAAGGTAGAAGCTAGAAATTTTGATATAAGAAAAACACTCATCAAATTTGATAATGTTCTTAATGATCAAAGGCATGTTGTGTTTTCACAAAGAAAAAATGCGATGAATAGTGAAAATATCTTTGATTATTCAGATGAATTTTTAAAAGAAATATCTGATGATTTAATAAAGTTAAAAATTTCTAATTTATCCAATCCTAAAAGTAATGAATTTAATAATAAAACTAAGCAAATAGTCGGGAAAAGCTTTGAAGAAACTGAATTTAAGGATTTCATGGAGTCAAAAGATAAAGATTTCAGAGAAAAAATTTCTAATAAATTTCAAGAAACTAGAAAAGAACGGATTAAACTTCTGGGTGAAGATCATGCGAAAGATATTGAAAAAAGAATTTTTCTTCAATCAATTGATCTAAACTGGAAATCACACATTCAATATTTGGAGCAATTAAGACAAGTCATAGGTCTAAGATCTTATGGTCAAAGAGATCCATTAGTTGAATATAAAAAAGAAGCATTTGAATTATTTTCAAATCTTTTAGAAAAATTAAAATTAGATTATGTAACTATCCTTATGAACTTAAAAGTTGTCGTCGAAAACAACCAAAATGACGAAAATAAAAGAGAGGATAAATTTAAACAAATTGCAAAAAATAAAAAAATTGGGAGAAATGAGCCATGTTATTGTGGTTCAGGTAAAAAATTTAAGCACTGCTGTGGTGCGTTATAAAAATTAAATTAACAATAGCGTTGTAGAAATTAAAATCAATCCACCAAGAATAGCTAATAACACTTTTTTTGATTTTAAAATTTTATCAAAATTATTTTCCTTAATTGTTAATGTACTTACATCTTCAGTACTGGTCATAAAACCATCATTCCTTCCAATTTTAAGAAATTTATTTTTTCTCTCATTCATTATTTCTTCAGAAGATAATTCATCAAAATGATTTAAATTTTTTGTTAAAGTTTCTCTAACGTTATTTAATATGATATCTCTATCTCTATGTGCACCACCTAATGGCTCGTCAATTATTTCATCAATAACTTTTAACTTAAGTAAATCTTTAGCTGAAAGCTTCATAGCTTTCGCAGCATCAAGCATTTTTTTTGGATCTCTCCATAGAATAGTTGCACATCCCTCAGGGGATATTACTGAATAAATTGCATTTTCTAGCATAAGGACTTTATTTGATGAAGCTAATGCAATTGCTCCACCAGAGCCACCCTCGCCTATAATTATTGCAATTGTTGGAACTTTAAGCTCCATACAGCACTCGATTGATTTTGCAATTGCTTCAGCTTGTCCTCGTTCCTCAGCCCCTACACCAGGATATGCTCCTGGAGTATCAATAAAAGAGATTATGGGAATATTAAATTTGTTTGCTAAGTTCATTAACCTAATAGTTTTTCTATAACCCTCTGGCCTCATCATTCCAAAATTTCTCTCTATTCTGCTATCTAGATCTTCTCCTTTTTCTTGGCCTATCACTAAAACTGATTTTCCATTAAATTTTGCAAATCCAGTTAAAACCGATTTATCCTCTCCATAATATCTATCTCCAGATAGCGAGATGAAATCATCAAACAAATTATCAATAAAAAATTTTGCTTTAGGTCTATCTTCGTGACGAGCAACCATAGTAGTCTGCCAAGGATCTAAATTAGAATAAATATTTTTTAATTTTTCATCTATCTCTGTTTGAGTACTTGAAATTTTTTGAGTATCGACTTCTGATAATCCCTCTTGATTATAAGGATCTTTCAATTTTTCTAGTTCGTTTTCTAGATCTTTAATTTCTGTTTCAAAATTTAGATAATTTTTCATGTTTTATTTATAACGGATGGTTAAAATACAAAAAAGGCAATAAAATGATATTAAATAAGGTGTAATTCTTATTAATTGACTTAAATCATTTAACAGATACAAATTCATTATCGGGAGAGATTACTTTTGTAGCGCCGAAGGAGCAACCACCCCGGAAACTCTCAGGCAAAAGGACCGATTAAAGCATAACACTCTGGAAAGAGATTGATTTCCGCCGAAGGAGTAAAGCTCTCAGGCAAAAATACAGATGGGGTACGAGCTTAAGTGCTATGCAAGAAAAATATATTAAAATTAATAATCTTCAAGTATCAGAAAAACTTTCAAATTTTGTGAATAATGAATTACTAGAGAATACAAATATATCTTCAGAAAATTTTTGGTTAGGTCTCGAAAAAACCCTCGATGAGCTTGCACCAAAAAATAAAGAATTAATTAAATTTAGAGAAGAATTGCAAAAAAAAATAGACGATTGGCATATCAAAAATAAAGGTAAGGACTTTAATTTAGATGAGTATAAAAATTTTTTATTAGAAATTGGTTATTTAAAAAATGAAGGACCCGATTTTAAAATAGAAACTGAAAATGTTGATGAAGAAATTGCGAGTATAGCTGGACCTCAGTTGGTTGTGCCTATCATGAATGCGAGGTATGCATTAAATGCTGCAAATGCAAGATGGATGAGTTTATATGATAGCCTTTATGGTACAGATGTAATTGAGCAATCTGAAGATAGCGTATCTGAAAGGTATGACCCTTTGAGAGGTGAAATGGTTATAAAATATGGAAGAGATTTTTTAGATAAGTATTTTCCATTGGCTGGACTAAGTTGGAATAAAATTACAAGTTTTGCTGTAAAATATGGAAAATTAAAAGTTTTGAAAGGTGCCGATATTTTTGATTTAGAAGATGAAAATAAATTTATTGGACACAGAGGTGAAAGCGATAATCCATCTGCAATTATTCTAAAGAACAATAACTTACATATTGAAATTCTCAAAGACTCAAGAGCTTTTGCTGCCCAACAAGATCATGCAGGTATTAGTGATATTATACTAGAATCTGCAGTATCAACCATTTGTGATAATGAAGATAGTGTTGCAGCAGTTGACTCCGAAGATAAAATTATTTGTTATCGAAATTGGCTAGGTCTAATGAAAGGAGACCTTAAGTCTAAATTTGAAAAAGAAGGGAAACTATTTGAGAGAAAATTAAATCCACACAGAAGTTATATCTCAAAAGATGGCAAAGGTTTAAAGTTACATGGTAGAAGCCTTTTGCTGGTAAGAAACGTTGGTCATCTAATGACTAACCCATCAATTTTATTAAGTGATGGAAGTGAAATACCCGAAGGTATAATGGATGCATTTATAACTACAGCAGCTGCACTACATGATATTAAAAACAGAAATAATTCAAGAACTGGATCAGTTTATATTGTAAAACCTAAAATGCATGGTCCAGACGAGACGGCATTTACAAATTTAATTTTTTCTAAAGTTGAGGAAGTTCTAAATTTACCTAAGAACACATGTAAAATTGGTATTATGGATGAAGAGAGAAGAACATCAGCAAATTTAAAAGAATGTATTAGAAGTCTAAAAAATAGAGTTTTTTTTATTAATACTGGATTCTTAGATAGAACCGGTGATGAAATGCACACATCGATGGAAGCCGGTCCTATGATTAAAAAAGGTGAAATGAAATCGTCTAAATGGATTAATGCATACGAAAATAATAATGTTGATATTGGTTTAAGATGTGGGTTTTCTGGTAAAGCTCAAATTGGAAAAGGAATGTGGGCAATGCCAGATAAAATGAAAGATATGATGGAGCAAAAAACAGGTCACCTAAAAGCAGGTGCAAATTGCGCATGGGTTCCTTCTCCAACAGCAGCTGCGTTACATGCATTACATTATCATGAGATAAATATTTTTAACGAACAAAAAAAATTAATTGATAGAGAACCAGCTAAGCTTGATAATCTCTTAACAATCCCAATAGCAGATAGACCTAATTGGTCCGTAGAAGATATAAACAAAGAAATTTCTAATTCTGCACAAACTTTATTAGGGTATGTTGTAAGATGGGTCGATCAAGGTGTAGGTTGTTCTAAAGTGCCAGATATCAACAACATAGGTTTGATGGAAGACAGGGCCACTCTCAGAATTTCATCTCAGCATATAGCAAACTGGATACATCATGGAATTACTACAAAAATACAAGTTACCAATATAATGAAAGATATGGCAAAAATAGTAGACGGCCAGAACAAGAATGACCCACTATATGTTAAAATGAGTGATGATTATGATAACTCTATAGCATTTCAAACTGCATGTGATTTAGTGTTTAAAGGTAAAGAACAACCTTCAGGTTATACCGAACCATTACTTCATTTAAATAGATTAAAAAAAAAATCTAATCTGAGTTCGAAATCAAATTAGATCGATTTTTAAAAGCAGAAAATAAAGTCCCATCATCTAGACTTTCAATCTCTCCTCCTACTGGTAAACCTTGTGCTAATTTAGTAATTTTAACATCTAAATTTTTTAGACTATCTTGAATGTAGTATGCTGTTGTTTGACCTTCCACAGTTGCACTGGTTGCTAAAATTACCTCCTCGATTTTATCTCTATTAACTCTTTCTACTAATGAGTTGATTAATAAATCCTCTTTTCTTTGGCCAACTGAAGAAATTGTTCCACCCAAAATATGAAAATAGCCCTGAAAGATATTTGAATTTTCAATGGACCATTGGTCTGCTATATCCTCTACTACACAAATTTTATTATATTTTTCTTTTGTATTCTCACAATTTAGACATCCACTTGAATTTGACTTTAATGCACCACATGAATTGCATCTAACTACATTTTTATAAACTTGCGCCAATGTATTTGCCATAGGTTTTACAAGTTCATCACGATTATTTATTAATTTTAAAACAATTCTTTTTGCTGATTTGGGACCTAAACCAGGAAGTTTTGAAATTAATTTGATTAATTCTTCTATCTCACTGATATTTTGCATCTATTATAAAGGCCATTTAAAACCAGGAATTCCAAAGCCTCCAGTTGCTTTTGTAATTTCCTCAGTTGTTTTTGATTTAAGTTGAGATTTGGCACTATTATGTGCTGCAACAATTAAATCTTCAATTATGGTTTTGTCCTCTTTCATAATTTCATCAGATAACTTTATTGTTTGCATCTCTCCCTCTCCATCTAAAGTTATCTTTACAGAATTTGAGCCCGAAACTCCTTCAACTCTGATTTCCTTAATCTTTTGTTGGCTTTCTTTCATTTTTGCTTCAAGTTCTTTTGCTTTGTCTAAAATTTTACTAAAATCAGTCATTATCAACTCCATCTTTGTTTGAATTTACATCGATTAATTCTGCATCAGGAAATCTATCAATCACACTTTTAAATATTTCTGAATTTTTCATTTCATCAATTAATTGTTTTTTAACATTTTTTTGTTTGTCTTTTACTGACATTTGCCCCTTTAATTTACTAAATGTAATAATCCATCTTTCACCAGTCCAATCAAAAAGTTTTGATGATAAATCTTTTACAAAATCTTTGTCTAAACTTTCATTAAAAGATATTTCAATTCTATTATTTTCAAATTTTACAATATTAACATTTTTTTCTAACTCATATTTTAGTTTAATCTCCTTTTTTTTTGCACAGATTTCGATCAGATCCTCGAATGCATTTATATTAATTTTATGTACTGCTTTAATTTCTGTTTGAACTTCTGGTTTAGTTTTTTCTTCCTGTGCGACATTCTTAATTTGATTGATTGTTTTAGAAGTTAATTCAGTTTCTGTATTCTTAACTAAATTTTCACCCTTCAAGTCAACCTCAACTTTTTCAATTTTATTTCCAGATTTTACAGAACTTAAATGCATCAATCTTATTAAAAACATCTCAATTGAAAGGTGTTGATTAGAAACTATGTCTATCTCTTCGAGTGAAGAGATGGCAAATTGCCAAAATAATATTAATACCTCTGTATCTATTTGATTTGATAAATTTTTAATTTTAGAAAATTCTTCATCATTTAATGAAAAGTTTGTACTTTCTAAAGTTAATGAATTAATATTTTTAAAGTAGTAAAGTAACTCTAAGAAATCATTAATAAAAACCTTTGGTTCAACACCTTGGTCATAAATTTTTCTATAAATACTAATTACTTTTTTTTCTTCACCTTTTAAAATTAACTCAAACAAATCAATTAATTGAGATTTATCAAAATACCCAAAAATTTTCTGAGCTGAATTTAAGTCTAATTCTTTTCCTTCATCCAAACTTAATAGTGCTCTATCGAGCAACGACAAAGAATCTCTAACAGAACCCTCAGAAATTTTGACTATAAGCTTTAAAGCATCGTCGCTTATTTTTCCATTTTCCTTATTTTTAATTTTTTTAATAAACTCCAATAATTCTGAGGATTTAATTCTAGATAGATCAAATCTTTGACATCTAGATACTACTGTAATTGGAATTTTTTTAATTTCTGTAGTTGCAAAAATAAATTTTAGATATTCTGGTGGTTCCTCTAAAGTTTTTAATAAAGCATTAAATGCTTGTTTACTTAACATGTGAACTTCATCAATAATGAAGATTTTATATTTAGCCGTGGTCGGCCCATATCTTGAAAATTCGATTAAATCTCTTACGTCATCTACACCTGTTTTGCTCGCCGCATCCATTTCAAGCACATCTATATGACTAGACTCGCTTATAGATTTACAGTTTTCACAAAAGTCTTTTTTACATAAATTATCGATACCATTTGAACAATTAAGTGCTTTAGCAACAATTCGTGCTGATGTTGTTTTTCCTATTCCCCTTATTCCAGTGAACAAATATGCATTAGGTATTTTGTCAGCTTTAATCGAATTGGTAATAGTTTCTGCAACAACCTCTTGACCAATAAGATCATCAAAAGTTTGTGGTCTATATTTTAATGCTAATACTTTTGAGTTATTATTCATATATCTATAAGGAGACTAGAACCTGAATAACTGTCTCTACGACTGCTTCCGTTAAGATCTGGTCGGGTTCAAGCAGCATCCACCTCTAGCCTCCGAAACCATTATAGCAGTTAAAATTTCTAATCTACAAGAAAAGATTATTATTTTTTTTGTCTCAAGTTATCTGCTTCGAAAACACCTAAAACGTGAAAATCCTCACAATGTAGACCTAGCTCTTCAAGAGATTTCTGAACTTTTGGATCTTCAATGTGTCCATCCAAATCACATAAGAAAAAATAAGAGTCGAAACTATTTTTTTCTGGATAACTTTGTAGCTTAGTTAAATTTACACCATTAATAGCAAAACCTCCTAGTGATTGATAGAGGGCAGCTGGCTTACTTTTCAATTTAAATAAAAAAGAGGTTATGTAAGTTTTGTCTTTAAATTCTGGTTGAGAAATATTTTTTCCCATAACCAAAAATCTTGTCAAGTTTCCACTTTCATTTTCTATATTTTTTTTAATTACTTCTAAGCCATAAATTTTGGCACTTAATGAAGATGCTATAGCTGATTGCTTAACATCTTTTGTTTTAGAAATCATTTCAGCAGATCCAGCAGTATCTGCTCTAATATGCTCTGCTAAATTATTTTCTTTTATAAACTTTGAACATTGGGATAATCCTTGTGCGTGAGAATACACCTCTTTAATATCTTTTAATTTTGCCCCAGGCTGTCCTAATAAATTATGCTCAATTTTTTGAAAATGCTCTTCATAAATATTTAGCCTATGTTTAAAAATTAAATATTCAATTCCAATGTTACCAGTAATTCTATTTGACTCAGGAATTATAATTCTGCTATCTGGTTCTTCAGAAGCTTTGTTGAAACAATCATCAAAAGTTTTACAAGGCAAGATTTCTGCTTTAGCATCAATTGAAAGCGCTGCTAAATGAGAATATGCACCAAAGGTTCCTTGAAAATAAATTTTACTCATCAATTCTTATATTCCATTATCTTTTTCAAGGCTAGATAATCTTGCTCTGTATCTACTCCTATTGGAGATGACTTTGCAAGTGAAACATTGATATCAATATTATTATCTAATGCTCTTAATTGCTCTAACCGATTTTCTATTTCATTTTTAGATTGGCTTAATTGAACAAATTTTTCGAGTGAGTCTTTTGAATAACAATAAACTCCAATATGATTATAAATATTATCTATCTGCTCAGACTTTCGCAAAAAAGATTTGCCCTTTGGAAAATTGTCCTCTCCTAGAGTGTTTTCAGTAATGACCTTAACAATATTCTCATTTCTCAAGTTTTTGTTGTCTTTTATTGTTGCAGCAAGAGTTCCTATATTAGAGAAATTTTGTACCATTTTATCATTCAATCTTACGATATCTTGAATGTCGATTGCTGGTTCATCACCTTGTAAATTCATAATGAAATCAACATCTCTAATATTTGATTTTATAAGTGCCTCATGAATTCTATCTGTACCTGTCTTATGTTTATTGCTAGTTAAAATAGCATTGAAACCATTTCCTTTAACATCGTCAATAATTTCCTGGTCCTCTGTGGCTACAATCACATCTCCAATATTTGCGTCTTCTGCTTTTTTAGAGACATGTGAAATGATTGATAGACCATTTATTTTTAGCAAAGGTTTACCGGGTAACCTGGTAGCGGACATTCTAGATGGTATAATTACTAAAGTTTTCATTATATTTTCGAATTATTATACTCATTAAACAACTATAGAGGCAAATTTATACATTAAATTTTAGCTTTTTTTTAATTTATCGTGTTATACGTTCACTACAAAATTAGAGAAAAATGGATTCTTTTGAAATTAATAAAATAGTTGCTGCAGTCTTAATGGTTGCCCTGCTTGTTATCGGTATTGGAAAATTATCTGATGTTATATTCCATGTAGAGAAACCTGAAACACCTGGTTATTCAGTTGAAGTAGAAGCTGCCACTACTGTATCCACAACCAGCTCAAGTACGACGTCTGAAAAAATTGATATATCAGCATTAATGGCAATGGGAGATATTGCTCATGGTGAAAAAGTTTTTAAAAAATGTGCAGCTTGTCATTCAATTGTTAAAGGAGGAAAGAATGCTATAGGCCCAGCGCTATATAATGTTGTGGGAAGAAAAGTTGGTGCTATTGAAGACTATAAATATTCCAAAGCGTTAGCTACATATGATAAGAATTGGACTTTTGAAGAATTAAATGGATTTTTAATAAAACCTGCTAAATGGATAAAGGGAACAAAGATGGCATATGCTGGTCTTAGAAAAGAAAAAGATAGAGCCTCTGTTATAAAATATCTAAATGAAAATTCAGACAGCCCTTTGCCGCTACCTTAATTTTCCAAAACAATATAATAAAATACTTTTTTGTACGTGAACTCTATTGAGTGCTTGTTGCCATACGTGAGATTTTTTTCCTAAAAAAACATCATCACTCACTTCATCTCCTCTAGGTAAACAATGTAAAAAAATGCAACTTTTTTTTGCATAACTCACTAATTTTTTATCAATTTTAAAATTTTTAAACGCTTTTATTTTTTTCTTCTTATTAACTTTATCATTTAAAGAAATAACTTTATCAGAAAAAATTACATCTGCATTGGAAACTGCTTTTTTTGCATCATTATAAATATAAATTTGCTTATTATTTTTTTTGACCCAAGCTCTAACTACTTTTCCCGGTTCAAATTTTTTTGGGCAACCAATACTTAGCTTGAAAGAAAATTTTACTGATGCAGCTATTAAGCTATCTAAAACATTGTTTGAGTCGCCTATCCAACAAATATTTAATTTTGAAATAGGTTTTTTCATTATTTCTTCAACTGTAAAAATATCAGATAAAACTTGTGTAGGATGTGACGAAGGGCTTAGACCATTAATAACTGGCACTGATAAATATTTTTTGAAGTCTTCTATCTTTTTATCACTATCAGTTCTCATCATAAAACCATCACCATAAGTTGATAGAATTTTAGCAGTATCAGCAATACTTTCCCCACCTTGACCTAAATGAAGCTCATTAGATCTAAGAGTTAAAGTTCCACCTCCAAGTTGTTTAATTGCTAAATAAAAACTAATTCGTGTTCTCGAGCTAGCCTTCTCAAACATTTGTATTAAAATCTTACCTTTAAGAGGTGCACCTTTGTCAACCTCAAGGGTACTTAGTTTTTTTCTTGAACTCTTTCTTTTCTTAGCATCAGTAATAATCTTTCTAAGATCTTTTGCAGGAATATCTTTTAAATTAATGAAATGTTTCATATTATTTTATTTGTGAACAAACTTTTTCAATAATTTTTAATGCTAAATCTATTTCATTCTTTTTAACATTTAATGGAGGTAAAATTCGAACAACATTTTCTGCAGCTCTAATGGTTAGTAGCTTATTGTTCATCAATTTTTTTATAAAATCAGTTTGATCTTTATATAACTGTATCCCAATCAAAAAGCCTTTTCCTCTTATTTGCATTATAACATTTGGATATTTTTCTTTAATTTTGTTAAGTTTTAATAAAAAATATTTTGATAAACTTTTTACATTATTCAAAAATTTTTTATTAGATATAATATCCATTACAGTACTTCCAACAGACATAGCCAAAGGGTTTCCTCCAAATGTTGATCCATGAGTACCTGGGATCATGCACGAGGCGACCTTTTTATTCATCAAAACTGCTCCAATTGGAAATCCTCCGCCTATTCCTTTTGCAATTGGTACAATATCAGGTTTTACTTTTGATTTTTCAAAAGCAAAGAAATCACCAGATCTTCCTATTCCACACTGAACTTCGTCAAGTATTAATAGTATTTTTTTCTTATTACACAAAGCTCTTAATTCTTTCAAACACCAATCTGGAATTACTTTTATACCACCTTCACCCATAATAGTTTCAACCATAATAGCAGCTGTATTCTTATTAATTTTCTTTTTAAGAGAATTATGATCTCCAAAACCGAAGTGATCAAAACCAGTTACTTTAGGACCAAAACCCTCTGTCATCTTCTTTGATCCGCTAGCAAAAATTGCCGCTAAAGTTCTTCCATGGAAAGAGTTTTTAATGCATAAAATTCTATTTTTATTTGGTTTACCTATTGAGTAAAAATATCTTCTCGCAACTTTTATTGCCGCTTCCGTAGCTTCAGCCCCACTATTTTGAAACATAACATAATTAGCAAAAGTTTTTTTACATAACTTTTTAGCCAATGTTTCTCCTTCTGGAATTTGAAAAGCATTAGATACATGCCATAATTTTTTTGATTGATCTTTTATAGTTTTTACTAATTTAGGATGTGCATGGCCTAAAGAATTAACCGCTATTCCTTGTACAAAATCTAAATATTTTTTATTATCAGTAGAGTATAAATAACTTCCCTTTCCATATTTGAATGAAATTTTTTTTCTATTATAGTTTTTTGCTAAATAACTCATAAATCTATTTTGTTTTATTAAGTTTAATTATTTATACAAGTAAGGATTGAAGGCATAAATATTTTGTTAAATGAATATTACTGTTGATAACTCTTAATTTTTGATTGTTTAATTTAGTTTTATATCAGTATATTGTTGTTTTATATTAACAAGATACAATATATTGATTATGAGCTGGACTGAAGAAAAAGTTGCAAAATTAAAAGAGCTTTGGGGCAAAGGTAATACTGCGAGTCAAATTGCTGAGATAATTGGAGGCATAAGTAGGAACGCTGTAATTGGTAAAGCTCATCGTCTGAATTTATCAGCAAAAATAAAAACAAGGACAGCAACTTCAAATCAAAATTTTGAAAATTCTTTAGATGAAAAAAATACTAAATCTAAAAGAGTTCGTAGAAGTAAATTCAAATCATTAATAATAGAAAAAGATTTTGAACCAGAAAACCCAAAGCAATTAGAAGAGCTTGATGAAAATTCATGTAAATGGCCTATCGGACATCCAGATGAAAAATCGTTTTATTTTTGTGGCAGATCATCTCTAAAGGATTTTTCATATTGCAAACTTCATCTCCTTTATGCTTACCAGCCCAAAGGTAAAAAGGAAGAGGTAAGCGAAAAAGAAGATGTTCCAGAATTTATAGAAAAGAAAATAAAGTCAGCTTAAATATTAGCTTATTTTTTTTCTAAATCATTATTAAATGAATATTTTTCTGTAGAGAATTGCCCACCATCTCTCCACATATAACAATATTTTTTAACTTCTTCGTCAAAATACCTCACGCTAGGCACTCCAATTTCAAAATTAGATTTATATTTTCCAGATAATACATTGTCATACTTAAGAAGTCTTAATTGATCCCTTGTTAGAGGGGGTTTTGGTAAAATTTCAAATAAACGTGCAGACATATCTGCTAAAGGCAGTGGCAAAGGTATTAAAATTCTTTTTTTATTTATGAGCTTAAGCAATCTCTGTAAAATTTCTTTAAATGTAATTTCCTCAGGACCAACACATTCAATAATTTTAGAATAAATATTTTTTGAAATAATATGATAAATTACATCTGTCAAATCTGAACAATGAATTGGTGTAAACTTTGTATTTCCACTATAATAAAGAGGGAAAAAAGGAAGCCTATTAAGCAAAGTCATAAAATTTGTCGTGAAGTTATCATCTACTGAATAAACCACTGATGGTCTTAAGATTGTAGTTAAAGGAAAATTATTTAAAACTTCAATTTCTCCGTTTAGTTTGCTTTTAGCATATTCAGAATTTTCAGCTTCATTAATACCTAATGCCGATAAATGTATAAAATGTTTTAAGTTATATTCTTTACAAAGTTTTGCCAAAAGACTTGGGAAAACAGAATGAATATTTTTAAATGTATTTCCCTTTTTTTGCTCAAAAAGGATACCAATTAAATTAATACAAATGTCAGCTTTCTTAAAAAGTTCTCTTATTTTATTTTCTTCAAAAATTTTTGATTCAACAATATCTATATAACCAGCATTAGCTTGGGTTTTAATTATATAACTTTTTTGGTGTATATTTCTCGTTACTACAGTAACTTTATAGTTGTTCTTAGTCAGTTTTCTTATTAAGTTTCTGCCAATTTGGCCACTACCACCAAAAATTAGACAATTTTTTGCTTTCATATATATATCCTAGAATGAGTAATAATATTCAGTTGCACAAAAATGATCTACCAGATGATTTAAAATTAGGCAATATAATAGCTGTAGATGGTGAATTCATGGGTTTAAATGTTAACCGTGATCCACTATGTTTAATTCAAATTTCCTCTGGTAATTCAGATGCACATATAGTCCAATTTGATAGAGATAATTATAATGCACCAAATTTAGTAAAACTATTAAGTGATGATAAAATAACAAAAATTTTTCATTTTGGTAGGGCTGACATGGCTCACATTAAGCATTATCTGAAAACAGAGACAAAAAATATTTTAGATACAAAAATTGCGTCAAAACTCGCAAGATCATACTCAGATAATCACTCTTTAAAAACATTAATTAAGGAATTTATAAATATTGATATTAGTAAACAATTCCAAAGCTCAGATTTTGGAGGTGAGCTTTCACCAGCACAGCTAAAATACTGCGCTAATGATGTTATTTATCTTCATAAAATTCACGAGGAACTAGAAAAAATTTTAAAAAGAGAAAATAGAATAAAACTCTATAAAGATTGTTTAGAATTTCTTCAAACAAGAGTAGAGCTTGACTTAGCATTATTTAAAGATGATATCTGGTCTCACTGATGAATAACAAAAAATTTATATCTGTTGCTAAAGATGTAATTAATCTTGAAATAAAAGCACTTCAAAACTTAAAGAAAATTATTAATAATTCTTTTAATCAAGCTGTGATACAAATATCGAAATGTCAGTCTAAGGTGGTTTTATGCGGAGTGGGAAAAAGTGGATTAATTGCCTCAAAAATTGCTGCTACCTTGTCCTCGGTTGGTACTCCTTCATTTTCTTTATCTGCAGGAGACTCTTCTCATGGAGATCTAGGTAGTATTTCCAAAAAAGACATTTTAATTTTAATAAGTAATTCAGGACAAACTGAAGAATTAAAAAATATAATAAGATATGCAAATAGAAATAAGATATTATTAATTGGAATTGTTTCTAAGAAAGACTCAATTCTTTATAAAGCTTCAGATATTAAACTTTTAATTCCTCAATCAAAAGAAGCTGGGGGGATAGTTCCAACTTCAAGCACAACCGCTCAACTTGCGCTTGGAGATGCTCTTGCAATTGCTGCAATGAATTTTAGAAAATTTGGAAAATATGATTTTAAGAAAATACATCCAGCTGGAAGTCTGGGGGCGCAGTTAAAGACAGTGGAAGATATAATGCTTATTAAAGAAAAAATTCCTTTTGTAAGGCAAGACTTAAGGATGAGAGAAGCTATAAAAGTACTTAGTAAGAAAAAACTTGGTGTTTTAATAGTGCAAAATAAACAAAAGAAAACTATAGGGATAATTTCTGATGGAGATATGCGAAGATATAATGAAAAAAAATTAGATCTTCAGTCTATGAAAGTTTCAGAAGTAATGATCAAAAACCCAATAAGTATTGACAAAGATGCATTAGCAGCAAAAGCTTTAGCAGTTATGAATAATAAAAAAATTACATCTCTGTGTGTTCATGAAAAAAACAAAAAGTTTAAAACTATTGGAGTAGTACATATTCATAATATATTGCGGTCAAATATTACTTAATGAAAAAAAAAATTATTTGGATCATAATAATTTCAATATTTTTAATAATTTTTTATTTATATAAAGAAATAAATGAAAACAAAAAAAAACAATCAAAAATTAAAGATTTAAGCATTTCTGAGGATATTTTGTTTAATTCAAATACGTTTTCAGACGTTAATTATTCCACTAAAGACGCAAAAGGAAACGAATACATAATAGAAGCAAAAAAAGGTGAGGTGGATAATTCTGATCCAAATACTATTTTTCTTACAGATGTATACGCATTAATTAAACTGACTAATTCAAATAATATTGAAATTACCTCGAATTACGGAAAGTATAATACACTTAATTTTGATACAATTTTTTCTAAAAATGTAATAGTTAACTATTTGGAAAACAAAATTAATGGAGAATATCTAGATTTTTCTATTGGAAGAAATTCAATGATTATTTCTAAAAATGTGATTTATACAAATTTAGATAATATTTTAAAAGCTGATGTTGTAGAAATTGAAGTAGATACAAAAAACACTAAAATTTTTATGCATAATATGGAAAAAAAAGTAAACATTCAAAGTAGAGAATATGGCAATAATTAAAAAATTCAGAATTAAATCATTTAAAAACTTAAATTCAATAATAGAGTTTGAAAATGTTTCATTAGCATATGGAGATAGATTGATTTTAGATAATATAAATTTCAAAATTAATGAGGGACAGATTTTTGGTATGCTTGGGCCTAACGGAGTTGGAAAATCTACTATCTTTAATCTTATAACAGGATTAATAAATCAAAAAAACGGTAAAATTAAAATTGAGGGTGAAGATGTGTCTAACTATCCAATTTATTTAAGAACTAGAAAATTTAAAGTTGGATATGTACCTCAATATGGAGGATTTTTTAATGATTTAACTCTTCATGATAATTTAAAGGCAATTAGCGAAATAGTTATAGATGATAAAAACTTAAGAAATGAAAGAGTTAACTATCTTATTTCTAAATTTGAACTTGATAATTTAAAAGATATAAAAGCTAAATTTTTATCTGGAGGACAAAAAAAAAAATTAGTTATTGCTCTTTCTCTTTTAAGTGAACCTAGAGTTCTTTTATTAGATGAATGTTTTGCAGCGCTCGACGTAATGACAATTAAAATGTTACAAGAGATAATTGTTGGCTTACAACAAGAAAACAGAATTACAATATGTATTTGTGATCATCAAGCTAGAGACTTACTAGCTTGTGTGGATGTTGCTATGATTTTGTCAAATGGAAAAATTATAGCACAAGATACTCCCTCAAATTTAGTAAAAAATAGCAATGCAAGAAATGCTTACTTTGGTGAAAGTTTTAAATTTAATTAATTATTAATGTCAAATTCAATAATTATTAAAAAAAAAATTAAAAACTTTACTAGAAAAATTATTGTGAGTGGTGACAAAAGTATTAGCATTAGGTGGGTTTTATTTGCATCATTAGCCTCGGGAAAATCTCAAGCAAAAAACTTGTTAAAATCTGAAGATGTTTTGACTGCAATTAAAGCAATCAAAAAATTAGGAATAAAAGTAATTTTAAAAAAAAACATTTGTGAGATTTATGGAAATGGAATTAATGGATATCAATACAAAAAGGGGATTAATATCAATTGTGAAAATTCTGGAACCTTGGCTAGACTTATTTTGGGTTTATTGGTGAATTCAAATGTAAAAATAAAACTTACTGGTGATAAAAGTTTATCAAGGAGAGATTTTAAAAGAATATCAGATCCCTTAAGCAAATTTGGAGCATCTTTTAAATTAAAAAATAATAAAAATTTACCACTTTCAATAATTGGTTCTAATAAATTAAAATCAATTAATTATTTTGAAAATAGAGGGTCGGCTCAATGTAAAAGTGCTGTAATTCTTGCTGGGATGAGAGCTGATGGAACAACCAAAATTAAAGCGAAAAAATCAAGAAATCATACTGAGTTATTATGCAAACATTTAAAATTACCAATAAAAATAAAACATAATAATATGTATGATAAAATTGAAATTAAAAATGTAAAAAAAATCAAAAATTTAAACTATTCAATTCCATCAGATATAAGTTCAAGTGCATTTTTTATTGTACTCACTCTACTTTCACATAATTCAAAATTAATTATAGAAAATGTGAATGTAAATCCATCAAGGATAGGCGTTATAACTATCCTTAAAAAAATGGGTGCACAAATAACTTTTAAAAAATCAAAAGATTTATAAAGGAGAAAAAATTGCAGATTTGACAATAAAAAGTTCTAAAAAAATATATTCAATAAATTGTCCAACTAAATTAAATAGTGGTGCAATTGATGAATTTTTAATCATATTCTTAATAGCCGCCAAAGCAAATGGAATGTCATATTTTAAAGATCTATCTGAATTAAATCAAAAAGAGAGTCCTAGACTTAAATGGGGATCAAAAATTCTCAATTTGATGGGTATAAAAACTATAACAACACACAATTCTATTAAAATTTTTGGTAATCCCAATTTAAAAATTGAAAAAAAAATCGTAATTAAAAATTATTTAAAAGATCATAGGGTTTTCATGACAAGTGTGATTGCTGCATTAACTTTTGGTGGCAATTGGCATATACACGATAAAGATTCTATTAAAACTTCTTTTCCTGATTTTTTAAAAATAGTAAATCAAATTAAGTATGCAAAATAAAAGAAAAAATATATTAAAAATTGCAATCGACTCGCCTGCAGCGGCAGGTGCGGGTACCTTGGCTAAAGCAATTTCAAAACATTATAATCTTTTCTACCTAGATACTGGTAAAATTTACAGAATGATTGCATACTTAAAAATAAAATATCCAAAGAAATTCAATCAAAAATTTTTAAAAAAAAAAATCAAAACTTTAAATGTTGAAGAACTAAAAAAAAAAGCTTTATTATCTAATCAAGTAGGAAACGAAGCATCTATTATATCAAAAACTAAGTCTATAAGAAAATTAGTTTTTTCTTTTCAAAAAAACTTTGCCTATAACCCTCCTAGGAGTTATAAAGGATCGTGTCTAGATGGAAGAGATATAACCTATAATATAGTTCCAGATGCTGACTTAAAATTTTTTATTACAGCTAACTTAAGAACTAGAGCTTTAAGGAGATATAAAGAGCTGAAAAGTCTAAATAAAAGAATTTCCTATATAGAGGTGCTTAAAAGTATTAAAAAACGTGATAAAAGCGACTTTACTAGGAAAATTTCACCCCTTAAGAAAACAAAAGATTCGCTATTGATTAACACGACAAATTTAACTAAAAAAGCGTGTTTTTTAAAAATTAAAAAAATTATAGACGAAAAATTAATACTTAATGGAAATTTATAAAGATTTATCAAACCCCGCTTCCAAGGAATTCGAAAAATTACTTAACAGTCAACTCTCAAAAGTTCAAATTGAAGAAGGGAAAATAATTGAGGGAAAAATCAACAAAGTTACTGAAAAATTTGTTTTCTTGTTTGTAGAGGGTTTAAAAAGTGAACCTGTTCTAGATGTAAATGAACTTCGTCAAATGGGACTTGGGGAAAAAATAAAAATTGGTGAAAAAATTTCAGTTTTACTTGAGAAAATTGAAGATAAGAATGGAGATGTCTTAGTTTCAGCAAGTAAAGCTAAAAAAATTAAAGGGTGGGATGAACTAGTAAAGGCATACGAAAATAATCAACCAATTATGGGTAAAATAGTATCTAAGTGTAAGGGGGGATGTATAGTCGAACATATTGATACAGGATCTTTAATGTTTTTACCCGGATCTCAAATAAGTGATAAGCCATTAAAAGATATAAGCCATTTAATGAATGAACCCCAAAAATTTGCATTAATAAAATTAGATAAAGTAAGAGGAAATGCATGTGTGTCTAGAAGAGAAATTATTTCCTCCTTCAAGAAAGAAGATAAAGCTAAAATTATTGAAAAATATAAAGTTGGAGACATTATTAAAGGTGCTGAAGTAAAAGGTTACAGTAGCTTTGGATGTTTTTTTAATGTTAACGGTGAGCTCGATGTGTTAGTTCACCTGCAGGAAATCTCTTATTCTAGAGTTAATCATCCGGATGAGGTTTTTAATATTGGCGATAAACATGACTTAAAAGTAATAAGCGTTGACAAAGAAAAATTACAAGTTGGTTGCTCTGTAAAACAATTATCTCCAGATCCATTTGAACATATTGAAAATTATGAATTAAATAAAATTTATAAAGTCAAGGTTGTTAAAATAATGGATTTTGGTGCATTTTGTGAATTAGAACCAGGTTTAACAACTTTACTTCATTCAAGTGAACTTAGTTGGTCTAAAAAAAATATTTCAGCTAAAAAAATGTTTAAGGTTGGAGATGAAATCGATTGTGTAATAACCGAAATCGATAAGGAAAAAAAGAGAGTTGCTATTTCACATAGATTAACAAAAGAAAATCCATTTGAACAATTCGAAAAAAAATATCCTGTTGATACAATTGTTGAAGGCGAGATTGTAAATAAAAATGAATATTCATTGTTTGTAAAAATTGAAGATTTAGATGTTGATGCTTTCTTACATTGTAATGATCTAACTTATTTGAATGATGGCGAAGAAGAATTAGCAAAATATAAAAAAGGTGAAAAAATAAAAGTAAAAGTTTTAGAAATAAAATCGTCAGAACAAAAAGTAAGGGTTGGCTTAAGACAGACCCAAGCAGATCCTTTTGATTGGTTTAAAGATAAATCTAAAAATCAAACCATAACAGTTAAAGTAATTTCAACAGATAATAAGGGATTAACTGTAAGACCAGAAGGTTGTGATATGGACTTCCAAATTAAAAAATCGGCAATAGCTATAAACGCTGCTGACGCACGTCCAAGCAGATGGACTGGCGGTGAGAAGTTAGATTGCGCAATCGCAGAGCTTGATCATAATAAGAGAAAAGTAATCCTAAGTATTAAACTTTTAGAGGAAATTGAGAAAAAAGAAGCTTTAGAGAAATATGGGAATGAAGGGTCAGGTAAAAACTTGCCTTTCTCATCATTGTTTGAAGATTTAAAAAAAAAAGAAGAAGAAGAAAAATAAGAAAATAATTTAAGAAGAATTCAATTGGCTATTGTAAAATCAAAGCTTTTAAAACAACTTTCTACCAATTACCCAAATTTTCTAAAAAAAGACCTAGAAAAGTTCATCAATATAATCTTAAATGAAATCAAGAGGGCTTTAAAGAGAGGGGATCGCGTAGAGTTAAGGGGTTTTGGAGTTTTCGAAACACATACACAAAAAGCAAGAATATCGAGAAATCCTAAAACCGGCGAGAAAGTGAATACTCCTGAAAAAAAAACTATTCACTTTAAAATGTCCAAAGACTTGTTTAAAAAATTAAATAATGAAAAATAAAACTGTTTTTGTTGCTTGTGATACTTCAAATATAGAAAAGATTAAGAAAATAATTACTCAGACAAGATCAGATCAACTTAAAATTATTCCAAAGTTTGGTCTTCAATTCTTTTATTCCAAAAGAGGAAGAAAATTCTTGGAAAAGATAAAAAGTGATTTTTGGTTAGATTTAAAAATTAATGATATCCCACAAACAGCTTTATCAGCAATTGATAGCTTAAAAGATTTAAAAAAATGTAAATATATTACAGTACATGCAAATGGTGGGCTCCAAATGCTTAAAGCAGTCAAAAAAAAAGCTAATCAAAATAATAAAAATTTAAAAGTTTTAGGAGTTACAATTTTAACAAGTCTTAATAATAAATCTCTTAAAGAAATAGGTCATACAAAAAATGTAAAACAGTTGGTTTTAAAACAAGCAGCTATAATTAAAAAATCAGGATGTGATGGTATAGTTTGTTCTGCTCATGAAGCTATGATGGTTCGTAAAAGATACAAAAATTTTTTAATCATAACTCCAGGAATAAGATTACCTGGTGATAGTTCAAATGATCAAATGAGAATTATGACACCTAAACAAGCTTTTAAAAATAAGGTTTCTGGAATTGTTATAGGTAGATCTCTTACAAAAGGTAACATAATAAATAATACTAGAAAACTTGCTGATCATTTAAGCAAATGATTAAAGGTTGCAAGATTTGCGGTATAAAAGATTCTGATACCTTAAATTACATTATAAATCATTCCAACCCTCCAAAATTTATTGGCTTTATTTGCAATTATCCAAAAAGCTCAAGACATGTTGAACTCAACTCTTTAAAAAAATTGTTAAATGTTAAAAAAAATAAAAGTGAATTTGTTGCAGTTTTAGTAAAACCTAACAATGATATTTTAGAGGAAATTAAAAGTTTACCTTTTGATTATTATCAATTATATGACTGTAATCCAGATGAAATTAAAATTATAAAACAAAAATACCAAAAAAAGATTATTACAGCTTTAACAATCAAAAATGAGTCTGATGTTCTTATGTACAAGTCATTTCTTGACGTAACAGATGTCTATTTGTTTGATAGTAAAGGTTATGAAAAAAGTCAAAGCTTTGATCATAACTTGATTAAAAATATCAAATTAAATAAAGAATTAATGCTAGCTGGTAATATAAAATTTAATGACAATCTAAAAAATTACGAAAAAATTGCTAATTATTTAGATTTATCTGGAGGCTTGGAAACTTCTGGATTAAAAGATACATCCAAAATAGATTTTTTTTTAAACAACTTAAATAAATTGAAAAATGAAACTTAAAAAAAAAATTCCTCTAATTGACCAACATGATTTTAAGGGTTTTTGGGGTGGTAAATTTGGAGGAAGTTTTATACCAGAAACTTTAAAAAAACCTGTAGAAGACCTAACACAGGAGTTTTCGAAATTAAGAAATAATAAGAAATTTTTAAAAAAGAGAGATTATTATTTTAAGAATTATATAGGATCACCCACATCATTTGTAAAATTGGAAAATTTATCTAATCATTTAGGTGGTGCTCAAATATGGGCCAAAGTTGTATCGGAAGCAAATGGTGGTGCCCATAAAATATACAATGCAACTGTTCATGCCTTAATTTGCAAGGCTATGGGAAAAAAATATATAGTTGGTGACACTGGTGCTGGTTACGCTGGTAAAATGTTAAGTATGGCTGCGAAGAAATTTGGTCTCAAATGTAAAATTTTCATGGGTGCAAAAGATATCAAGAGACAAAAACCAAATTGTGATGCTATGAGAAAAAATGGTGCTGAAATAGTACCTGTATATTCTGGCAGTCAAACCTTAGTCGATGCAGTCAGCGAGTGTATGAGATATTGGGTATCAAATTGTGATACTACACATATGTGCGTTGGAAGTACAGTTGGTCCAAATATATTTGTAAAAATTTGTGGATGGAGTACAGCGCAAATTTCAAGAGAATTAAAAATACAAATTAAACAAGAATTCAAAAAAATTCCAAAAAAAATTAAATTAATTAACTGCGTGGGTGGTGGAAGTTCAGCATATGGTTTTTGGAGTGAATTTATAGATTTTAACAAATCGCAAATAGAGCTAGTTGGTGTAGAGGCTGGAGGTCCAAAAAAATCAAAACTACATGCTGCTCCTTTAAGTAGAAATGCTAAAATTGGAATTTTACATGGTGCAGCTTCTTATGTTTGTCAGAACAATGAAGGTCAAATTAATGACACTGAATCAATTAGTGCTGGATTGGATTATCCGGGTGTAAGCCCAATACACTGTTTTTTAAAAGATACAAAAAGAGCTAGATATACTTTTGCAACTGATGAAGATGCATTAAAAGCACATGTGATGGTAACTAAATTTGAAAAACTTAATCCAAGTTTAGAACCTAGTCATGCATTTGCAGAAGCAATAAAAATTGCCCCAAAATTAAGCAAAGACACAATTATAATCGTTAACTCTTGTGGTGATGCTAAAAAAGATAGAGACATATTAAGGGAAAGGTTGGGTAAAAATTAATGAATTCATTAATCAGCAAAGCTTTCTCAAATGCAAAAGAGGAGAATAGACCAGCTTTACTGACTTATACTGTTGCTGGAGATAATACTAAAAAAAAATCCCTAGAAATATTAAAATCAATTTCAAACTTCGCAGATATTTGTGAATTAGGGTTTCCACATAACACTCCTATAGCCGATGGAGGACAAATACAAACAAGTGCTTACCGGGCAATTAAAAATGGTATTAAAATTAATGATGTATTTTCAATTGCAAAACAATTTAAAAAAATAAAAAAAAATAAACCAATAATACTGATGGGCTATTACAACATGATCTATCAATATACTGAAAATAAATTTTTAGAAAAATGCAAAAAATCAAAAGTTGATGGTTTAATAGTTGTTGATTTACCTTATCCTGAAAATAAAAATTTTGCATCAAAATGCAAAAAAAAAGGAATTAATTTTATTCAATTGGTTTCACCAACTACTTCCCAGATAAGATTAAAAAAAATCGTAAAAGACTCACACGACATGATTTATTATATAAGTATGTTATCCACAACAGGCGGAAAGCTTAAAGTATCCCCAAAGAAAATATTAGAAAAATACAACAAAATAAAAAAACAAAACAAATCAAAAAATATTGTTATTGGTTTTGGAATTACAGAAAAAACTATCCAATCCCTTAAAAAAGCTGATGGTTTGGTAGTTGGTAGCGCAATTTGTAAAGAAATCTCTAAATCTATTGAAAAGAGACAAAATGCTGTCACAAATGTTACTAATATTGTTAAAAGATTAAAAAACAAAATTCTATGAACTGGATAACAAAAATTATTAAAGCAGGTGAAAAAATTAAAACTGCTATACGTGAAAGAGCCACAAAAGAAGATATTGCAAAAAGTGATTGGACATCGTGTTGCAAGGGTCCAATTTTAAAAAAAGATTTAGAGGAAAACTTGTGGGTTTGTCCTGATTGTAAACGTCACCATAGAATAAAACCATATCAGAGATTTGATATATTGTTTGGAAAAAATAATTATGAAGTTTTCAAGACGCCAATACCAAAAGATGATCCGCTGAATTGGACAGACTCTAAGCCTTACAAAGAAAGATTAAAAAGTGCTCGAAAAAAAACAGGTTTAGAGTGTGGAATGATGGTTGTTTCTGGAACTATAAATAATATTAAAATTACTGCTGTAGCTTCTGATTTTGATTTTTTAGGGGCTTCAATGGCAGCAGCCGAAGGTGAAGCCTTCTTGTATGGAATACAACATGCCATTGAAAATCAGACACCATTTTTATGTATTAGTGCAGGTGGAGGGATGAGAATGATGGAAAGTTTAATTTCATTATCTCAAATGACAAGAACAACACTTGCAATTAATGAATTAAAAAAAAATGGTCTTCCATATTTAGTTTGTATCACTGATCCAACAGCAGGTGGTATCACTGCATCATACGCTATGTTGGGTGATATTCACATTGCAGAACCAGGTGCTTTAATTGCATTTGCAGGTGCAAGAGTAATTCAAGGAACTGTTAAAGAAGAACTTCCTGAAGGTTTCCAAAAAAGTGAATATGTTGAAAAAACTGGTTTTGTTGATTTGATAGTTGAGCGAAAAGATCTTGCTTCTAAAATTGGTACTTTATTATCAATATTGTTAAAGAAAAATTCTGATATAAGTGCTGAACAAAATGAAACTTCGGAAGATAGTCAGTCGCTTACAAGAGCTGCATCCTAAAGAAATAGATTTAAGTCTAGATCGTATTATAAATCTCTGCAAAAAATTAGGAAATCCTCAAGATAAGATAAAAGCAATTTCAATTGTTGGTACTAATGGAAAATATTCAACGATCCAAGCAATGTTTTCTATTTTAAAAGAAGCAAATTTTAAATGTAATATCTACACTAGTCCTCATATCAAAAGTATCAACGAGAGGTTTGTATTTAATAATGAAGAACTTAATAATGAAGATTTGGGAAATTTACTTGAAGAAGTTGAAAATGCTAACAGTGGTGAACCAATTACTTTTTTTGAAATACTTACTGCAGCTTATTTCTTAAAAGCATCTCAGTACCAGGGTAATATCAATTTAATTGAAAGTGGATTATTCTTTAGATTTGATGCCACTAATATATTAAAGGATAATCTTGCTAGCGTTGTAACCTCTATTGGCCTGGATCATTTAGATTGGCTACCTGAAAATGAGCAAACTGTTGAAAAAATTATTTTTGAAAAAACTTCAAGTCTTTTAAACTCAAATATTATAGTAGCAAAACAAAGTACTAATAAAATCACAGATAATATTAAAAAAACAATATCAAATAATAGATCAAATAAGGTTTTCCATAACGAAAATTATAGTTTTACAATGCAAGAAAATGACTTCTTTTATTATGAAGATCAATTTGGTGGAATAAAATTACCTATGCCAAACGTTAAGGGTCAATTTCAATTAGAAAATGTCGCGACAGCTATTGCAACCCTAAGAACTTTAAAAGATTTAAATATTAAAGATGATCAAATTAAAAAAGGTGTTTTAAAAATAAATAGTATTGCAAGATTACAAGAAATTAAATCTGGAAAACTTAAAGCGCTTGTAAAAGATCACAAACTTTTTGTTGATGGATCTCATAACCCTTTGGGAGCAAAAGTTTTGAATGAATACTTGGAAAGTTTAGATTGCAATAAACACATCATTCTTGGAATGATGGCCAATAAAGATCATAATGAATATATGAGTTTCTTTAAGGATATTGCTACATTGACTACTATAGATATACCTAATCAACCTAATTCAATTAAAGGAGAAGAACTTAAAAATAAGATTAATTGTTTTTCAAATATTAATTATAAGGAAAGTATAGAGGAAGCTATCAAGTCAATTCCAGTCAAGGAAAACGATATAATACTAATTACTGGATCGTTGTATCTTGCAGGTGAAGTTTTGAATTTAAATTAGATATTTTTATCTAAAAATTCTTTCATGTGACTTTCGGGAACTCCACCAACTTTTCTATCTACTTCAACACCTTTTTTATAGATGATAACTGTTGGAACACCTCTAATGCCAGCGGCTGAACCTGTGTTAATTCCGCCATCTTCAACATCAGCATAATAAAAACCAGCCTTATCTTTATATTCATCAGATAATTTATCCATTACTGGCTTGAGTGCTTTACATGGACCACACCACTCGGCTGAAAACTGAATGACTGAAACATCTTCATTTTTAATTTTAGTATCAAAATCTTCGTCTTTAAAATTTGTAAGCATAAATCCTTTCTATTAATTAGAGCCTTAAAGTCAACTAGGCAATTTCATATTTTTTTTCTATAGACATAATAAATTCATTTATTTCATCTAATTTTTTTAATTCTTCATCGTCATCTCGATTTGATGCTTGATCTCTCAAGGTATCAATTTCTTGGTAAGCCATTCCTATGGTTTGCCACTTTTCTCTATTTTTACTTAAAATTCGTCTAGCAATTTCACTTTTTATATTTTTATATAAATCTGGTGGCAAAATATGTGGTGCTTCTTGATAGATAATTTTTTGCCCAAACCAACTACATCTTTTATCTTGAAACTTATCCAACATTCTTAATTTATCTTCCCAAGAAGAACTATGCCAAGTTTTAAATAATTGGGTATCTTTGTTGGGAATAAATTTTTCATATAAAGTTTCTTCTGGCAATAAATCTTCTTGGTTTTGAGTTTGAGCTTTTTCTTCAGCCGCTTCTCTATTAATGATTTGAATATTTTTACAAAAATTTTCACTACTTCTAACCATTTTTGCTCTTTTTTGAATTGTTTCTAAATCTAAGTCTACATATGCCTTTTCCTTTAATGCAAACTTTTTATCTAATACAACAGGTGCTTTATTAGTTTTTATTACTCTAAGTGCTTTTGGACTAAACTTTTTTAAATAAACCTTAAGATCATTTACTGACAAGTTTAATAATGGTTCGGGATCTCTTCTTAAATCAAATAAATATCCCCACGATGCATATGATGGATGAAAGCAGTGGTCTGGATGCAGTGTAGAGACAAGGTACATCATATTTTTTCCTTTAACATTTTCAAATATTGAATAAATACCTTCACTTTTTAAAATAGTCTCAACACTATTTTTTGTTGATGTGCTTAAAAAATTTTCCCAATTGTCTTTATGTTTATCTTTTATAATTCTAAGAATTTTTAAGCTTGTGAACGCGTCATGATAGGCTGTGTGTTGTTGAGAGGTATCAAATCCTTGTTGTCTAGCTAAACCTTCTAGAGCAAGACTTTCATTTCCTGCTTCTGTTAATTCAGTCTTTAATGTTTCAGGATTTAAAGTTTGAGCAACTCTTGCAACATGTAAACCATCATGTTCTTTATTAGGTGATGAGTGTGTAATATAAGGATATCTGTTTCCTTTAAAAAAATTAAAATGAAACATACGCCTATCAAAATTTAAGTTACTCCAACCCATAAACAATGCTGGGCCAGCCTTAGAAAAAAAGTTTTCTACAGCTCCTAAAAAATCATAATGCGAATAATTGCCTTTGGTAAGTAAATCAATACTTGTTGAATTAACTAATAAGGCTTTTGCACTTGGAACTTCGCCTTCAGGCATTCTGCCGCGAATATTTAGCTTACCAATTTCTTTTAAATTTTTATCAACAACTACAGCTCCTACTTCAATTATTGAGCCCCAAATTGTGCTGTTGGTTGTTTCTGTATCGTAAATTACTATTTTATCCATAAATTCTTAAGTTAAATTCGATAGCTCATTAAATTTTTTTAATCTTCCCAAAAACAAATTTTGATAAACAATTAAATCATGCCCTTGAATTTTAAACTCTTGGAATAATTTATCTACTGTGCAAACTAAAATTACACAAGAAGTGATATTAGAGTTATACACAATGTTATGTGCTAGTGAATATGCGCTTGTTTGGAGAAGCCATGAATCAATATACTCAGCTTTTTTCGGTTTATTACTTTGTTTAAAATCAATTATTGTTTCTTTTCCTTCATACACTCCAACACAATCAGCAGTGCCTGCATATTTCTCTGGATAATAAAGTGTGCATTCAACTCCCCAAATTTCATCTAATCTATTTTTTAATCCTTTTTCAATAATTTCTTTAGCCATTAATTTGTATTGTTCATTGTCTTCAAAAAAACTTAAATTCTCTCTTCCAAGTAAATAAGACTCTAAATAGTTGTGCATTTGAGATCCTCTGCTACTTGCTGCTTTTGTAATTGCTTCAGCTTCTTTTTGCCCAGTTCTTTCTCTCCAATTTGCTAATGCCGCTTTATCCTCTTCAGATCGAGTTACATCTAAAATTGAAGTGACACTTGGTAATTTTGTTTCCCCTAATAAATATCTTCTAATACCATCAACTGTTGCTCTTGATGATTTTGGATAATCGTATTTTTGATTCCACTGCATGAGATTTCTTATAGACCTTATTAAATAAAAAAAGAAATTAATTTTTAAGCTGCCTGTTTCGTTCAACAAATTTTTCCACGTTTTCAGTTTGTACAGCTTTCTCAACCTGCTCGGGATCTTTAATGTTTTCTAAAGTTCTTGAAATTGATCTTGCATCCGTTCCAAATTTATCAACAACTCCCATAGCCTCCTCTAATTTTTTTCTAAGAACTACAATGTTATCAAAATGTTTAGAAAATCTTGTACTAATTGTTTTTAAATGATTATAAATTTCTGTTGCACCTTTTTGTACTTTCAATGATTGAAATCCCATATGTAAAGATTGTAAGTAGGCAGAAAGAGTATTAGGCCCACATATCACAACTTTATACTTTTTCATTAACTCTTGAGTTAATAATTCTTTTGTACTTGGATCTTGGTATTCAGTTAACTCTTTGTATAAGCTTTCTGTAGGAGCATACACAATTGCAAAATCAGTAGTTTTTGGTGGAACAATATATTTTTCATTAACACTTTTAGCTTTTCCTTTAAACGCTGAGGCTAATTTTGCTCTAGCATCTGATACAGCCCTTTTGTCTTCCGCGTCATGACCATCGGTAATTGCTTTGAATTTTTCTACTGGAAAATGACTATCAACAGGAACTAAAACATCTCCTTGAAGCTTTATTGCAAATTCAACATTTTCACTGGTATCCTCTTTCATTTTAACATTCGTCATGAATTGAGAGGCTGGTAGCAAATCTTTAATTAGAGCATCTAAGCTAAATTCTGCAAGAGTTCCATATTTCTTAACTCCAGCTAAAATTTTAGTTATCCCTTCTTGGCTTTGATTTAATAGTTGAACTTGTTGATTAAAATTACCAACCTTTTCCTCTACCTTAGTTAAAGTTTCAGTCATATCTTTAGTAACCCCAGTTGATAGATTATTAAATGAAGTTGACATTGCACCAAGTGAGCTATTGATTGTAGTGTTTAAGGTATCTTTTAAACTTGATATTTCTGATTTTAAATTAGATATTTCCTCAGCTTCTTTGCTTTCATTTTCATCTTTTGGCTTAGTTTTTAAATTTAGATAAAGAATAGCTAAAACGCCACCTAATAACAAAACTAGTAAAATTAACAATATATTATCCATGATTCTAATTTTTCATTTTATCGTAAATATTTGATTAATGTATTTAAATATTTAAAAATACTTTATGGAACTAATTTTAGTATTAAAAATATTCTTTATTATTTGTGTTATTGTTGCACTTTATGCAATTATTAGAAATCTAGACATTATCAAAATTATACTAATTTATTGGAAAGACTTAATTTTTAGAAAGTAATTTTACTATTTTTTTAAGACCCATTTTATTATTGGATGACTTAGAAATCATCATACAAGCCTCTGATCTTAATATCTCTCCATCCTTTAAAATACGTAAATTATTTGCTTTTAAAGTTTCTCCAGTAGAAGTGATATCTGTAATTATCTCCGAAGAGCCTGTAAAAGGATAGGCTTCAGTTGCACCCAAACTATCAATTAATTTAAATTGGGTAACACCCTTTGAAAACAAAAATTCCCTTGTTAAATTTGGATATTTTGTTGCAACTCTTAATCTTTTCTTTTTCTTGTCTTTAAATTCAAATGCAATTTCTTCTAAATCCGCAACAGTTTGTACATCTATCCATGGATCTGGAATTGCAACCACTAATGTGGCTTTACCAAAATCATATCTTTTAAAAACATTAATTTTTTTTTGAGTGTTTATTTCACTCTCTTTTAATAAATCAAAACCAGAAAAACCTATATCCAAAGATCCATCACCAAGTCTTTCGATAATCTCTCTTGCGTGAAGATATAAAATCTTAATATTTTTATATTGCTTTATTGATCCTAAAAGATCTCTTTCTCCTCTTTCAGAAATGAGGTTTAATTTATTTTTTTTAAAAATATTTAAAACATCTTTTCTAAGTCTACCTTTGCTTGGAATTCCAATTTTAATTAATTTATTCATATTCATATTTTTTTATTTGATCTTTATAAAATTCGGTCATTTCATTTATCATTTTTTTTTCTAACAAATTTCTAAAATCATTTTTTTTTCCTAAGTTAAAAAACTTAATTTTTTCATTTGTTTTTTTGGAAACTAATGCTTCTTTAAAACCACTATCTTTTTCAAGTTTTTGTAGTTTTTCAAATTCACATGATTTAATTACCTGATTAATTTTATCAGAATTAATATCAATATTAGAATTGGTTGTATCTCTTAAAAAATTTAAAATTGATTTAAAAGTTTTAAAAGTATTAGCTTGTAAGTCCTCATATCTTATAGTTAAAACAGGAAATTTTTTACATTCAGACCAACTTTCCTGATGAAATTTCCATGAAAATAAAGGTACAAAGCCTAAAAATTTATTATTTTTTTTTTCAATCAAAGCCTTTTTTTCATTTTTCATAAAATCAAAAGCCTCATTTTTATTTATTTGATAATGATTAGATAAAGATGTTACCACATTTCTTGGATCTCTTACTATGTGTATTGCTGCTTTCGTGTTTTTACTATCTGTAAAACTGAAATTATTTATTTTACACAATGCATTGTGTGTTTTAAAAAATCTTAGTTTTTTGTCTCTATTAATATTCTCTTGTTCTTTAATCCAATATTTCGCAGTACTTTCTGGTTGTAAAAACGTGTCTTCATACTTTTTAAAATAATTTACACTTGGAAATTGGTCTATGAAATTTAGAAGATCAAAATTAAAGTTACTATCTTTTTGATAAAAATAAGATGCTATTAAAGATCTTAACCAGGTATTTCCACTTTTAGGATATGATGCAAGCCAAATTATCATTATTTATAAGTTTAAAGCAGCACCTACCGCTGGTGTTTGTTTTTTTGATCCTAAATCTGAAATTAGACCATCATAGCGGCCACCATTGATAATATTTTTTAATGAGTTTTTAGATTTAATATCAATTTTAAAAACCATTCCAGTGTAATACTCTAATTGCCTTCCAAAGGATGTTGAAAATACTACATTTAATTTTGAAACCTTGTTATTAGAGATTGGAAAATATTTTTGATCTACAACTAAATTTATTTTATTTTTTTTGAAAAATTTATTTAACTCTATTGCCGCTTTATTTATTGGACATTTTATTTTTAAGAAATTTTTTATTATTTTTGAAACATTTTTTCCTTTACTAGCTCTTCTGGGGTCTTTTATTTTCTGATCAAATCTTTTTAATATTTCATTAATTGTTCTTCCAGCCACAACATTTGACAAATCTTCTTTAAGCATTTTTAGGTAACGCTTTTTATCTATTTCTACAATTGTTGGATCTACATCTGAATTAGTTTCTAATCTTTTTAATAAATCATTAAAATATTCCTCTCTCCAGAAGTGTCTGGCTAATCTTAACTTCCATCTCTTTGGAATATCCAATTTTGATATTAACAAATTGAATATTTCTACATTTCCAATGGTAAGTGTTCCTGAAGAATATTTAATATTTTGAAGTGATTTAAGAGATGTATTTATAATTTCTTTATCATCATTTTTCTCATCCTTAGATCCTAAAATTTCAAATCCAATTTGATTTCTTATGATTGAGTCTTTTTTGTTTTGCGATTTTCGATAAGCTTGTCCGCTGTAAAAAATTTTTTCCTTACCCTTTAAATTATTTTCTAAATATCTTAAACAAGATGCAATTGTTAAATCTGGTCTTAGACACAACTCACTTCCATTTTGATCCGTAAAAGAAAAGATAAATTTTCTAAAGTTTTCTCCTGATCTTTGAACGATATGATTAGCCTCAATTACTGAGGGTAAATCAATATATTTAAAACCCTTAGATTTTACTGATCTAAGGATATTTTCAGATAAGTTTTTTGACTTCATCAATTAAATTTTCTTTTGGAAATGTTTTATTATTTTCACCCTTAACACCTTTAAGGCTTTTTATAGTGACTGTATTTTCGTTAAATTCATTTTCACCACATATTATTGCAACATCTAAATCACGTTTATTTGCTAAGGTTAGTTGCTTGCCTAAATTTTTCTTTGTATCTAAAAAAATTTCAGCATTGATATTATTATTTCTCAATTGGTCTAAAATTTCATAATAATTTTTAAGATATTTTTCATCCATTACGCAAACTAAAACTGGTTTTTGACTGTCTATTTTTATTTGATCTAATTGCATTAAAGCAAATAACAATCGATCAACTCCAAAACTAATTCCAGTGCCTGGAATATCTACACCTTTAAATCTCGAAATTAATTTTGCATAGGCTCCACCAGAACAAATACTTCCTATATCGACCTCTTTACTTTTGTTGTTTGTAACTTTAAAATTTAGATTTGTTTCAAGAATGAAATCTGAATAATAAGCTAATCCTCTAACAATTGTAAAATTAGTTTTGACCTGGTTCAAATTTGAACTGTAGCCCAATAATTCGAATACTTGTTCTAATTCTTGAATACCTTCTTGAGACAATGGATTTTTTAATGTTTCTTTTAATTCTTTTAGATCTTTAATTTTAAGAAAATTAAGTATTTCAGACACTTGTTCATCTTTTAAATCTGCACCTTTGGTAATTGCGCCGCTTATATCTTTTCTCTCTTTTTTAAGTAAATCTTCAACCCCTTTTAAACCAAAACCTGGTTTATCTAATTTATCAATTGCCCTAATTACTTTTGCTTTCTTTTCTTCTGATATTTTTAAATCATCAATTAATCCTTGAACTATTTTTCTATTACTGATGTTAATTGTAAATTGATCTTTTTTTAGACCACAATCAAATAAAGTACTTGATATTAAATTACAAAGCTCAGCATTTGCCTGAGCAGGATTAACATTTCCTACGATATCAAAATCTGCTTGCATAAATTCCCTGTACCTTCCGTTACCAGCCTTTTCATTTCTAAAGACATTTTGAATGGCATATCTTTTAAAGATTGATGGAAGCTCTTGATTATTTTGAGCAACAAATCTAGCTAGTGGGCTTGAAAGATCATATCTAAGAGTAATACTTTTTTCTCCATCCTGAAATGAGAATACATCAGACATAGGATTGGCGTCATCTTCTGCCAAAAAAGATCCTATATTTTCACTTATCTCAAACGAAGGGGTTTCCAGAGCCTCTGCTCCAAATTTAATAAAATTATTCTCAATAGCTTTTAAAAGCTTTTTTTTGAGAAGAAGTTTTTTATCCCAACGATCTTCAAATCCTGAAGGTAATCCAGGAATTAATTTTTTTTCTTTATTCATTTTTTGGTACCCGGGCTGAGAGTCGAACTCAAACTTAAAGTTCCACAAACTTCCGTGCTAACCATTACACCACCCGGGCATATCCTCTATGTTTTTATCTTATTTTATGTGGATTTAAAATTATAATATAAATAAACAGCCTACTGGCTATGGTAACAGTTTCTGTGAGTACTTCTAAAAGTCTTTTTATATGTAATATTTATATTCATGAGCAGTCTTTTAGACAAAAAAAATTAATATTCAAGTTCTAAATAGAAAAAGGACGTTTATCTATTTGATAGATAAAACGCCCTTTTAAATAATTTCTAAATTAGTCGATTTTTTTTAAATTAACTGCAGAAGGACCTTTGGGACCATCTTCTAATGTGAATTCAAGTTTATCACCTTCATTTAGATATCTCATACCAGCAGCTTTTACCGCTGAAGCGTGAACAAAGGCATCTTTTTCTTTATCATCTCTTTCAATGAAGCCATATCCCTTTTTACCATTATACCATTTAATTTTTCCTTGTAGTGTACTCATCTTATTTCTTAGTCCTATTGTTATTTATTATCTCCTAAAGGTAATTTCTTTTAAGATTATTTCAAGATGAAACTTTGTGGTGGTGGCTGAGGAAGGATTCGCACCTCCGACACAAGCCTTTTCAGGGCTCTGCTCTACTCCTGAGCTACTCAGCCTTATTTATCCCCTAAAGATAATTCTTCCCTTAGTAAGATCGTAAGGTGTCATTTCAACTGTCACATTATCACCTTGGAGAACTCTAATTCTGTTTTTTCTTAACTTACCAGCTGTATGAGCGGTAACTATATGTCCATTTTCTAATTTTACTCTAAACATAGCGTTAGGAAGTAAGTCTATAACTGTACCTTTAAATTCCAGTAAGTCTTGTTTTGACAAATTTATTTTCTCCTTATTCGTTTTACTACAGATTGAGCGTGTCCAACCAACCCTTCGTAATTTGCAAGTGTTATAACTGATGGTCCAAGACTTTCAATACCCTTTTTTGATAAGTTTATATATGAAATCCTTTTATAAAATTCATTTACACTTATACCACTTGAATATTTTGCAGAACCATTAGTTGGCAATACATGGTTTGATCCAACATTATAATCAGTCATTGCCATCACTGCATATTTTCCTAAACATATTGATCCAGAATTTTTTATTTTTGAAACTATTGATTTATAATTTTTAATATTTAATTCTAAATGTTCTGGCGCAATTTTATTTACAACACTTATTACTTTGGTATCCGAAGAAATATACATTAAAATTCCATTATTAATTAAACTTTTTTTTGCAACAGAAGCTCTTGGAATTTCTTTTAACTGTCTAGTTATTTCAATTTTTACTTTATCTAGCAAATTTTTATCTTTTGAGATCAAAATACATTGTGCAAGGATATCATGTTCAGCTTGTCCAATTAAATCACTTGCAACCCACTCAGGATTTGAGAATTTGTCACATACGATAGTCACTTCTGAAGGACCTGCAGTCATACTTTCAATTCCAACAACACCAAAAACTTCTTTTTTTGCTGCTGCAACATATGCGTTTCCTGGACCAACTATTTTATGAACTTTTTTAATTTTTTTAGTCCCATAAGAAACTGCTGCAATAGCAGAAGGGCCCCCAATAGAATAAATTTCTTTTATTTTGCATTTTTTTGCGGCGTATAATACGGCTGGATTTTGTTTTCCTTTATGGCCTGGATTAATCATAACTATTCTCTTAACACCTGCTACAATTGCTGGAATAGCATTCATCAACACACTCGATGGGTATGAAGCAGTAGAACCAGGAACATAAATTGCAACAGACTCTAAAGGCACATATTTATATTCAAGTTTATTTTTTAATTTATCTGTATAAGAAATGTTTTTAAATTTTTGAAGTGAATGAAATTTATAAATTCTATTATAAGCCGTATCGATTGCTTTCTTTACTTTTTTATCAAGTGAATTTATAGATTTTTTTATTTGTTTTGAGCTTGGAACAATTATGTTGTTTTGATTAAATCTTTTCTCGTATTTTAATAATGCTTTATCTCCATTTTTTTTAACATCTTTAATTATATTTGTTACAGAAACAGAGTCTGATTGAATTTTTTTTTTTCTCTGTAAAAGCAAATTCTCTAATAATTTATCAAAATTTTTACTTTTACTATTTAGTACCTTCATAACTATTTAATTTCACTTTGATCCTCTAATCTTGCTTCAATAGTTTCTGTAGTTAAAGCAATATGACCATTGTTATTAAAAATAAGATTTATTTCATAAACATCATTATTTTTCAAATAATCTATACCTATTAGTTCTAAAACTATTTCTTGATTTGATTGATCGATGTTCTTTGATCTTACTTTATCAACAAAATCAAACCTACAAATACTATTGATTTTTTTATCTTCCTGATCACTTTCAACCTTTTTTCTTTCAATTGACAATAAAAAAACCTTATTGGATGCGAGATATTTTATATCTGCAATTTTAACCTTAGCCCCTGAACTACAAGCTGAAATCATCTGTAACCCTTCTTGGTCACTTGCTATTATCTTTGCTAAATATTTATTCACTATTTTAATCTTTTAATTTTAACACCTATTTTTTTTAATTTATTTTCTATTTTTTCATAACCTCTATCTAAGTGATAAATTCTGTTAATATATGATTTACCATTAGAAACTATAGCTGCTAGAACTAAAGCAACAGAAGCTCTTAAATCACTAGACATTAATTCGGCACCAATAAATTTAGTATTTCCTTCTATCGTAGCAATATTATTTTTAATTTTTATTTTTGCTCCTAGTCTTTGCAATTCTGCAACATGCATAAATCTATTTTCAAAAATACTTTCGGTTATTGAACTTCTACCAACGGCTTTGCACATTAAAACCATCAATTGCGCTTGAAGGTCTGTAGGAATGCCAGGAAACTCTTTAGTTTTAATGCTTTTTATTGATTTTATTTTTTCAGGTCCTTTAATTAAGATTTTATTTTCACTATTTTTAATTTTAGCACCAATTTTTTTTAATAATTTTATTTCTGTATTAATAATTTTAGGATTTAGATTATTTATTTGTAAATTCCCTTTTGCAAGTGTTGCAGCTACACAAAATGTGCCTGCTTCTATTCTATCAGCCATTACAGAATATTCGATTTCATTTAAAGAATTTACACCTATGATTTTACAAACTCGTCCTGTCCATTTTATTTTTGCTCCAGCTTTATTTAAAAAATTTGTAAGATCTTTAATCTCAGGTTCTATTGCACAATTTTTTAAAATTGTTTTTCCTTTTGCTAAACAAGCTGCTATTATAGAATTTTCAGTTGCCCCAACACTTATCTGTGGAAAATTTATAGTTGTTCCGATAAGTTTTCCTTTTGATTTTGCTAGAATATATCCATCTTTTAATTCATATTTCATACCGAGTTTTTTTAATGCTGTTAAATGATAATTAACTGGTCTAGCACCAATTAAACATCCGCCAGGTAAAGAGGTTTTGGATTTATGGTATTTTGAAATAAGCGGTCCTAAAACTAAAATAGAACCACGCATCGTTTTAACTAAAGAATAACTCGCAAAAGTTTTCATATTTTTTTTATTTAAAATTTTTGCTGTTTTTTTATCTTTTGATAAAATTATTTTAGAACCAAGAGACTTTAATAAATTTAACATTGTATTAATGTCTTTAACTCTTGGTAAATTATTGATTACTACAGGTTTATCAAATAAAAGTGTTGCAGCTAATATCGGTAGGGAAGCATTCTTCGAACCTGAAATCGAAACATTACCCTTGATTTTACAAGGGCCATTAATCAGAAATTTATCCATAAATTACTTTTTAATTTTAGCAACCTGAATTGTGGTTTGACCCTGATATTTACCGTTCTTTGATTTATAAGTTGTTTCTGGCTGAGTATCTGATTTGAAAAATAAAAATTGTGCTATTCCCTCGTTTGAATAAATTTTTGCGGGGTTAGGTGTTGTATTACTTAGCTCAATTACAATATTGCCCTCAAATTCATTTTCAATTGGAGTAACATTACAAATAATTCCTGTCCTTGCATAAGTGCTTTTTCCAACGCAAATACATAAAACATCTTTTGGTATTCTAAAATATTCTACTGTTTTAGCTAATACGAATGAATTTGGTGGTATAATACAATGGGGTCCTTTTCTTTCTATAAAGTTATCATCAGAGAAATTCTTTGGATCAACCAAAGAACTATTTACATTAGTAAATATTCTATATTCATCAGAGATTCTTACATCGTATCCCATACTACTTAATCCATATGAAATTTTTCCTTCAGAAACTTGATGATCCAAAAATGGCTCAATCATATTATGCTCCTGGCACATTTTTTTAATCCAAGAATCAGGTTGAATTGACATTATTTATTTTTCTTTTTATTTTTTTTTTGGAAAATTTTTCTTTTTTTCAAATTTTTTCTAAGCGCCAAGCTTAAACGCTCATTTTTTTCTTTTGAACTCATTCTTTGTTTGGGTTAGTTAGGAAATCTAAAGAAATTGGTTTATTGGGATCTAGTGCAGGAGCTTTTTCCTCTTCTTGTTTTGAGCCTTCTTTAGCTAAACGTTTAGCTTTTTTTTCAGCAAGCTTTCTCTCTCTTTTAGCTTGCTTTTCCATAAGCTTATTACCTTTGGTTGATTTGTAATCGTAATGAATTCCCATAACATTTTCCTAAAATAGATATAAATCATATTCATCAAAAAATTAAGGCAATAATTTGAAAAAAATGCTTTATTATCAATAAAATACAATTTGTCTCTAAGCTCCTGTAGTTAAATGGTATAACAAGTCATTGGTAATGACTAGTTCCCTGGTCAGTACAGGGTGGGAGCACCACTAATTTCTATAAAAAAACTTTCTCAAAAATATCGTAATTAGAATTAAAATAAAGAAAGCTGTAATAGGAACATATATATCAGGTGAAAATATTATATCAGTCATTCCTGGTACTTCAGCATTTTGGTCTATAATTTTTTCTAATCCACTCCCAATAGAAACTGCTAAAAAAATTTGAGGAATTATTCCAATCAATGTAGCAAAGAAAAAATTTATAACCTTAACATTAAATAAGGTTGGTAAGAGACAGCTCAGCTGCCAAGGTATACCACCTATAAAACGGTAAATTAATAAATAAATAAATTCGGATTGTTTAAATTTTATTTCCAAGTTTTGAAACTTATTTAAAAACTTTTCTCTAATAAGCTGTTTTAAAAAATAATTTCCAAAAATATATAAAAAAGTAGCACCAATACTCAAGCCTAAAACAACAACAAGTGTACCTATCCATTTTCCAAATATAAAACCACCCATTAAAGCAACTGGAGATCCAAATCCTAAAAAGGGGAAAACCCAAAGAATAGTTAATGCTAAAAAAATAATAGAAATTAAAAATAAGTTAGATTTTTTAAGTTCAAAAAAATAAGATTGATTATCTCTTAGAAAATCATAGGATGTAATTTCTGAGAGACTAAACTTTGAAAAAAAAAAATACAAAAATAAGCAAACAATTAATAAATAAGACAATCCAATAAAAAATTTAATTTTTTTTGTATTTTCCATGATTCTTCTTATTTTAATGCTTAATCTACTATTTGCTATTTTAATTATTACTAATATAAAGGTGCAAAATTATAAAAAACTACATCAAATTTAATTATGAAAAGAACTTATCAACCCTCAAATAAAAAAAGAGCCCGAAAACACGGCTTTCGTTCAAAAATGAAAACTAAAGGTGGTAAAAAGCTTTTGGCTAGAAGAAGAGCAAGAGGAAGAAAATCACTAACTGTTTCTGTATAAAATAATGAAAAGCAAAATACTTGCTCTTTCAAAAAACGAAGAATTTAAAAATTTACTTAAACAAAAAAAGATTACCAATAAATACGTAAGTATTTTTTTTGGAAAATTATTAAATAAAGATAAAAAAAGACTAAATATCAGTTTTGTGACTAAAAAAAAAATTGGTAATGCGGTAAAGAGAAATAAAATTAAAAGAAGATTAAGAAACATTATGAATGAAGCTGTTAAAAAAGTAGAGATAAACTTTGATTATTCATTTCTTGTTATAGCCAAGTCTTCTATGCTAAATAATGAATACAAAATTATAAAAGAAACTCTTTTTCAGGATTTTGCAAAAATAAAATAATGAATATATTTACTTTAATTTTAATTAAATTTATCAAAGCCTATAGATATTTGATTAGTCCAATATTGGGCCATTCTTGTAGATATTTACCAACATGTTCTGAATACAGCATTGATGCTTTAAAAGAATATGGTTTTTTTAAAGGTATATTAATTAGTATAAAAAGAATTTTATCCTGCCATCCAATAAAATTTTTAGGGGGTGGCGAAGGGTTTGATCCAGTTAAAAAAGAAATTAAGGATAATAAATAATGGAAACTAGAAATATAATTGCTGCCATAAGTTTATCAGCAGCTGTAATTATATTATACTCGCTATTTTTTGCACCACCTCCTGTTACGAAAGAAAATTTAACTGAAAAAACTAAGACTGAACAGAATTCAGATGCACCTAGTCTTGATCAAAAAGAAAATATAACTGAAATTTCACGAGAAGAAGCGTTACAACAAAGCGAAAGAATTCAATTTGAGAACCAAAGTATTGTTGGATCTATTTCATTAAAAGGTGCCACAATAGATGATCTAACTTTCAAAGAATATAATGTAAGTTTAGAAAGTGATGAAAAAGTAAAATTTCTTGCACCACGAAGCTCTAAAGAAGGCTATATAATAGAAAGTGGTTTTATAACTACTGATAAAAATATCGATATACCAAATGCAGATTCAATTTGGTCGGTTTATGGAAATAATAAATTAACTGATCAATCTCCTATAAAACTAAGTTGGACTAATGATCAAGGCATCACTTTTGAAAAAGAAATTGCATTAGATGATAAGTTTTTATTCACAATAAAACAAAGAGTTATAAATTCTACTGATAAAAACTATGACTTCTATTCTTATGGACAAATTATAAGAAATCAAATCCCAGAAGGTTTAACCGATTTTTACATTCTTCATGAAGGCCCTATCGCTACATTAGATGAAGAATTAATTGAGGAAGATTATGACGATATTGAAGAGAAAAAATTTTCAAGAACTGCCCAAAAAGGATGGTTGGGTCTAGGTGATAAATATTACATATCAACTCTAATTCCACCAAGAGAAAAAGAATTTAAAACTACGATGGATTACAAAAACAAGTATAGAATAAACTTTGTTACAACAGAACCATTAGAGTTAACTGAAAACTCCTCTATAGAAGAAAACTTGCAAGTAATAGTAGCTGCAAAAAGAGTAGATGTAATTGATGGGTACGCAGAATCATTAAAAATTGATAAATTTGATCTTACAATTGATTGGGGTTTCTTATACTTTTTAACACGTCCTTTGTTCACTGCTTTAGAATATTTCTTTAAAATATTTGGTAATTATGGATTGGCAATTATTGCTGTTACTGTTTGTATTCGTGTAGCATTTTTTCCACTTGCGAATTTTTCATTCAGAAGCATGGCTAAAATGAAAGCTCTACAGCCTGAGATGGCAAGACTTAAGGAAGTACACAAAGATGACAAGATGAAATTACAACAAGCAATGATGGCTCTTTATAAAAAAGAAAAAGTAAACCCCATGTCTGGATGTTTGCCAATTCTAATTCAAATACCTGTATTCTTTGCTTTGTATAAAGTTTTATTTGTAACGATAGAAATGCGTCATATGCCTTTTTATGGGTGGATCCAAGATTTAAGTGCTAAGGATCCCACTTCTATATTTAATTTATTCGGATTGTTTCCATATGATGTACCTTCTTTTCTTGTTATTGGAGCATGGCCTGTTGCTATGGGGGTATCAATGTGGGTACAACAAAAGTTAAATCCAGCTCCAACAGACCCAATGCAAGCAAAAATATTTATGTTCTTCCCTTTATTTTTGACAGTAATTCTTGCACCATTCCCAAGTGGATTAGTAATTTATTGGACAGTTAATAACATTTTAACAATGGCTCAGCAGGTTGTAATAATGAAACGTACAACAGTTAAAACTGTAACCTAATTAAAAAATAATAAATGGACCTTGATAAGATACTACCTAAAGATGGGCCACCAATTAATGAAGTTAATAAATATATTGAAAAATATAAAAATGATTTAATTGTAATAAAATATGGTGGAAACGTTTTAATTGATAGAAACGTATTTAATAATTTTATAACTGATCTTAGTGTTTTAAATAAATTGGGCCTTGCAACTGTGGTAATTCATGGAGGTGGACCTAGAATTAAAAGAGAGCTAGAAAAATCAAATATTCAATCAAAATTTATAAGAGGTCTAAGGGTGACTGATAAAAATATAATTAATATTGTTGAAACTGTTTTGATTGATTTTAATGATGACATCGTTAGTTCCTTAAAAGACAAAGGAACAGAAGCAATCTCTATTCATACAAAAAATAATAATGTTATAAGAATTATACCAGAAGCAGAAGAGCTAGGATTTGTAGGAATACCAAATGAAATTAATAATGAACAAATATTAAATATAATTAATCAAAATAAAATTCCTATAATTTCACCATTAGGATTAGGTGAAGAAAATCAGACATACAATATTAATGGAGATACAGCTGCAACGGCCATAGCAAAATCTTTAAAATCTAGAAGACTTTTATTGATGACGAATGTGGATGGTGTTCTAGATAAAAATAAAAAATTAATAGAAGAAATTTCTTCATCTGAGATTACGAAAATGATCAAAGATGAAACTATTACAGAGGGCATGATACCTAAAATAAATGCTTGTTTAGATGCAGTGAATAATGGTGTGACAGCAGTTGGTATAATCAATGGCACAAAACCACATTCATGTTTATGGGAAATATTCTCTGACAAGGGTTCTGGGACTCTAATAAGACAATGAAAGAATTAAAGAATATTAAAAACATATTATTTGATTGTGATGGGGTACTCTACAGTGATCTTGAAGGAGTATTTGGTCAGGTAAGTAAAAAAATGACCCAATATATTTCAAATAAATTGAATGTAGATTTAAAAGAAGCAAAGCAATTACAAACAAATTATTTTCATAAATATAACACTAGCCTTAATGGTTTAATGATACATCACGATATACCTCCAAGAGAATTTTTAGACTACGTGCATGATATTAATTTAGATTTTTTAGAAAAAGATACTACTTTAAGGAATGAACTAGAAAATATTAATCTAAACAAATTTGTGTTTACAAATGGTAGTAAAGAACATGTTAAAAATATCACTACTCACTTAGGCATTGATGATCAATTTGACGGTGTATTTGACATTGTTGATGCTGAATACAATCCAAAACCTGAAGCAAAAGCATTTGATCTTATGGTCAAAAAATTTGAAATTGATCCAACTGAGACACTTTACATTGAAGATATTGCAAAAAACTTATCAATTGGAAAAGAAAGAGGAGCAAAAACAGTTTGGTTAATCAATGATGAATACTGGGGAAAAAAAGAATCTGATAAAGAATATATTGATTACAAAATAGAAAATCTTTCTTTATTTTTAAAAGAAATAAGGTTATTAAAAAACTCATAAAATTATGAGTATAGAAAAAATTATAAATGAAGCTTGGGAAAATAAAGACCAAGTAAGCCAAAATTCAGATAAATCTTTAAAGGATGCTGTTAATCAAATTATTGACGATTTAGACAGTGGAAAAGCAAGAGTAGCTGAAAAGATCAATGGTGAATGGGTTACGCATCAACATCTAAAAAAAGCTATCATGTTAAGCTTTAGAATGTATCCGATGGAAAATTTAAATGGTCCATACAGTAGTTGGTATGACAAAGCTCATTTACTTAAGGGAAAAACAGCTGGATGGACAAAAGAAGATCATGAAAAAGCAGGTTTTAGAATGGTTCCTAATTCACCAGTAAGAAAAGGATCATTTGTAGGAAAGAATGCGGTTTTAATGCCATGTTACGTGAATATTGGTGCTTATATTGATGAAGGAACAATGATGGATACATTTAGTCGTGCAGGAAGTTGTTGTCAGATTGGAAAAAATTGTCATATCTCAGCTGGTACTGGCGTTGGAGGTGTATTAGAACCTGCGCAAGCATTACCTACAATTATTGAAGACAATGTTTTCTTAGGAGCAATGTCAGAAGTAGTAGAAGGTGTAATAGTTGGAGAAGGCTCCGTTCTAAGTATGGGAATGTATATTGGACAATCAACAAAAATTGTTAATAGAAAAACTGGTGAAATAACTTATGGAAAAATTCCTCCTTACTCAGTAGTAGTTCCAGGATCCTTGCCAGATAAAAACAATTCACAAGCGCCATCTTTATATTGTGCAGTTATAATTAAACAAGTTGATGAAAAGACAAGATCAAAAACATCAGTTAATGATCTTTTAAGAGAATAAAAATGCAAAAAATTAACGAACTCCAATTAGCTAAAGAGCTAATTAGGTTTCCATCTGTTACAAAAACCGATGCCGGTATAATTAAATTTTTAGAAAAAAAATTAAAAAAACTTGGCTTTAAAACTAAAATACTCGAGTTCAAAGATAAAAATAGTTACCCTGTAAAAAATCTTTATGCAAGACTTGGTACCACAAGTCCAAATTTTTGTTATGCAGGCCATTTGGATGTAGTGCCACCTGGTAATTTAAATGATTGGACTGTTAATCCTTTTAAACCTGCTGTTAAGAAAGGATACTTAATTGGCAGAGGTGCAAATGATATGAAAAGTTCAATAGCTGCATTTGTTACTGCGGTAAGTAATTTTTCTAAAATAAATAAAAAATTTGGTGGCTCTATAAGCCTTCTAATTACTGGAGATGAAGAGGGAATTGCAATCAATGGAACGAAAAAAGTTGTTGAGTATTTAAGAAAAAGAAAAGAAAAAATAGATTTTTGCTTAGTAGGAGAACCTACGAATCCAAATAAATTAGGAGAAATGATAAAAATTGGTCGTAGAGGTAGTATGACTGGAAAATTGTCTGTCATTGGTATTCAAGGTCATGTAGCTTACCCAAATAGAGCCAACAATCCGTCAACAGCTTTAGTTCGAATACTCAAAGAGTTAAAAGAAATTAAATTTGATAAAGGTACAAAGGATTTTCAACCTACAAATTTGGAAATAACAAAAATTAATATTGATAATTCAGCTGATAATGTAATTCCAGGATTAGCTAGTGCTTCTTTTAATATTAGATTTAATAACAAACATACATCTTACAAATTAAAGAATAAAATAAACAAAATAATTAAACAAATTTGTAATAAAAATAAATCAAAATATAAAATTGAATATAGTGTTTCTGGTGAGGCTTTTTTAACTAAGCCTAACAAAACTACATTTATGATTCAAAATACAATTAAAAAAGTTACTAAAATTAAACCAAAATTGTCAACAACTGGTGGCACGTCAGATGCTAGATTTATAAGAAAAATAGCTCCATGTTTAGAATTTGGATTAGTGGGAAAAACTATGCATAAAGTAGGAGAATGTGTGTCCTTATCTGATTTAAAAAGATTAACTTTAATTTATACTAAAATCTTAGATAATTACTTTAAGTGAAAACTGGCTTAATTACATCAGATACATCTCAAAATCATGATACAGGTCCTGGGCATCCAGAACAAATAGCAAGGGTATCAGTTATAGTAGAAAATTTTAAAAAACTTAATAATAAAAATCTTATATGGAAGAAACCATCTAAAGTTTCAGATGATATTCTATTAACCACACATGAAAAGAATTACTTAAAGTTAGTAAAAAGTTCTTTTCCAAAAAAAGGTTTCTCTTCACTTGATGGTGATACAATCATTTCACCTGGAAGCAAAGATGCAACTTTCGATGCAGTTGGATCAATAATTGCTGCAATTGATGGAGTAGAAAAAAAAGAATTTAGAAATGCATTTTGTGGTGTTCGACCTCCTGGACATCATAGCTCACAAAATAAAGCAGCTGGTTTTTGTATTTTAAATTCAGTAAGTATCGGTGCAAATTATTTGTTGAAAAAATATAAATATAAAAAAGTTGCAATAATAGATTTTGATGTTCATCACGGTAATGGAACACAGGATATTTTTTATGAAAATGAAAATGTTCTTTTTATATCAACTCATCAATACCCCTACTACCCAGGAACTGGTTCTGAACAAGAAAGAGGTAAATTTAACAATATCTTTAATATACCTTTGCCAGCTGGCATTAGATCAGAAGAATATTTAAACGTATTTGACCGTGTATTAAAAAAATTAGAAGAGTTTAGACCAGAGTTTATATTAATTAGCGCTGGTTTTGACGCCCATGAAGATGACCCTCTCGCTCAATTTAATTTAAATACAGAGGATTATTTTACTATTACTAAAAGAGTATTAGAGACTTCTAAAAAGTTTTGTAATGGAAAAGTTGTCTCAATTTTAGAGGGCGGTTATGACCTAAATGCACTTCGAGACAGCACTAAAAGACATGTTGATGCTCTTTTAGAATTTAATTGATAAATCTTAATAAAACTCTAAATAAAAATTTTCATGAAACTATATAAAATAAAAAAGTCTGGAATTGATAATAAAGGTAGAGGACTTTATGCAACTCGTGACATTAAAGAGGGAACCAAAATAATTAACTATATCGGAAAACTTATAACAAAAAAACAAACACAAGATTCTGATAAATACGATAATAATAAACCAATATATTTATTCACAATAAACAAAAGATACGATCTAGATGGAGACTTTCCATGGAATACCGCAGGTTTAATAAACCATTCTTGTGATAATAATTGTGATTACGATGGAAAAGGATTGAAAATTTGGGTCAAAGCAATCAAAGATATTAAAAAAGGTGAAGAGTTTACCTGTGACTATGGATTTGGTTATGATGAAAACTACAAACAATTTCCTTGTAAATGTAAATCAAAAAACTGTTGTGGATATATTGTAAGAGCTGAGTCTAGATGGCGAATAAATAAAAAGTTTGCTATGAGCAATAAAAATAAATTAATAAAGAACTCTAAATAAAAATAAACCACTTGGTGGTGCTGGTGGAGCACACAGTGTTCTTTTTTTTGACTTAAATCTCTTTTCAAAAGTTTTTAAATTCCATTTAGTTTCTCCCAAGTATTTTAAACAACCAACCATAGATCTAACCTGATGTTGTAAAAATGATTGAGAACTAAATTGAAATTCAATTTTATTTTTTGATGATTTAATTTTAATTGATTTAATAGTTTTAATTGGACTTTTAGCGTGACAGCTTGAAGATCTAAAAGTTGAATAATCATGGGTTCCTAATAACTTTTTTGCACCCTTTTTCATTAATTCTAAATTTAAAGGCCTACGAACATGCCATGCTCTATTTTTTTCAATTATTGGTTGGCTTATTTGATTAAAAATAAAGTATTTATAAATTCTTTGTTTTGCTGAAAATCTAGCATGAAATTTATTATTTCTTTTTTTAATATTTTTAATCGCAATGTCTTTTAAATTTAAAAAATGATTTATAGATTTTAAAAATTTAATTTTATCGGTTATTTTATTTATGCAATCAAAGTGTGCAGATTGCTCAAAGGCATGAACCCCTGCATCAGTTCTTCCTTGACCATATAAAACAATTTTTTGTTTTAATAACTTTGATAATTTTTCTTGAATTAATCCTTGAATAGTTGGCCCTTTTTTTTGAATTTGCCATCCTCTAAAATTTGTCCCTACATACTCAATAAGTATTTGGTATCTGTACATTATAAAAATGAACCTTTTTTAATTTGTGTTCCTAAAACAAATTCTCCAATACTTTGAGGCTTTTTTCCCTGTCTTTGAATTTCTTTAATTTTTATTGATTTTTTATCTCCACACGAAATTTCTAAATGGTCAGATAAAACCTCACCTGGTTTTCCTTGTGCTTGTCCAATTTCTGCTTTTAATATTTTATATCTCTCACCGTTAAACATGAAATAAGCACCTGGAACTGGATAAAGTCCATTTATTTTGCCAATTATAATTTTAGTAGCTTCTTTCCAATTAATCTGCCCCTCTGATTTTTGAATTTTTGATGCGTATGTAGCTGATGCGTGATCTTGTTCTATAAAGTTTGCTTTATCCTCATATATATCATCTATATTGTCTAAAATTTTCTTTGCGGCCAAACTTGATAGCTTTTCATTAATATCTTCAGCATTTAAATTATTTTCAATATTAATTTTATAAATATTACATACCGGTCCTGTATCTAGTTCCTCCCCTATTTTCATAATACTAATTCCTGTCTCTTTATCTAAATTCATAATTGATCTTTGAATAGGTGCAGCACCTCTCCATTTTGGAAGAATAGATGCATGTATATTAATAAATCCTTTTTTAGTTAAATTTAAATATGACTTTGGTATAATTTGACCATAAGCAACAACTATTGCTAAATCTGCCTCTAAAGATTTAAAATATTCTAATTCCTCTAAATTTTCTTTTAATGAATTTGGTGTTCTAAATTCTATATTTAAAGTTTCTGAAATTAATTGAATTGGTGACTTGTTAATTTTTTGACCTCTTTTAGATTTTTGAGGTGGTTGTGTATAAACACAAGAAATAGGATATCCATTTTGATAAAGTGATTTTAAAATTGGAACGGCAAACATGGGTGTACCCATAAAAACTATTTTTTTTAGCATGTTTAAAGAATTGCTACTGTAGATTTTTTCTTAGATAATTTTTTAATTATCATTGATCTTTTTAATTTCGAAAGATAATCAATAAATAGGATTCCCTCTAAATGGTCCATTTCATGCTGAATACATGTTGCAAGTAGACCATCTGCCTTTAGCAATTTCTTTTCTCCATGATAATCAAGATATTCTACTTCACACTTGCTAGGTCTATCAATTTCTGCAAACTGATTTGGCACAGAAAGACATCCTTCCTCATAAGTTGCTTTTTCTGGGTTTTTATTTTTAATAATTGGATTTACGAAATATCTTGGCTCTTTTTTGCTATCATCTTTACTTATATCCATAACAATAATTCTCTTTGGTACACCAATTTGTATAGCCGCGAGACCAATTCCGTTTGCGTCATACATTGTCTCTAGCATATCATCCATCAATTTTTGCTCTTCTTTACCAACACTATTGACTGGTTTAGAAATTTGTCTAAGTAATTTATTAGGTTCTGTTATTATAGTTCTGATAGCCATAACTTGATTTTATTATAATTTTTATACTTTTAAAGGAAGAACTTTTAGCAATAGTTTGTTTCTGATTAAATCAACATTTAATTGATTTAAAGTATTGATAATAAAATAAACAGTATCTTCATCAATATTTTCAATTTTGTCAGGTCCAATTACCTCAATTATTCTCAACAATGCGGCACCAATCTCATTATTATCTATCATTGTTTGAATATCAGCAGGCATTTCTGATTGCTTCACCTCATAAAGACCGTCATATTTTTTTGAAATTTCAACTCCATCAGATTTAAGCGCCTCTAGAAAAATTATATCTTTTTTTGATAAAAAATATTTTTTATCTTTTTTAATTTTCTTTAAAAATTTATCTAGGTCCTCTTCAATTTTAGATTTTGCATAGTCCCCATTGAAATAATTTATAAGTTTTGATTGATGTAAAATTTTACTATTATATTTAATCTTTTTATCGACTGTCTCTTTCTTCTTTAGATTACTATTATAAAATGTTGTCAAATTTGAGGGCACATCCTCAACATTAATTTCACCTAAAAATTTTTTTAATTTCAAATCAAAGGCGTCACCTATTTCATCAGAAATAAATAGATCCTTTAATATTTTTATAAATTCTAATTTAATTTTTGGTTCTTCAGTTAAAAGAGTTCTTTGATATAAAAGAGCGCGTCCCTCGATTGAAGACAGAGATTTATATGCCTCTTTTGCATTTAAAAATTGGTTAATATTAAATTGAAATTTTTTATAAAATTCGAATAACTCCTCCTCAGAATAATTTTTATCATTGACAGCTTTTTCTATTGTAGAAATTTTTTCTACATCAGTAATTTCTAAATCTTGAATTTTGAATAGTAAATTAGCAGCTGAAAGATATTTCCAAATTATTTTAGGTGTATCTTCATTCGGTTCATAAAAGAATTCAGGATTAGTTCTATGTGCTAGATGAAAATCTAAAATTGAGTTTATTGATATTTCTTTATCTGCTTCATCTATATATCCAAATAAATAATTTATTTTGTTTTCATAATAATTATCTTCAAAACCTAACTCTTTTTTTAAATCTAAAATTAGTTGTGCCTCTTCATTTTTTCCATAATTGATTAAACAATATAAATTAAATTTAGATAGATAATCATCTTGGATAGGTTCTGTATTTTTAGAAAAAATTTCACAAGGTTTTTTTAAATTCGATTCTGATAAATAACTATCAACTAAATATCTTGTTAAATTTGGATGCAAATTTATTATTTGATTTTTAATTAAATATTCTTCTATTAATTCTAAGTTTGAATCTTTTATTAACCAATCAGATTTAAAGTTCATAAATTCTTGCTCAGTAATATTTTTAGTTGGGGAATAAGCATTAGTTAATAAAGATATGTGCATTATGTCAGATGCATCTTCAGAAAGATTAAACTTATTAATATTCTGAAATAAATTTTTTAATTTGGTTCCATCTGAATTTGACCACATATCCATACTCAGGCCGTATTCGCTAGGATCGTATAATCCAACAATTTTAATTTCTTTTGATGAAAATTCGTTATCAAGTTTAATTGTATCTGTTTGTTTATTTGTTTGTAGTTCGTAGACACTATTCGGAGTGGTGCTGCTAGAATTTTCAATTGAAATATTTGTTTCTGAAATAACTTGATTATCTTTTTTTTCTATATTCCAAATATCAATTGGTTTCTCTTCTGCAAACACAGGTGTAAAAAAAATAAGACAAACTAATTTGATTGAAAGAATTTTCTTATTTAACAATTTTAAAATTTTCATTTGGAATAATTTTTTCAATTTCTTTTTTAGGTGCAGGAAAATCAATTGTACTTAGAAAAAAAATAATACCTAAAATAACCCCTAATCCGATTATAGATTTAATCACAAGTCCTGTGATACTTGCCTTGCCTGAACTTGTGTTTTTAATGAATTGCATATACTTTTAGATAATTTCAAATTAAGACATATTTATGTTTTTTCAATAAAGAAACTTATGAAATCAAAAGAAAATCTAGTTTTTTTAGGGATGATGGGTTCTGGTAAAAGCTCTATTGGATCCTTAGTAGCTAAGAAATTAAAATTAAAGTTTGTAGATATCGATAATGAAATTGAAAAAAATTTAAAGATTAAAATAAAAAAAATTTTTGAAGTTAAGGGTGAGAATTATTTTAGAAAAATTGAAGAACAAACAACTTTAAAAAAACTTAAATTAAGCTCTACTGTAATTTCACTTGGTGGGGGAGCTTTTACAAATAATAATATTAGGAAAGAAATTTTAAAAAATCATTTATCTTTTTGGCTAAATTGGGATGATAAAACATTATTAAATAGAATTAAAAACAGTAAAAATAGACCATTAGCGATTAATGCAACAGACACTGAGTTAATTGATTTAATTAAGGAACGGTCTAACATTTATTCTAAAGCTTTATATGAGATAAAGTGTGATAATCTTACTAAAAGTGAAATAGTAAATAAAATTGTAGAAATTTATGAAACAAACTAGATTAAATATAGTAACTAAAACCGAGAAATATCCAATAATTATCGGATCAAATTTAACCTCGAGTGTATCAAAAATTTTTAAATCAAATTCAATTGATTTTGGCAAATGTTTAATTGTTGTTGATAAAAATGTTCCAAAAAAATTTGTCTCAAATATTAAAAGATCTTTAAAAAATAAAAGTCTTTTCGTGTTATCTTTTAATGCTAGTGAAAAAAATAAAAATATTAATAGTGTAAATAAAATTATAGAAATTTTATTGAATAAAAACTTCTCAAGGAATGATGTTTTAATTTCTTTGGGAGGTGGGATTACGGGCGATGTAAGTGGTTTTGCTGCAAGTCTCCTCAAAAGAGGTTTAAAGTTTATAAATATTCCAACAACTCTTTTGGCACAAGTAGATTCATCTATAGGTGGTAAAACTGGTGTTAATTCTAAGTATGGTAAAAACCTAATAGGAAGTTTTTATCAACCATCGCTAGTTCTTTCAGATATTCAATTTCTTAAATCTTTATCAAAAAGAGAAATAATTTGTGGATACGGAGAAATATTAAAGCATTCATTAATTGATAATAAAAAATTATTTAATTTCTTGAATAAAAATATTAAAAAAATTTTAAATCTTTCATCTCCATTTATTGAGAAAGCTATCTATGAAAGTTGTAAAATTAAAAAAAAGGTAGTCGAAAAAGATGAAAAAGAAACTGCACTAAGAAAAATACTAAATTTTGGTCATACATTTGCTCATGCTTATGAAGCAAGCTTAGGTTACAGTCACAAACTAAATCATGGTGAGGCTGTAATACTTGGAATAAAGACAGCACTTAATTTTAGTTTAAGGGAAAATATGCTCAGTAAAAGTGAGTATAGTTTAATTATAAATCATATTGATAATTCTGGTCTGCCTTCTTCTATAAAAAAATATTTTTCTATAAAAGATTTAAATAAGATTTTATCTTTTATGATCAAAGATAAAAAAAATAATTCTGAAAAAATTAATTTAGTTTTATTAAAAAAAATTGGTAAGCCAATTTTTAACAAACAATACCCAAAAAAAAAATTAGGTTTATTTATGAAAAAAATTTTATCTAATTAAAATCTGTATTGAGTGAATAAATTCTTTTAATTCTTGATCTAAAATTTTGTAAATTTTTTTATTACTTTCAATTTTATTCATTTTTTTTAGTTCATCAGAGATAATGGTTATTTTTAAATGATATTTTCCTTCTTGATTTCCTTTATGATTTTTATGAAGAAAAGATTTGTCCTCAATATTTAAACTCTCAATATTTATTTGATTTAATAATTTTTTTTTTACAATTGTAATTAACTCATTTATATCCATATATATTATTATATATCATGAAAAACATTTGCGACTGGAATAATTGTAATGAAATAGGTGAATATAAGGCACCAGTTGAAAAAGATAATAGTAGAAAATTTAGAATGCTTTGCCTTGAACACGTTAAAGAATTTAATAAAAATTGGAATTATTTTTCAGGAATGAATGATGACCAAGTAATGGATTTTTTAAAATCTGATATGACTTGGCACAAACCTACGCAAAGCTTTAGCTCTTCAGATAATTTTTTCAAAGTGTTATGGAATACAACTTTGAGAGATGAGTTCGATAAAGAAAAAATAAATGGAGATTATGATCATATGCGTCAATTTAAATTCGATCATAAAGATATCAAAGCTTTTGGAATATTGGGGGTTTCTGTGGGTTTAAAGTGGAAGAAAATACAAGATAAATTCAAATTACTTGTGAAAAAATTTCACCCTGATATGAATTCTGGAAATAAAAAATACGAGGAAAAACTTAAACTTATAACATTAGCTTATACCCAATTAAAAAATACCTATAGAGAAAAAATTGACACCAAATCTTAATACAGAACCAGATATTAAAGTTTCACTAAAACAAACTTTTGGAATTGACTCAGAAATGGAAGTTGACGCATTTTCAAAAAAAAATGATTACGTTCCTGAAATTGATAAAAATTACAAGTTCGATAGAGATACTACTTTAGCCATTATTTCAGGATTTGCGTTTAATAAGAGAGTTTTAGTTCAAGGGTATCATGGTACTGGAAAATCTACTCACATTGAGCAAATAGCTGCAAGATTGAATTGGCCTTGTATCCGTGTAAATTTAGATAGTCATGTAAGTAGAATTGATTTGATTGGAAAAGATGCAATCGTTCTTAAAGATGGTAAACAAGTAACTCAATTTAACGAGGGAATTTTACCATGGTCTATACAAAATCCAGTTGCACTTGTTTTTGATGAATATGATGCTGGTAGACCTGATGTAATGTTTGTAATTCAAAGAGTTTTAGAAGCTGAGGGAAATTTTACACTACTAGATAAAAACAAAGTAATTAAACAAAATAAATTTTTTAGATTATTTGCTACTTCAAATACTGTTGGACTTGGTGATACTACAGGTCTTTATCATGGTACGCAGCAAATTAACCAAGGTCAGATGGATAGATGGAATATTGTTACAACTTTAAACTATCTTAGCCTAGATAGAGAAATGGACATTGTTTTGTCTAAAAATAAAAACTTAAATAACACAAAGGGAAAAGAGAAGGTTGCTAACATGATAAAAGTAGCTTCTTTAACCCGTAAAGGATTTATTGCAGGAGATATTTCAACAGTGATGAGCCCAAGAACGGTGTTACATTGGGCAGAAAATGCAGAGATATTTAAAGACACTGGTTACGCTTTTAGAGTAACTTTTCTTAATAAATGTGATGATATTGAAAAAAATACTATCGCAGAATATTATCAAAGATGTTTTGGTGAAGAGTTACCAGAATCTTTGATTAATATTCAAATCTAATGAGCACTAAAGAAAATAATTTAAAAGAAAAATTCAAAATTGCTTTAACTTCTACAGCAAAAGTAATTGCTGATGATTTTGATGTAAAAAAAACAAATTCTGAAGAGAAAAAAATAAAAGAATTCAATTTTTTAGAAATTGATAATTTAACTAGTCCAGCTGATTTTATAAGATTACGTGCAGAAACAGACTCCTCTGCTTTGAAAAAAAAATTTTGTAATGAAACAATTTATAAAAAAAACCTTCCCTCAAATACATCTTCTAGATCTCTTTATAATATTGCTGAAAAAATACGTTATGAGACTCTAGGAGGGAAAATGCTGAAAGGAATTGAGAAAAATTTTCAAGAAAATTATCATCAAATAATAAATCGTAAACGCAAAGATCAATTAAGAACTAAAGAGGATGTATCTGTATCAGAGGCATTCGAGTTATATATGCTTAAGAATTTTCATAAAATTAAGCTAAATCCTCTAACAACAAAAATGCTTAATTTTTGGGAAAAAGACTTTGAGGACGCTATAGAAAAACATAAAGAATTTTTACTTAAAAATCTTGAAGATCAAAACATTTATAGTTCAAAGTTTTCAGAAATATTGGAAGAAATGGATATTTTTCAAAGTGAAGATGAGGACGAAAGAAAAGAAGAAAATCAAGATCAAGGACAAGATAATCCATCAAATGAAGATGAAAATAATGATAAAGAAGATAATAAAGATGAAAAAGATGAAAATGTATCAGAAGCTTCACTAGATGCTGATTATAGTGTTGATGAATTTAATTTTGACGAACAGCTGTCAGACACAGAGTCAGATGAACAAAGCTCTGAGCAAGTAGCTCAAAAAAAAATAGATAATATCAATTTAGATTATAAAATATTTACAACTCAGTTTGATGAAGTTGTAAAAGCTGAAAATCTAGAAAATGCGGATGAAACGACAAAACTAAGAAAAAATTTAGATCAACAATTAATCGGCTTTCAAGATATTATAACAAAACTTGCAAATAAACTTCAAAGACAATTGCTTGCAAAACAAAATAGAGCATGGGAATTTGATTTAGAGGAGGGATTATTAGACAGTTCAAAGCTTCCAAGAATTATCATGGATCCATATAATTCTTTATCATTCAAAAAAGAAAAGGATTTAGATTTTAAAGATACAGTAGTGACATTGCTAATAGACAATTCTGGATCTATGAGAGGAAGACCAATCACTATTGCAGCTATTTGTGCAGATATCTTATCCAGAACGTTAGAACGGTGCTCTGTTAAAGTTGAAATTTTAGGTTTCACAACTAAAAATTGGAAGGGTGGACAGTGTAGAGAATTATGGACCAAAAATTCTAAACCAAAAACACCAGGAAGATTGAACGACCTAAGACATATAATTTACAAAGGAGCAGATACCCATTGGAGACAGGCAAAAAATAATTTAGGACTAATGCTAAAAGAAGGATTACTCAAAGAGAACATTGATGGAGAAGCTATATCGTGGGCCTATAATAGAATTAAAAAAAGAAAAGAAGAAAGAAAAATATTAATGGTTATTTCTGATGGAGCCCCTGTAGATGACTCAACTCTTTCTGTAAATTCAGGTGATTTTTTAGAAAAACATTTAAAAAAGATTGTAAAGTTTATTGAAAATAAATCAGATATTGAAATTTTGGCCATAGGAATTGGTCATGATGTTTCAAGATATTATAATAAAGCTATCAAAATTACTGACGTAAATGAATTAGGAGATGTTATGATATCTCAATTAAGCTCTTTATTTGAAACAAAGAACAAATACCACTAAACATTAAATAATTCCTTATTGCTCCATCTAATAATAACTTCAGCACCTTTGCGCGTTTTTGAATTTCTACAATTAACTGATGCGAAATTTTTTTCTAATAAAGTTTTTCCAATAAATAAGCCTAGACCTAAACCCTCTTTAGATTTGTCTTTAGAATAATTTGATTTCAAATATGGCTCACCAATTTTTGAGATTATATCTCTAGGATAACCCTCACCATCATCCTCAACTGTTATTTCAGTTATTTCACTATCACTTTTCAAATTAATAAAAATTGTATTTTTGGCAAATTTATTCGCGTTTCCTATGAAATTCCTTAATCCGTAAACTATTTCAATAGATTTACTTATTTTTTTTGGATTTGAGTCTTGATCAAAATTGAAGACAAATTCCTTTTTACTTATTTCCTTAAATGAAGAAATAATTTCATGCAAATAATCTCGAATATTAATATCTTTATCGATAAATTCATCTTCCTCTACAGGATTTAAAGTTAATCGCTTTAAAATTTCATTACATCGCTCGACTTGACTATTCAATAACTCTATATCTTTCTCTAAATCTTTTTGCCCCTTAAATTGTTTCATTAAATCATGTGCAATTATTGTTATTGTAGAAAGTGGTGTACCTAAAGAATGTGCGGCTGCAGCAGCTTGACCACCTAAAGATAAAAGCTCATGTTCTTTAGCCATTACCTCTTCCATTTTTCCCAATGCCTCTTTTCTTAATCTAGATTGTGTACCAAAGGTCATAGCAAAATAATTTAAAAATACTAAAGCGATAATCAAAGAAACTGGGATAGAGTAATAAAAATAATGATTATTATGAAAATCACTATTTAAATTAATTGGCAAATCTTGGTAATTAAAAGTTAAAAATACAATTATAATTATTGTTAAAATTACTAACAAAGTATTAGTTCTAAAGCTTAAATTTGATGAAGAAAAAACACTTGGTATCAATATAAAAATTACAAATGGATTAGTTATTCCCCCTGACAAATAAAGAAGGACACCTAATTGCAAAATATCTATAAGCAGGAAGATAAAAGCAGATCTATCTGATAATTGTGTTTTTTTATAAATAAATATTAAGTATAAATTACTTAATATTCCTAAAAATATAACTAAATTTGAAGTAATAAAATCATAACTAGAATTTAGAAATAAATATACAAAATTTACTGCAATTAATTGTCCAATAATTCCGATCCATCTAAGAGTTATATATGTTGATTTTTTAAAAGAATGATATTTTGAAGTTTCAAAAAACTTCATTTTTAAATATCAAGATTTCTAACATTTATAGCGTTAGAAACTATAAAATCTTTTCTTAATGCCACATCATTACCCATTAAAGTATGGATTAAACTTTGGTCTTTTTTCAAATCTTTTGAGTATTGTACTTGGAGTAAATTTCTTGTTTCTGGATCTAATGTAGTACTCCATAATTCTTCTGGATTCATTTCTCCAAGACCTTTAAATCTTTGGATATTCATTTTTGATTTTTCTTCATCAATTTTTTTCAAATAATCTTTAGACCCCTTTTTAATTTTTTTTAACTCCTTATTATTATTTATTATGTAATCTTCTAACTCCTTCTCATCCTTAATATAAATACCTTTAGAACCTTTGTTAATTTTAAATAAAGGAGGTTGTGCTAAATAAACATGGCCATTTTCAATTAATTTATTAAATGGTTTATTGTTGAAAAAAGTTAAAAGAAGGGCTCTTATATGAGAACCATCTACATCAGCATCCGTCATAATAATAATTTTTCCATATCTTAAATCTTTTAAATCAATCTCTTGTGCTTTTGGATCCAAACCTAGAGCATTAATCAAAGTAACGATTTCGTTTGAAGAAATCATTTTGGATAAGGCCTTTGTTCTTTGATCAGAACCATTTCCATTGCCATTACCATTTTTTTTCATATTAAAATCTTCTACATAAGTATTAAGTATTTTACCTCTAAGTGGCAAAACTGCTTGATTTGCTCTATTTCTTCCTTGTTTGGCAGATCCACCGGCAGAATCCCCCTCCACAATAAACAATTCTGTTCCTTCTTGTTTGCCAATTTGACAATCAGCTAATTTTCCAGGAAGACCACTTAATTCAAGGGCTCCTTTTCTTCTTACATTTTCTCTTGCTTTTCTAGCAACATCTCTAGCTATTGCAGCTTGAATAATTTTTGCTAAGATAATTTTGGCAATTGATGGATTCTGATCAAACCAAATAGATAATTTTTCATTTACTAATGTTTCCACTATCATCCTCACTTCTGAAGATACAAGTTTATCTTTTGTTTGTGATGAAAATTTTGGATCAGGGATTTTAGTCGAAAGCACACAAGTAAGACCTTCTTTAATGTCATCACCTGAAATTGCTAATTTATTTTTCTTTAGTAAATTATTTTCATTAGCATATTTATTTACCACTCTAGTTAATGCACTTCTAAAACCTAGTAAATGAGTTCCACCATCTTTTTGATAAATATTATTCGTATACGGAAAGATATCTTCTGTATATCCTGCGTTCCATTTTAATGAACACTCAAGTTCAATATTATTTTTTTTACCTTCAATATAAATTGGTTTTCTAAATAAATCATTTCCGTTTTTATTTTGTAGTTTTTCTCTTTTTTCATCTAAAAAATCTACAAATTCAAGAACGCCACCATCAAACTTAAACTCAGAAGTATTTTCTTTCTTTTGACTTGCATCAGTAAATATTATTTTTATTCCTTTATTTAAAAATGCTAATTCTCTCATTCTTTTTATAAGAATATTTGCATTGAACTTTATTGAAGAAAAAATTTCTTTTGATGGTAGAAAAGTGATCTGTGTGCCGGTATGTTTTGCTTTTCCCACTACTTTCAATGGCGCTTTAGCTTCACCATTTTTAAATTCTATAAAATGTTTTTTTCCATCTCTATAAATATCTAGTTCTAATTTTTCTGACAAGGCATTAACAACAGAAACACCCACACCATGTAATCCTCCTGAAACCTTGTAAGAATCATGATCAAACTTACCACCAGCATGAAGTTGAGTCATAATTACTTCTGCTGCTGATTTTTTTTCTCCTTTATGGATATCAACAGGAATACCTCTTCCATCATCATTTATTGTAATTGTTCCATCAGAGTTTATTTTTACATTAATATTTTTACAATATCCTGCTAATGCCTCGTCAATAGAGTTATCAACAACTTCATAGACCATATGATGCAAACCAGTTCCATCATCTGTATCTCCAATGTACATACCTGGTCTTTTTCTTACAGCTTCAAGACCCTTTAAAACTTTGATGGAGTCTGCCTGATATGTGTTTTTATTTGTCATTTTTTAAATTTTGGAGAAAGAAAATTATAGCATTTTTTATAAAAATTGCTGATTTATCTTAACAAAAAAACTCTAAAATGCCTAAATTACCCCTGAAAAATAAAGCCTATTTAATGGCGGAGAGAATGGGATTCGAACCCATGAAAGAATTGCTCCTTTACACGCTTTCCAAGCGTGCGCCTTCAACCACTCGGCCACCTCTCCGACTATTTTTCTTTTGAAATCTTAAGTACACCAATAAATGCCTCTTGTGGAATTTCGACTCTTCCAAATTGTTTAGATCTAGCTTTTCCTTTTTTCTGTTTTTCTAAAAGTTTTCTTTTTCTATCAGTTGCTCCACCACCGTGAATTTTAGTTAAAACATCTTTTTTAAAACCTTTAATTGTTTCTCTAGCAATAATTTTACCACCTATTGCAGCTTGAACTGGAATCATAAAATTATGTCGAGGTATTAAATCTTTTAATTTTTCACAAACCTCTCTCCCAGTTTTTTGTGCAAAGTCTTTATGTATCATCATCGCTAAAGCATCAACTGGTTCTCCATTTACTAGAATACCAAGTTTTACCAAATCTCCCTCTCTATGCTCAATAATCTCGTAGTCAAAACTAGCATAGCCACTTGTCATAGATTTTAGTCTATCATTAAAATCAAAAACAACTTCATTCAATGGTAATTCATAATTCACTACAGCTCTATTACCTGAATAACTTAAATTAGTCTGAATTCCTCTTTTATCCTGACACATTTTAATAATTGATCCTAAATATTGGTCAGGAGTAATGATTGTTGCTTTTATCCATGGCTCTTCTATATATTTTATTAAAGTTGGATCAGGTAAACTTGATGGATTTTGAAGATCAATTATTTTTTCATTATTGAGATAAACTTTATAAACAACACCAGGTGTAGTTGTTAATAAATTAACGTCAAATTCTCTTTCTAATCTTTCTGTCACTATTTCCAAATGAAGTAATCCTAAAAATCCACATCTAAAACCTAAACCTAAAGCAGATGATGATTCTGGTTCAAATGAAAAACTTGCATCATTCAACTGCAATTTAGCTAGACCATCTTTCAGTTTTTGAAACTCAGAACTATCTACTGGAAATAACCCGCAGAACACTACCGGTTTACTTGGTTTAAATCCTGGCAAAGCATCTTTTAATGGTTTTGAGGCATCACAAATCGTATCTCCAACTTTTGTCTCAGACAAAACTTTAATTCCTGTTGTAATAAATCCAATTTCACCCGTTTTTAGTTCATTTATGTCTACTGGCTTTGGTGTAAAAACCCCAACTTTTTCAACAATATACTCCTGATTAGTAGACATCATTTTTATTTTCATATGTTTAGAAAGTTTACCATCTATTACTCTCACTAATATTACTACGCCTAAATAAGTGTCATACCAGCTATCAACCAATAAACATTTTAGATCAGCTGAGCTTTCCCCTTTTGGTGCAGGTAATGTTGTAATTATTTGTTCTAAAATATCCTCTATACCTTCACCAGTTTTACCTGAACAGGGAATTGCATTTTCAGTATCAATTCCTATCACGTCTTCAATTTGTTTTTTTGTTCTATCTAAATCTGATGCAGGTAAATCAACCTTATTTAAAACTGGAACTATCTCATGGTTGGTATCTAAAGCTTGGTAAACATTTGCTAAAGTTTGAGCTTCTACCCCTTGTGTACTATCTACAATTAAAATTGAACCTTCACATGCATATAATGATCTACTAACTTCATAACTGAAATCAACATGGCCTGGGGTATCAATAATATTTAAAACATAATCTTTTCCATTTTTAGCTTTATAATTTAATTTTACAGTTTGAGCTTTAATTGTGATTCCTCTTTCACGTTCAATATCCATAGAGTCTAAAACTTGAGCTTTCATCTCTCTTTCAGTTAATCCACCACAACTATGAATAATTCTATCAGCTATAGTAGATTTTCCATGATCAATATGCGCAATGATTGCAAAATTTCTTATATTATCGATTGAACTCATTAATTATTTTAGGAACGAATTTTAGCACCAGTTTTATTTTCAACTGTTTCTATTATCAAATTATTAGTTTTTTCTAAATCATTATCCGTTAATGTTTTTTCCAATGATTGAATAGTTACGCTTATAGCAATTGATTTTTGATTTTCAGGAATATTATCTCCCTCATAAACATCAAACACTTTAACGTTTGAAATTAAATTTTTATCAATATTTGATATTACACTTACTAAATCTTGTACACTTATTTTTTTATCAATAATAAATGCAAAATCTCTTTCAGATTTTTGAAAGTCAGATACTGAATATTTTGTTTTTTGATCTTTTAAAGGTTTTTTTGGCAGTTTTAAATTATCTAGAAATATTTCGAATCCTACTAAAGACTCTGTTTTAATATCTAGTGTTTTGATAATATTTGGGTGAATTTCGCCAAAATAAGCAGCTACCTTATCTTTTCCCTTGTTTAAAAATATTCTTCCTGATTTTCCCGGATGATAATAATTTGGGCTTTCATCATCAATATAAAATTTTTCTGAGTCATAACCGGCTTCTACTAAAGTTTGTGTAACATCCCTTTTAATATCAAAAACATCTACATTTCTCTCTTTTTCAATCCATGAAAGTCTAGATTTTTTCCCAGCTGATAAACCACAAACAACTGTATTTTGAGCTCCAGGTTGTGAACCATAAAATATTGGCCCGATTTCAAATAGTGATAAATCTTTAATTCCTCTATCTAAGTTTTTGCTCATATACATCACTAAATTTGAAAAAATAGAATTTCTTAATACACCCAACTCAGAGCTAATTGGGTTTATAATTTTTATTTCTTTACTGGCTTCTTTAAAGTGATCGTTAAATTTTGAGTCTGTAAAAGACCAAGTTATTGCTTCCAAATATCCTTTAGATGCCACTGCCCTTTGAAGAAAATGAAATAACTTTTGAGTTGGATTTAATGTGTTTTTTGATCTTTCTTTAATAGGATTTTCAATTTTTATTTTTTCATAACCACTAATTCTTACAAGTTCCTCTACTATATCAATCTCTTGAACAATATCTGGTCTCCAGGATGGGACTGATAATTTAAAGAATTTTTTTTCTTTTTTTAATTTAAAACCAAGTTTTTCTAAAATGGTTATCATTTCTTTAGTTGAAATTTTAAAACCAGTAATTTTTTCAAATATTTTTGGTTCAAATTTTATGACTTTGTTTTTATAAGATTCAATTTTTTGAATATCTATTTTACTAATTTCACCACCACAAATTTCCCTAATTAAAAAAGCTGCTTTAATTAATCCATCTTCAATAGATAACTGGTCAATACCTCTTTCAAATCTAAATTTAGCATCTGTATCAATATTCAATTTCTTAGCAGTTTTTCTAATTGATCTTGGATCAAAATAAGCCGACTCTAATAAAACATTTTTTGTATATAGCTCTGTACCAGATCTTGTGCCTCCAATAATTCCTCCTAGACCTAAGACGCCCTTGTTATCGCTTATTACACACATTCCATCATCTAGTTTATAATTTTTATTATCTAGAGCAGTAAATTCTTCTCCTGATTTTGAATTTCTAACAATTATTCCCTTATCAATTTTATCAGCATCATATGCGTGCAAAGGACGATTAATATCAATCATGACATAATTTGTAATATCTACAATTGCAGATATTGGTTTTTGGCCTATAGAAATTAATTTATCTTTCAGCCATTGAGGACTTTCTGTATTTTTGACTTTGGTTATCAAGCAGCTACCAAAAGACAAACAGCCTTGATTTTTTTCTTTTATTATTTTTACTTTTAAGGTCTGTTTTTTATTAGATTTTATTTTTTTATCTTTCTCTGGTTTTAAGTTTCCAAAACCTGCAGCTGATAAATCTCTCGCTATCCCTCGAACACCTAGACAGTCTGGTCTGTTTGGTGTAATTGATAAATCAATAAGATTAGAACTTGATTTAGGAAAATAACTTTTTCCAATATTTTTGGCATATTTGGATGACGACAGCTCAGTAATCCCATCACTTTCATCTGATAAATTTAATTCAGATTCGGAACAGAGCATTCCATAGGATGTGACATCTCTTATTTTAGCAACAACAAGCTTAGTTTTGTTTTTTGGTATTATTGCTCCTGGTGGGGCATATACAGTAAGAAGGCCCTCTCTCGCATTTGCAGCACCACAAACAACTTTTTTGATTTCTTTATTGCCAATATCAACATCACAAACTTTAAGTCTGTCCGCATTAGGATGCTTTTCTGTTTTTATAATTTTTGCAACCTTAAATAAATCTAACCCTTCAGATAAGTTTTGTATACTCTCAACCTCAAGACCTATGTCTGTTAGTTTCTCAAGAAGTTTATCTTCTTTAGCTTTTATGTTTAAATGATCTTTTAACCAATCATATGTAATCTTCATCTGCTTAAACCTCTGTAATTTGAAGGAACATCAAGTGGATCAAAACCAAAATGATTTAGCCATCTGTAGTCACAATCAAAAAACGCTCTTAAATCATTAATGCCGTATTTAAGCATCGCTAATCGGTCTATACCTATGCCAAAGGCATATCCTTGATATTTAGAGGGATCTACTTTTACATTTTTTAAAACATTAGGATGCACCATGCCACAGCCTAAAATTTCAAGCCACTTATCTCCTTCCCCAATAATTATTTTGCCATCTTTTATTTCATAACCAATATCTACTTCAGCAGATGGTTCTGTGAATGGAAAATGACTAGGTCTAAATCTCATTTTAATTTTTTCGACTTCAAAAAATTCTTTAATGAAATAATTCAAGCATCCTTTCAAATGACCCATATTAATATTTGTATCAATATGCAAACCTTCTACTTGATGAAACATTGGTGCGTGTGTTTGATCGCTATCAGATCTATAAGTTCTTCCAGGAGCAATAATCTTGAATGGAGGTTTGTCTTTTAGCATAGTTCTGATTTGAACTGGTGAAGTATGAGTTCGTAACAAAACCTCTTTGTTTTCATCTAAGTAAAATGTATCATGCATGTCTCTCGCTGGATGATTGTCTGGTGTGTTTAGAGCAGTAAAGTTGTTGTATTCATTTTCAACATCAGGGCCTTCCTCAACACTAAATCCTATTTCAGAGAAAATAGATGAAATTTCATCAATAGTTTGTGATACTGGATGAACTTTTCCTCTAACGAATGGTCTTTCAGGTAAAGTTATATCAACTTTTTCCTTTTCTAATTTTTCGTTTATTTTTTTTCCTTCTATCTCGCTAATTTTAGAAGTTATCAAATTCTGAAGTTCGTCTTTTAGTTGATTTAAATCTGATGCAAATTTTTTTCTATCGGTCTCTGGTATTGATCCTATTGTTTTAAATTTTGATGAAATTAAACCATTTTTACCAAAGAGTTCGGTTTTGATTTCATTTATTTGATCAATGCTTAAATCATTATCAAGCTTTGATATAAACTGATCTCTAATATTTTTTATCTCTGACATATTAGTAGATTATTTCCTTAAGAAATAAAAACAATAGCGAAGATTAATTTAAAGCTGATTGAGCTTTTTGTACAATTGTTTTAAATGCTTCTGGGCTATCGTAAGCAATTTCAGCAAGAATTTTTCTATCTATTGCAATACCACATTTATTTAATCCATTGATAAATTTTGAATAAGTTAAGCCCTCAGCTCTAACTCCAGCATTGATTCTCTGTATCCACAATGATTTAAAATCTCTTTTTTTATTTCTTCTGTCTCTGTAAGCGTATTGCATGGATTTTTCCATAGCTTGCTTAGCAACTCTAATAGTATTTTTTCTTCTGCCCCACTGACCTTTTACAGCTTTTAAAACTTTTTTATGTTTAGCTTTACTGGTTACACCTCTTTTAACTCTTGCCATTATTAACCTCTTAAACTGTAAGGCATGTATGACTTAACAATTTTTCCATCTTGTTTAGACAATGTTGTAGTGCCTCTTAGTTTTCTTATTTGTGAATTCGTTCTTTTAATCATGCCATGTCTTTTACCTGCCTGAGCAGAAATAACTTTGCCTTTAGCGGATATTTTAAATCTTTTTTTTGCTGAGCTTTTTGTTTTTAGTTTTGGCATAATTCTGCGGACTTATACAAAGAAAGATATAATTTTACAACCTCTATTAAGGCTTATAAAGGCTGAATTACCATGATCATTTGCTTTCCATCAAACTTGGGATGCAGTTCTACCTTACCGATATCCTTCATATCTTCTTTAATTTTGCCCATTAGTTCATTTCCTAGATGGGAATGCTGAAGTTCTCTGCCTTTAAATCTAATAGTGAATTTAACCTTATCTCCTTTAGCTATAAATTTTTTAGCATTTTTGACTTTAAACTCATAATCATGAGTTTCCGTAACAGGTCTCATTTTAATTTCTTTTAAAGAAACAATTTTTTGTTTTTTCTTTGCAAGATTTGCTTTTTTCTGAGCATCATACTTATATTTACCCATATCCATTATTTTACATACAGGAGGATTTGCATTAGGCGCTATTTCAATTAAATCTAAACCTTGATTTTTTGCCATGGAAATAGCTTCATTGGTATTCATCACTCCAAGATTTTCTCCATCACTTGCTATAACTTGTACATCAGGAGAAGAAATTCTATTATTAGATCTTGGACCTCTGTCCTTGGTTCTTCTTTGAAAATAATTTTGTTTGAAGTCTGCCACTTAGTTTGATGATGCTTTGTTTAAAGCAGAGAATTTTTTTAAGAATTGATCTATACCCATATTTTCTTGTTTATTAGAGTCTAATCTTCTAATCGTTACTGAATTGGAGTCAACTTCTTTTTTACCACAAATTAATAAAAGCGGTATTTTTGCTAAAGAATGATCTCTAATTTTATAATTTAAATTATGATTTTTTAAATCTACTGCAGAACTTATACCTGAATTTTTAATTTTATTTGATACCTCTACCGCATAGTCATTAAATTCTTCTGAAATAGGTATTACCATAGTCTGCAATGGAGATATCCAAAATGGAAACTTGCCTGCATAGTTTTCAATTAAAATTCCAATAAATCTCTCTAGAGAACCAAATAATGCTCTGTGTAACATAACAGGAACTTTTTTAGTTCCATCTTTGTCAACGTAAGAAGCATCTAATCTTCCAGGTAAATTTAAATCTACCTGTAAAGTTCCACATTGCCAATCTCTACCAATAGCATCTCGTAAAACAAATTCAATTTTAGGTCCATAAAATGCTCCCTCACCTTTATTAATGGTATATTCTAATTTAGAAGCTTTAACAGCTTCAAGTAAAGAGGCTTCTGCTTTATCCCATACTGCATCATCACCAACTCTTACTTCTGGTCTGTCTGCATATTTTAGAATTACATTTTCGAAACCAAGGTCTTTATAAATATCTAGTATTAAATTTGTAACAATTAAACATTCACTAGTAATTTGATCTTCTGTACAAAAAATATGGGCATCATCTTGAGTAAAGGCTCTTACTCTTAATAATCCATGCAAAGCGCCTGATGGCTCATAACGATGAACTTTTCCAAATTCAGCAAAACGTAAAGGAAGATCTCTATAACTTTTTAGGCCTTGATTAAATACCTGGATATGACCAGGACAATTCATCGGTTTAATTGCAAAAACTTTCTCATCTGGTGTTTCAGAAGTGTACATATTTTCTCCATATTTTTCCCAATGCCCAGATTTCTCCCATAGTTGTCTATCTAATACTTCTGGAGTATTTACCTCTTTATAACCAGCAGCATCTTGTCTGCTTCTCATATAGTTAATGAGCTTTTGAAATAAACCCCATCCTCTTTCATGCCAAAATACTGAGCCAGGGCTTTCTTCTCTAAAATGAAATAAATCCATTTCTCTACCTAATTTTCTATGATCTCTTTTTTCCGCTTCTTCTATTCTTTTCAAATATTCATCTAAATCTTTTTGAGTTGCCCAACTCGTACCATAAATTCGTTGCAACATTTCATTATTAGAGTCTCCTCTCCAATATGCTCCTGACACTTTTGTAAGTTTAAAATATTTTCCTATTTTACCTGTAGAGGAAAGGTGTGGACCCCTACATAAATCATGCCATTTTCCATGAAAATAAATTGATACATCTTCGTTTTCAGGTATTGCTTCAATCAACTCAGCTTTATAAATTTCTCCTTTTTTTTTAAAATGGCTAATTGCTTTGTTTCTATCCCAAACTTCTCTTTTTGTTATTTCATTCCTATCAACAATCTCTTTCATTTTATTTTCAATTTTTACTAGATCATCCTCTGTAAATGGTTCTTTTCTAGCAAAGTCGTAATAAAATCCATTTTCTATCACTGGTCCAATTGTAACTTGAGTGCCAGGAAACAATTCTTGAACAGCCATAGCTAAAATATGGGCTGTGTCATGCCTTATAGTTTCCAAGCCCTCAGGATTTTTTGAGGTAAAAATTTTTACAGAACAATCATTTTCAATTAGAAAATCAAGATCTTTAAGTTCACCATCAACACTTATGACCATGGCTTGTTTGGCTAATGATTTGCTAATTTTTTCAGCTACTTCTAGTCCAGTAACTTTATTAGGAAAATCAATATTGTTTCCGTCAGGTAATGTTATTATCGGCATTTAATTTAATAATCTCTTATACTCTGAATAAGTAGAAAAGCACATTTTTTCAACATTAAATTTTTGAACTATGTTTTTTCTTCCCTCATTACCAATTGATTTTAATAGAGTTTCATCCATGTTAAGAGTTCTTAATATTTTATTACTTAATGATTTAGCATTTCCTGCTTCATATAAAAAACCAGTTTTTTCATCAATTATTGTTTCATTAGAACCTCCAATGTTGCTTGCTATAATTGGTTTTTCCATTGATTGTGCTTCGACAGCAACTCTACCAAAAGCCTCCGGTTTGGTTGAGGCTGAAACAATAATATCAGAAACTTTATAAGCTAATGCCATATCCTTACAATGATCTATGAATCTTATTTGTTTAGACAATCTGTATTGCTCCGAAAGTCTTATTAATTTTTTCTTATATAAATCTCTACCTTGATCACTGCCTAGAATGACAGCATAAAAGGCTTCATAACCGAGTTCTATATTCACTAAATTAATAGCCTCTATAAAAACTTCCTGTCCTTTCCAGAAAGTTAATCTACCAGGTAAAAGTATAATTTTTTTATCTTTTTCAATGTCCCATTTTTTTAATAATTTTTTTTCGTCAATTTCAATTTTAGTTGTTGGGTCAAAATAGTCGACGTTTATTCCTCTAAAAATAACCATTAATTTTTTTTTCTCATTTAAATATTTTGAATAATTTTTTTTAATATGAGAAAAAATAAAATTAGATCCTGCAATTATTAAATCTGCTCTAGTCATTACTGAATTATAAATTTTTTTTATATTACTCTTAAAATTGTATGTTCCATGAAATGTAGTTACAAATTTTCGTCCTGTGATTTTTGTTGCTAACAAACATGACCAAGCAGGTGCTCTACTTCTCGCGTGAACAAGAGAAATATTATAAACTAAAATTATTCCAATTAAGATAAAAGCATTAATTAAAATTAGTAGAGGATTTTTGCTTTGCACTGGAAGTCTAAATATTTTAACTTTTTTTCTATCTACAAATTTAAGTAATTCACCACCGCTTGTTACAATAAATGATTTACATTTATTTTCTGGTAAATAATGTGCAATATCGTAACAACCTGTTTCAGCTCCTCCATAACCTAATTTTGGAATTACTTGTAAAACTTTTAAATCAGATGACATTTGATATGATTATATATTAATAGACAAAACTTATAAATGATTATGGCAAATTTCAGATTTCACCAAATATCAAATACAAAGAAAATTAGATATATTTCTAAAATTTTTAAAAATAGTTCTTTTATAGTTTTTTTGCATGGCTTTATGTCAGATCTTGAAGGAAAAAAACCAAATGCTTTTTTGAAATTTGCTAAAAAAAATAAAGTAAGTTTTTTAGCACTAGAATACTCTGGTCATGGGAAATCTTCTGGAAAATTTGTAAATGGAAATATTTCAAAATGGAGTAAAGAGACGTCAATTTTAATTAGAAAATACGTTAAAAAAAAAGAATTTGTGCTAATTGGTTCAAGTATGGGCGCATGGATTTCGCTCAATCAATTCAAAATTTTCAAAAAACAGATTAAAGGATTTTTAGGAATAGGGGCTGCTCCTGAATTTTTAGAAAATTTAATGTGGAAAAAATTTACTAAAAAAATGAAGGAGGAAACAATAAGTAAGGGTATTTATCAATTAAAACATGGCAATTATGAATATCCAATTACTCTACAATTAATAAAAGATGGAAGAAAAAACAAAGTCTTAAATAAAAAAATTAATTCAAATATAAAAGTAACAATGGTTCATGGTGAAAAAGATGAGGCAGTCCCTGTCTCATATTCAAGAAAAGTTTTGAGATTATTTCCAAAAGCTAAGAAAAAATTAAATATTGTAAAAAAAGGTGATCACAGTTTATCAAATAAAAAATGGTTAAATATAATTTTAAAAGAGCTTAAATTATTAATTTAGCTAACTTTTTTTATATCTTTTTTTAAAGTAATTGGATTTTTTAATTTATCTAACATTTCTTTAGGACACACCTGAACAAAATTATTTACTTCATCATCAAAGTTTTCAATTATTTTTTTCGATAATTGAGACTCAGTTTCTTTGAGGTGCTCACTGACTAAATTTTTTAAGTATTCTCTCCAATAATCTGTCTCTACATTTTGCCAAACTACTGATTCTGGATTTACTTTCTTCTCAAATTGTTGAGATTTATCATATATAAAGGCCATTCCACCTGTCATACCGGCTGCAAAATTATCACCAACATCTCCTAAAATTACTACAGTTCCACCAGTCATATATTCACATCCATTAGAATCGCATCCTTCAATTACTGTAACTGCACCAGAATTTCTTACTGAAAATCTTTCACCGGCTTGACCAGCAGCAAAAAGTTTTCCTGAAGTGGCTCCGTAAAGAACAGTATTTCCTAAAATTGTATTCTCATTTGAAACTAAATTACTCTCTTCAGGTAATTTTATTGAAATAGTGGCTCCTGATAAGCCTTTACCAACATAATCATTTGCATCTCCCTTTAATACAAGTTTTAAACCTTTAGAAGAAAATGCACCAAATGATTGACCTGCTGATCCTTTAAAATTTAAAACTAAAAAGTTTTCATCAAGTTTTTCATAACCATATTTTTTATACAAATGATGAGATATTCTAGTGCCTACTGCCCTATGAGTATTTTTTATTTGATATTCTTTCTCAATTTTTTCAGAATTATCTAAAGCTTGTTCAATTTCTGGCCAAATTTGTTGGTCAAGGGTATCTGGTACACTATTTATTTCTTGATCCTTACAATACCTTGGATTATTTCCAGTATCAGCTTGAACAAATAAAGGATTTAAATCTAAATCGTCTAAATTTGGAGAACCTTTACTAACCTGTTTTAACAAGTCTGTCCTACCAATCACTTCATTTAATGATTTAAAACCTAAATTTGCTAATATTTCTCTTACTTCACTGGCTATAAATGTAAACAAATTAACTACTTTTTCTGGAGTCCCAGTAAATTTTTCTCTGAGCTTTTCATCTTGAGTGCAAACACCTACAGGACATGTATTTGAATGACACTGCCTCACCATTATACAACCCATTGCAACTAAAGCTGTAGTAGCAACACCATATTCCTCAGCACCCATCATTGCAGCTATCATCACATCTCTTCCTGTTTTGATTCCACCATCTGTTCTTAATGTAACTTTATGTCTAAGATTATTTAAAGTTAATACTTGGTTTGCTTCCGTCAAACCCATTTCCCATGGTATTCCAACATACTTAACACTAGTCTGTGGTGTTGCTCCAGTTCCACCATTATGTCCAGAAATTAATATTATATCTGCTTTTGCTTTAGCTACACCTGCTGCAATTGTTCCTACTCCAGAGGAAGCAACAAGCTTAACTCCAATTCTTGCTTTAGGATTTATCTGTTTTAAATCATAAATTAGTTGTGCAAGATCTTCGATTGAATAAATATCATGATGTGGTGGTGGTGATATTAAAGTAACTCCAGGAGTTGAATGTCTAAGTTTAGCAATCTCCTCTGTAACTTTAAATCCTGGTAGCTGACCTCCCTCACCAGGTTTAGCGCCTTGTGCAATTTTAATTTCTATCTCATTACAATTATTAAGATAATTAACTGTAACTCCGAATCTTGCAGAAGCTATTTGTTTAACTCTTGAGTTTGCGCTGTCACCATTATCTAAAACTTTAAATCTACTAGCATCTTCACCGCCCTCTCCACTACATGAAGCACCTTTAATCCTATTCATACCAGTTGCCAAAGTTTCATGCGCCTCTTTTGATAAAGCTCCATGAGACATGCTCCCACTTCCAAATCTTTTTAAAATATTTTCTATTGGCTCAACCTCAGAAATATCTATTGGCCCACTTAATTTTTTTTCTCTGAAATCAATTAAGTCTCTAAGATTAATAGGTGGTAAGCTGTATATTCCATCCGCATATCTTTTATAGGCATCATAAGAATTAGATCCTACTGCACTTTGAAGTAAATGAATTAATTTTCCTTGATATTGATGAGTTTCACCATTTTTACGATATCTATATATACCGCCTATCGGCAATATGGTTTCAGAACTTTCGAATGCCTCTTTATGTATTTCTCTAATTTTTTTCTCTATACCCGTAAGTCCAATACCTGAAATTTTAGAGACAACTCCTGGAAAATAATCTGCAACAATTGTTCTACTTAAACCTACGGTTTCAAAGTTACATCCGCCTCTATAAGAACTTAGAACTGAAATACCCATCTTAGACATGATCTTTAATAAACCTGCGTTTACTGATTTTATGTATCTCTCTACACATTCATCAAAGCTAAATTGACCAAGTAATTTCTTTTCATGACGCTGAAATAAACTATCAAATGCTAAATATGGATTTACAGTAGTTGCCCCAACTCCTATTAAAGTTGCAAAAGAGTGTGTATCTAAAGCCTCTCCAGATTGAACATTTATTGATACATATCCTCTTAGTTTTTTTTCAATAAGGAATGAATTAATTGATCCAACTGCTAAAAGCATTGGTATTGGAAGTTTTAAGTTAGAAAGCTCTTTGTCACTTAAGATTAATTGAGTAACTCCCTGTCTTACTGCAATTTCAGCTTCTTTTTGAATTTTTTTAATTGAATCAAATAAATTTTCTTCCTCAGAAAAAGTACAATCAATTATAGATGAATTATTGCCAAAAAAATTTATAAATTTTTCAAACTGAGAATTTGATAATATTGGACTATTTAAAACATAAATATTTTGCTTTGTTAAATTATCAAAATTTAAAATATTTCCAAGATTTCCAAATCTTGTTTTCAAACTCATAACCTTGTTTTCTCTTAAAGAGTCTATTGGTGGGTTTGTGACTTGGCTAAAATTCTGTCTAAAAAAATGGTATAACGGTCTATACCTATCTGACAAAACAGCCAATGGTGTATCGTCCCCCATAGATCCCGTTGCTTCTTTAGCATCTTCTGCCATAGGATGCAGTATAAGCTCAAGGTCTTCTAAACTTATTCCAAAAGTATATTGCCTTCTTCTTAAATCATCTCCCGAAAAAGAATTTTTTTCATCTGAAATAGTTAACTTATCATCCAGGTCGATAATTTGTGAATTAAAGTGTTTATATTCTTTAGCTAAATAATCTTTTATTTGCTTATTAGTAAATACTTTACCTTTTTCTATTCTAACTCCAATTATTTCCCCAGGACCCAATCTTCCCTTTGACAAAATTCTTTTTTCATTTAATTCAATCATTCCTGTTTCAGAACCTGCAAATAATAATTTGTCTTTTGTAATTGCGTATCTTAAAGGTCTTAATCCATTTCTATCATTTGCAGCTATAACCCACTCGTTATCAGTTCCAGCAATAGCTGCCGGTCCATCCCATGGCTCCATAGTACTGTTTAAAAAATTAAATAATTGTTGGTGATCTTTTGGTAGAGTTTTATTTTTTTTAGACCATGCATCTGGAACCAACATAAGCTTCGCTAAAGGCGCAGGCTGACCAGATATATTTAATAATTCAAAAACATTGTCTAATGCAGCAGAGTCTGATGCTCCCTGTTGTATAACAGGTTTTAAGTTTTCAACATCGTCAAAAAGGGGACTGTTCATCTCTTGTTCATGAACTTTCATCCAATTTTTATTTCCTCTATAAGTATTAATTTCTCCATTATGCGCTATAGCTCTAAAGGGTTGAGCTAAATTCCAGCTAGGTGCTGTGTTTGTTGAAAATCTTTGATGAAAAATAGCAAACCTTGAAACAAATCTCTCATCTTTTAGATCAAGGTAGAAATCTGAGATAGCTTCAGCTAAAAACATTCCCTTGTAAATGATAGATTTAGAACTCAATGAACAAATATAAAAATTGTTTAAAGACTTTTTAAAAGCTTCATTTTCTATCTTTCTTCTAGTTTCATAAATTTTTCTTTCTAAATCTTTATTTGTTAATTCTGGATCATAAGGTTTAAAAAATACTTGGATAATTTCAGGCATTGTTTGGAATGCCTTTTCTCCTAAAACTTTTGGATTAACTGGAACTTGTCTCCAGCCGTAAATACTAAAATTATTTTTTGTTAATTCACTTTCAACAATAGTTTTGCAACTTTCTTGTGCTGCGTAATCATTCCGAGGTAGAAATATCATGCCCACACATATTTCAGAATTGTCATGTGTGTGTCCTGTCACTTCTATTTTTTCAATGAAGAAATCTTTTGGTATTTCAACATGAATCCCGGCTCCATCACCAGTTTTCCCATCGGCATCTACAGCGCCTCTATGCCAAACTGCTTTTAACGCTTCAATGCCATACTCTACAACTTTACGAGATTTTTTACCTTCAGTTGACGCAATTATACCAACACCACAAGCATCATGCTCCATGTCTTCTAAATAAACATTATTTTTTTTTAAAAGGTGAAGGTTCTTTTTATAATTTTCCATTAAGCCACTCTTTTTTCCACTTTAGATTTGCTCTCTAGATAAGTTTTAATTGAGGCTGCTGCATCTCTTCCATCTTTTATTGCCCAAACAACTAATGAAGCTCCTCTTACTATATCACCAGCAGCAAACACTCCTTTTATATTTGTTTCCATAGTATCAAAATCTGTTTTAATAGTTCCCCACTTTGTTACTTGTAATTCACTACTATCAAATAAATTTGGTAAATCCTCAGGATCAAAACCTAGTGCTTTGATAACCATATCTGCTTTTGTTTCGTAACTTGAGCCTTCTTGTACTTGTGGCTTTCTTCTTCCTGTCTCATCTGGATCACCTAATTTAATTTGATCTAGAATTATTTTTTCTACTTTATTTTTACCTTTAAATTCTTTAGGACTTGATAACCAAACAAACTCAACACCTTCTTCTTCTGCGTTTGCAACTTCTCTAGCAGATCCTGGCATATTTTCTTTATCTCTTCTATACAAACATTTAACAGATTTTGCCTTCTGCCTTATAGAAGTTCTTACACAATCCATTGCTGTGTCACCTCCACCGATTACAACAATATCTTTGCCTTCTGCATTTAAAATTCCTTTATCAAACAACTCAACATCATCTCCTAGACCTTTTTTATTAGATGCTGTTAAAAAATCCATTGCAGGAAAAATATTATCAAGATCATTCCCAGGTAAGTTTACTTCTCTTGCTTTATAAACTCCTGTAGCAATTAAAATTGCATCGTGTTTTTTTCTCAATTGGTCTAGGCTTGCATCCTTTCCAACTTCAAAATTTTGAACAAATTCAATTCCACCATCCTTTAAGAGTTTTGTTCTTCGCTCTACAACTTCTTTTTCTAATTTAAAATTTGGAATTCCATAAATTAATAATCCTCCTGCTCTATCATATCTATCGTAGACAGTAATTTTATACCCATTTTTTCTTAATTGTTCTGCAGCAGCTAATCCAGCAGGACCTGCTCCTATAATTCCTATGCTTTGACTTTTTTCATTCGTTACCTTAATTGGTTTTACCCAGCCCTGAGCCCAAGCATTATCCGTAATATATTTTTCTACTGATCCAATAGTTACTGTTCCATGACCAGACTGTTCAATTACACAATTTCCCTCACATAATCTATCTTGGGGGCAAATTCTGCCACACACTTCAGGCATATTGTTTGTACTTTGGGATAATTCATAAGCCTCTTTTAATCTTCCCTCAGCTGTCAATTTAAGCCAATCTGGAATGTTGTTACTTAAAGGACAATGAACTTGGCAAAAAGGTACTCCACATTGTGAACACCTACTTGACTGTTCTTTGGCTTTTTCATTGATATACTCGTCATAAATTTCATTAAAATCTTTCTTTCTTGTGTCAACTTCCCTTTTAGGTGGAGTTTGTTGACCTATTTTAACAAATTTAAGCATTTTATCTGGCATAATATTATTTAAGTTTTGGCAAAATATACGTTGATTTATGTATATAAAGCATAAAATAGGTCATATCTATTGACCTTAATTTTTAAATTTTTACCGCCAATTAACAAGTTTTTAATTATTGCATAGCTATTATGCTTAAATCGAATTGTTTTAAATAAATACTTTATAAGTTACGAAGAAGTAATGTTTCAAAATATTATAGAAGTAATAATTCTGTCTGCAATTCAAGGAATATCTGAATTTCTGCCTATAAGCTCCTCTGCTCATTTAATTTTGGTTTCCAAGTTATATGAATTTAAGTCCGGTTCTCTTTTAATTGATATAAGCCTTCATTTAGGATCTCTAATGGCAATAATCTATTTTTTTAGGGATGAATTATTTGATGCTAGAAAAAATAAAAGACTTTTAAGTTTAATTTTACTTGGATCTATTCCATTAATAATTGTTGGCTATATACTTTATAATACAGGTTTAATTTATCAGTTAAGAAACATAGAAATTATAGCATGGACTACATTAATATTTGCAATTATTTTATACATTTCAGACAAAAATCGATTTGATAAAAAAATTTCTTCAAATTTAAATTTTCAGTCAATAATATTTATAGGTATTTTCCAAATTTTTTCGCTTGTACCCGGAGTGAGTAGGGCAGGAATTACTATAACAGCTGCAAGAATTTTAAAATTTAATAGAGTAGATTCAAGTAAGATATCTTTTTTACTTTCAATCCCAGCATTGGCTGGAGCTAGTGTCTTAAGCTTAAAAGATATTTTCGAACAATCAATTGAATTTAACTACTTAGTAATTATTACAATTATATCTTCTTTTATTTTTTCTTTCTTAACAGTAAAATTCTTTTTAATTTATATTAATAAATTTTCAATGAACGCTTTTGTAATTTATAGAATTGTAATTGCCTTAATTTTATTTAATTTAATTTATTAAATATATTTTTTTTTAACTAAAGGTAGTAATTGAGATAAAAGAACCCCACAAAGAATAAAAAAACATCCAAGCAGATTATTATCATCTAGAATTTGATTTAAAATAAACCAAGCAGCTACTGTAGCAAATACTCCTTCAAGTGAAAATATAATGGCTGCTGGTGCAGGTGTAATATTTCTTTGTGCATAAATTTGTAGAACAAATGCAAATCCACCAGATAAAATCCCAGCGTATAAAATTGAATAAATTTCCTTTAAAATATTATTTAAAATAAATTCTTCGTAGATAATTCCAATTATAAATGAAAAAATAGCCACAATTAAAGTCTGCGCAGCTCCTAAAGTAAGTGGTAGATTGTATTTAGTTATAATGATCCCAGTAAAAATTATATGAGTACTCCAAAATAAAGCTCCGAGAACAACTAAAGTATCTCCTAATCTAACTGTTGCATCATGAAAATTTGTTAATAAATATCCTCCAATTAAACATAGAACTACCGAAGGCCATACACTCCAATGCATTGATTTTTTACCAAACAAAAAAATGATAATCGGTACCATTGGCACATAAAAAATTGTAAAAAAAGCAGCATTTGCAACATCTGTATAAAGCAAAGCAACTTGTTGTAGTGCTGAGCCTAAGAATAAAGAAATTCCAATTAATAATGAATAAATTATGAAAGTTTTTTTATCTAATTTAAATTCTGATTTAAAATTTTTTAATTCAAATAAAATCATAAGTGGAATTATGGCTAAAAAACCAACAAAAAACCTCACAGCATTAAATGTAAAAGGGCCAATATTATCCATACCCGTATCTTGGGCAATAAAAGTTGTTCCCCAAATGAAAGTGCACAATAAGGCACTAAATAATGATATGGATTTACTCATTTTTAATTAGACAGCTAGTTTATAAGCAAAATTTTTGCCTAAGTTTTCTTTGAGATCATTATTAAACCTAGCTGCTTCTGCACCATCAATAATTCTGTGATCATAAGATAAAGAAATTGGGAGCATAGTCCTGGTTTGGAACTTCCCATTCATAAAAATTTGTTTTTTTTCTGATCTTCCTACTCCTAATATAGCAACTTCAGGATAATTAATTATGGGAGTAAAAAATGAACCTCCTATACCACCTAAACTTGTAATCGTCATCGAGCCACCAAACAATTCTTTTTTATCAATTTTTAAATTTCTACAAAGTTCGCTTACCTCTTTTAATTCTTTACTTATCATAGAAATTTTTTTGTTATTTGCATTTCTTATTTTTGGAACCATTAATCCATTTGGCGTGTCAACTGCTATCCCAATATGGTAATATTTTTTTAAAGTCATTTTTCCAGTCTCAATTTCATCGATAGAAGAATTAAAACTAGGAAATTTCTTAAGAGATGCTACTAAAGCCTTTATTATAAATGCTAAAGGTGTAATTTTTATTTTTTCTCCAGTATACATATCTGTTAGTGAACTTCTAAAACTTTCCATCTCTGTTATGTCGGCTTCATCATGATTTGTAACATGAGGAATTGTTATCCATGAATTTGTAAGATATTTTGATGATAATTTTTTTACTCTTGGTATGTCTTTAATTTCTATTTCACCAAAATCAGAATGTTCAAATTCGTTTTTAATTTTATCTGGTGTACTATCTTTTAATACAACGTTGTTTTTTGAATTAGATGAAACAAATTTTTTGATATCATCTTCAACAACTCTGCCGTCTTTCTCGCTTCCAGCTACTTGACTAATATCTACACCAAGTTCTCTAGCAAATTTTCTAGCTTTTGGACTTGCAGATGAAATATTTGAAATATTATTTTTAGAAAAATTTTTTTCTTGGACTTCAGGTTTTATTAACTCAATATTTTTTGACACTTTTTCAATTTCTGGTTTTTCTTTAACCTCTCTTTTTTTAACTTCTGAGTCACTTTCTAAAGTTAAAATTAAGTCACCCTCGGAAACTTTGTCTCCTACTTTTATTTTTAAATTTTTAATTTTACCTTCTAAATTTGATGGAATTTCTACGCTGGATTTATCACTTTCAATTGTTAATAGAGCATCATTTTTTTTAATATATTGACCTTCGGAAACTAATACTTCTATCACCTCAACATCTTTAAAATCTCCAATGTTAGGCACTTTAATCTCAGTTTCTGACATTTATAATTTTGTTGGCATTGGTTTGTTACTATCAATATTATACTTCTTCATTGCATCTTTTGCATATTTAGACGTTATTAGCTGTTCTTTTGCCAAAATACTTAAACCATAAGCAACCAAATGTTCTTTATCTACCTCAAAAAATTTTCTTAAATTTTTTCTTGTATCACTTCTTCCAAAACCATCTGCTCCTAATGAATAAAAACTTTTATTAGTATAAGATCTGATTTGATCTGAATTCATTCTCATATAATCAGATGCAGCCATAATTGGGCCTTCTGTTTGGCCCAGGCATTGCTCAACATAAGATTTTTTAGGTTCTTTATCAGGATTTAAAAGATTATATCTTTCTACCTCCATTCCATCTTTTCTTAATTCATTAAAACTTGTTACGCTCCATATCTCACTGTCAATTTGATAATCATTTTGTAAAATCTCTGCAGCAGACATCATTTCTCTTAAGATTGTTCCTGATCCTAAAAGTTGGATTTTGGTTTTTTTGTATTTGTTAAATTCTTTTATTTTATACATGCCCTTTAGAATGCCTTCTTCACAATTTTTATCTTTCGGCATTTCCGGGTGCGAATAATTTTCATTCATTGTAGTAATATAATAAAAAACATTCTCATTTTTCTCATGCATTCTTCTAAGACCTTCTCGAAAAATTACTGCTAATTCATAATGAAATGTAGGATCATAAGTTACACAATTTGGAATAGTTGATGCAATTAAATGACTATGCCCATCCTGGTGTTGTAAGCCTTCTCCAGCTAATGTTGTTCTTCCAGCTGTTGCACCTACCAAAAATCCTCTAGCCTGACTATCCCCAGCTGCCCAAGCTAGATCTCCTATCCTTTGGAAACCAAACATTGAATAAAAAACATAAATTGGGATCATTTCGATATCATGATTAGTATAAGCGGTAGCAGCAGCAATCCATGAGGACATAGCACCTGCTTCATTAATACCTTCCTCTAAAACTTGGCCACTTTTATCTTCTCTATAAGAACTTAATTGAGCTGCATCCTCAGGTTCATATTTTTGTCCCTCGTGCGCATAAATTCCAATTTTTTGAAAAAAACCTTCCATACCAAAAGTTCTGGCTTCATCAGGAATAATTGGAACCAATCTAGGGGATATGTTTTTGTCTCTTAATAAATTAGTTAGCATTCTTACAAGTGCCATAGTAGTAGACATTTCTTTTTCACCAGTTGATACTTTCATAAAATCAAAAATATCTTTGCTTGGTGCTTTTATAGGTTTTGCAAAAGTAGATCGTTCAGGTAAAAATCCACCTAACTTAATTCTTCTTTCTTTAATGTATTTAATTTCTTGTGACTTTTCATCAGGCCTAAAATATTCAATATTTCTTACCTGATCATCTGTTAATGGTACATCAAACCGATCTCTATAGTACATCAAGTCATCAACATCTAATTTTTTAGTCTGATGAGTAGTATTTACACTTTCGCCAGATTTTCCCATTCCATAACCTTTTATGGTTTTGGCTATGATAACTGTTGGACTGCCTTGATTTTTGGTAGCTTTATCGTATGCAGCAAAAACTTTATGAGGATCATGTCCACCTCTATTTAATCTCCAAATATCTTTGTCTGACATGCTCGAAACTAATTCTAATGCTTCAGGAGATTTTCCAAAAAACTTTTCTCTTACATAAGCACCATCTCTTGCTTTAATTGCTTGATACTCTCCATCTACGGTTTCATTCATAATTTTTACTAAATGACCAGTTTTATCATTAGCTATCAATGAGTCCCAATATGATCCCCAAATAACTTTTATTACATTCCACCCAGCTCCTCTAAAACTTCCTTCAAGTTCTTGAATAATTTTTCCGTTACCTCTAACTGGACCATCCAATCTTTGAAGATTGCAATTAACTACAAAAATTAAATTATCTAAATTTTCTCTTGCAGCTAACCCAATTGCTCCCATCGACTCTGGCTCATCCATTTCTCCATCACCTAAAAAAGCCCACACCTTTCTTCCTTCATCTTTAATCAAACCTCTATTAATTAAATATTTCATGTATCTAGCTTGATATATAGCAAGCATGGGACCTAACCCCATAGATACTGTGGGGAACTGCCAAAATTTTGGCATTAACCATGGATGTGGATATGACGATAGACCCCCAGGTTTTACCTCCTGTCTGAAACTATCTAATTGTTTTTCATTTAATCTACCTTCTAAGAAAGCTCTTGCATACATACCTGGAGCACTGTGACCTTGAAAATAGATTAAATCTCCACCAAATTTATTATTTTTTGCTCTCCAAAAGTGATTCATACCCACGTCATATAATGTTGCTGCAGATGCAAATGTACCAATGTGTCCACCAAGCTCTGGATATTTTTTATTTGCCCGTACCACCATTGCAGCCGCATTCCATCTAATTAACGATCTAATTCTTCTTTCAATATTTTGATCACCACTAGACTTTACTTCAGCCTCTGGAGGTATTGTATTGATGTATGGTGTATTTTGAGTATACGGAATATTCGCTCCTTCACGATAAGCTTTATTAATTAATTCTTTTATTAAAAAATGAGCTCTGTGATTTCCATCTTTGGATATTACCGCAGATAAAGACTCCAACCAATCTTGAGTTTCAAGTGGATCAATATCAGAACCATTAACAACTTGAATTGTGGATTGTTTTTTCTCTACTATTGGTTCGCTAACAACTTTCTTTTCCTCTTTTTTTTCAGCCATTGCTTCTTCAGCTTGCTTAATTATATTTTCTGTATCTTTTGGAAGAGTGCTTTCTGATGATACTTTTGATGATGGTATAAGATTAAGCAATAAATCTCCTTTAGAAACTTTATCACCAACTTTAACTGCTACATTATCTACTTTTCCAGAAACAGTAGAAGGTATTTCAACACTTGATTTGTCACTTTCAATTGTGACTATCGGATCATTTTCTTTAATTTGATCACCAGATTTTACAAGTATCTCTATAACCTCAACATTTTCAAAGTCACCAATGTCAGGTACAAGTATTTTTTCACTCATTTTTAAAAAGGGTTTATATACCCATATAAAAGTATGTTTAATGTTATTTTAGCACATTAATTAGACTTTTTGTGCAAAGCTGTATTTTTATTTAACAAAATTTGTTAATAAAATCAAAAAATGCAGTAACTTTGATATATTTAGAAAAGCAATTTGAGGACCGCTGGCCAAATTGGATAAGGCGCTCGGCTACGAACCGGGAGATTCCAGATTCGAGTTCTGGGCGGTCCACCAAAAAGGAAATGAAAATGTTTGATTGGCTTTTAAAAGCATCTTTACAAAAATCTGTAATTTATTTTTTTATAATTATTTTAATTATTTTGTTAATTTTAACTTTTGTATTATAAAAAATTATGAGCAAAGAATTTGAACAAATAAGTATAAAACCTGGTTTTATGAAACACAATGGTGGTGTTTTATTTAGAACTATTTCAGAGAACGAATACGAATTTAAATCCGTAATTAGTGAAAATCATTTAAATGCTGCTGGAATAACCCATGGAGGTTATTTATCTGCATTAATAGATGCGGGAGCGGGAACTGCTGCACATAGAGCTGCAGGAAATGCTCCATGTGTAACTATCTCTTTAGATATAAAATTTATAGGTGCTTCAAAAGTTGGAGATGAAATTATTGGACATACGAAAATTTTAAAAAAAACAAATACTCTTGTCTATTTATTTTGCGAGCTAAAGTGTAATGATAAAATAATTACTTCTGCATCTGGAGTATGGAAAATTATTAAAATAAAGCCTTCCAATTTAGGACCTGGTGGGTAATTTTACTTTTTTCTTTTTAAGTTAAAGTAGCCAAATACTACTAATAATAATATTGCGATAGGATAAACGATATTTTTGGATGGTCTATCTGAATTTTCAATTTTAAATTCATTTATATAGTCTCCCATTTCTAAACCATTTTTTTTTGCTTCTCCATTCTATTTCAAATTATCAACAACAACTTTATCATCTTGTTTCAATAATGTGACTCCATAGTCCTCTAAAGTAAATTTATCCTCAAAAGTATTTTTTGATATCACAAATAACTTGTATCTTTCTCCATATAAACTAGGCCTTGTTATTTTAATTTGAATTTCTTTTGTTGAGTCTAATTTCATTGAATTAATTTTAGTAATTTCTTCATAATTATATTTTGGATAAAATTTGTTTAAAACAAAATCAGGTGACAACAAAGAAATAGAGATAACTAAAAAAATAATTATTTCATACCATTTAAGTTTATTAAAAAACCAGCCTTGAGTAGCTGAAGTAAAAACTAAAATCCCAATTAAAGAAGTAATAATTACAATCAACCCATGCCAAATGTTTTCGATACCCATAAGTAAAAGTTCATGGTTAAATAAAAATACAATTGGTAAAATTCCTGTTCTTAAACTGTACCAAAAAGCTTGCACTCCTGTTCTTAAAGGATCTCCACCAGATATTCCTGCGGCAGCATAAGATGCGAGTCCGACTGGTGGCGTTACATCAGCCATTAAGCCAAAATAGAAGACAAATAAATGAATTTAAAATTGAAAATTTCTTTACCTTGATCTTCTAATTTTTTTGAAGTTTCATTAATTAAAAGAGTAGAAGATGGCTTTAAATTTTTAACTAATTTTTTTAACATTAATTTATTTTATTATTATAGGATTAAACTTATTTATGATAATCTCACTAAGTTTAAAAAGAAAATGAGAACTTTTTACCCTCCGATTCGATCATGTTTTAGTCTATTTTTGTTCTTTAGCAGTAACAATATCTGGTAGGTAAAAAAAAAGAAGCACAAAAGATAGAAATGAATAAAAATAAAATTACAGCTGTTCTGGGTCCTACCAATACAGGCAAAACCCATCTTGCTATTGAAACAATGCTTTCTTTTGAAAGTGGTATGATTGGATTTCCACTTAGATTACTTGCAAGAGAAGTATACGACAAAGTAATAAAGAAAATAAGTTTAGATAAAGTTGCACTTATAACTGGAGAAGAAAAAATAATTCCATCAAACGCTAAATATTTTTTATGCACAGTGGAGTCTATGCCAATTGACAAACATCTAGAGTTTGTTGGCGTGGACGAGATTCAAATGTGCTCTGATCATGAAAGAGGTCATATTTTTACCGATAGACTTTTAAACATGAGAGGAGAAAAACTTACAATGTTAATGGGTTCAAATACCATTAGAAATATTATCTCAAAATTAGATGAAGATATTGAATTTATAAATAGAGAAAGACTATCTAAACTTTCCTACGCTGGTCATAAAAAAATATCAAGAATTGACAGAAAGACAGCTATCATTGCATTTTCAGCAGAAGAGGTTTATGCCATTGCTGAGTTAATAAGAAGACAAAAGGGTGGTGCTGCTATTGTAATGGGATCACTAAGTCCAAAAACAAGAAATGCTCAAGTTGAATTATATCAATCTGGTGATGTCGATTTTTTAGTTGCAACAGATGCAATTGGGATGGGAATAAATATGGATTTAGATTTTATTTATTTTTCAAATATTAAGAAATTTGACGGAAAAAAATTAAGAAGATTGAATCTATCTGAAATAGGTCAAATAGCAGGTAGAGCTGGTCGATACCTTAACGATGGAAGTTTCGGTATTACTGGTGATTGTAAAGAAATATCTCCAGAAGAGGTGGAATTATTAGAAAATCATAAATTTGAGGAAATTAAAACTTTATTTTGGAGAAATTCAAATCTTAATTTCAATAACCCGAGTAGTTTAATTAAAAGTTTAGAAGAAAAACCACAAGAGGAATGGTTAAGAAAAATTCATGAATGTGAGGATGAAAAAGCATTAAAATATTTTCTAAAAGATCAAAGAATTTTAAATGAAGGATTTGATAAGAAAACTTTAATGCTTTTATGGGAATGTTGCCAAATACCTGATTTTGTTAAAAAAACTTATGGCAATCATTTTGAGGTTATTGGAAATGTATTTAAATTTTTAACTAACAAAAAAGGATTAATTTCTGAAGATTATATGAGATTACAGGTCATGAAACTTGATAAATTAGAGGGAAATGTCGATTCTTTATCAAATAGAATTGCAAATGTCAGAACTTGGTCATATGTTTCAAATAAAAATAATTGGGTAGAAAATCAAAGTTATTGGATAGAAAAAACTAAACACTTAGAAGATAGACTTTCAGACAGATTGCATGAGGAACTTACTAAAACTTTTATTGATAAAAGAGCCAGTGTACTCGCTAGAGGTTTGAAACAAGATATGGAATTTAAAACTGAAATTTTACAAAACAACGATGTTAAAATTGACGATCAATTTATTGGAAAGATAAAAGGACTAAAATTAGAATTAGATTTTAAAAAAGGTGCTTTAGAAACTGATATTAAATCTTTAAAAAAAGCTGCTAGGCAAACTATAAGTCCAGAATTAGAAAAACGAGTTCAAACAATAATTGATACTGGATTAATAAATTTGAAAGAAGATTTTAAAATTTACTGGAATGATTTCCCAATTGCCAATTTAATGACAGGTAATGACTATTTAAATCCTAATTTTAATTTAATCGTTGATGATATTATTGAACAAAACACTAAACAAAAATTAAACGATTATATTAACAAATGGATAAATGCAAAAATAAATAACGTTCTTAAAAGCTTAATTGACTTAAAAAATATAAAAGAAAATAATTCATCAATTAAAGCACTAGCTTACCAACTCTATGAAAATAATGGAGTATTAAAAAGAGAACAAGTTTCTGAATACTTAAAAAAACTAGAACAAAATGAAAGAAAAATTCTTAGAGACTTGGGAGTAAAATTTGGAAGATACCATGTTTTTCTTTATCAATTAATTAAGCCAGAAGCAGTGTCTTTACGAACCCTATTATGGAAAAATTTTCATCAAAAATTTCATAACTTAAAACCACCTACATTTGGCTTAAATTTTTTAGATGATAAAGAAATAAAAAATAAAAACTTTATGCTTTTGTGTGGATTTGAAAGATTTGATAATTTTTTTGTAAGAATTGATATTTTAGAAAGATTATTTGTATTGATAATAAATTCTAGTTCAAAAGAAAATTCTGAAATAAAATTAGTTCCTGAAATGTTAAATCTTTTAGGATGTAGTAAAGATAATTTTAAAAAACTACTTCAAAAAATGAACTATAAAATATTTGAGAAAGAAAATGAAATATTTTTTAAATATAGTCCTGCAAAGAAATTTAAAAAAATTTCTACAAAAAAAATCTCAAAAGAAAATCCTTTTAAAATATTAAAGAATTTAAATTTAAGTTAAAATGTTTTTTAAAAAGGAAGAAATAAAAAATAACAATTTTATTACAAAAATTTGTGCTTTATTGATTCATGCTGCTAAAATAGATGAAAATTACACAAATAAAGAAGAAGAAATTATAAAAAAAACTCTTACTGAGCTTGGTGTAGAAAATGAAAATATTTCAAAAACAATTGAAGAAGCAAAAATAATTGAGGAAAGCTCGAATCAAATTTTAGATTTTACTAGGGAAGTAAAAAATTTACCCGAGCAAGATAAAATTAAAATCATAGAGGCTTTGTGGTCTATAATTTATTCAAATGAAGACGCTGATATATATGAAACTAATTTAATGAGACGACTTGCGGGACTACTTTATATTGACAATAAAACAATGGGCGATATTAAAGAAAAAATTAAAAAGAATTCAGAATGACATATATTGTTAACGATAATTGTATTAAGTGCAAACTAACGGACTGCGTTGATGTCTGTCCGGTTGATTGCTTTTACGAAGGTAAAAATATGCTTGTAATTAAACCCGATGAGTGTATAGATTGTGGCGTTTGCGAGCCAGAATGTCCTGTCGATGCCATAAAAGCAGACACTGAACCTGGAAGTGAAAAATGGTTAGAGATCAATAAGAAATATTCTGAAATCTGGCCAAATATAAGTGAAAAAAAAGATCCACCAGCGGATCACGAAAAATTTAAAAATGAGCAAAATAAGTACGAAAAATATTTTAAAGAAAATCTTTAAAGGCAAAGCAGATAAAAAAGTGAAAAAAAAAGTTTCTAAAAAGAAGGTTGTCAAAGCAAAAAAAACTGTAAAAGCTAAAAAAATAATTTCAAAAAAAATCAAAAAAGTTGTTAAAAAAGTTTCACCTAAAACAACTAAATTAAAAAAAACCGCTAAAGTTTCAGAAACATCAGCTGAGACAAAAGTAGATAATTTAAGAATTTCAAAAACTAACGAAGTTAAGCCTGAAATTAAAAAAGTTAAAAAACAAGAAACAGAAAAAAGAGAATACAAAATTAAAGATCATGTTGTTTATCCAAAACATGGAGTGGGGCAAATTACTGAATTTAGAAAAATTAACATTGGCGGAATTGATGTAGAAACATATGTTATTAAATTTGAAAAAGATAAAGCTAATGGAATGGTCCCTGTAAACAAGCAATCTCACCTAAGACCGTTAGCAACAATTAACCAAGTTAACAAGTGTATTTCAATATTAAAAAGCAAACCAAAAATTAAAAGATCAATGTGGAGTCGAAGAGCACAAGAATATGAAGCTAAAATCTCGTCAGGAAAAATATATGAATTAGCAGAAGTTGTCAGAGATTTAAATAAGGGTGATGACCTTATGGTTGACCAGTCTTATAGTGAAAGACAATTATTTGAAAAAGCTTATGAAAGAATTTTATCCGAATTTCAGATTGTTTTGAATGTTTCTTTAGAGGATACTCAGAAAAAATTAGATAAAGCACTTAAAAGAAATTTGGGTAAACAGCCCCAACAAGCGACAACTGCAAAAGCTCCAACTAGTGAACTACCTGTGGACGAGCCAATTTCTGATAACGACGAACCGATTGACGAGTAAAAAAAAACGCCTCTCACACAAACTGTAATGAGAAGCGTTTTTTGTAAAGAATACTAAGTTACTATTTTCTTCTTCTTTTTTTTGCTTTTTTCTTAGCTTTTTTCTTAGCTTTTTTCTTAGTTTTCTTTGCCGCTTTTCTTCTTTTCTTAGGCATCTTTAGCTCCCTTTTTTAGTTAAACGAATCAAATTGATTCGCTGTTAACATATTTTTATTTTTTTCTATAAGTTATGTCAATTCTTTAATTAAAAGTTAAATTTAATAAAAATTATTTTTAACTTTTTATTTTTATAAATTTTTTATTATTAATTTAGTTAATGTTTATGCGGTTAATAAACAATTTTAATTCAATAGTTTAATAAAGATTTTCTAGCTGATTTTTATATTTTTCAGTAACTTTTTTTCTTTTTACTTTCATTGTTGGTGTCATTAAACCATTTTCAATAGAAAAATTTTCATCTATTAATTGAATTCTTTTTACCTTTTCTAGTAAAGTTAATTTTTTATTTATTTTTTCAATTACTATATCTATTTTTTCTTTTTCATTTAAAAAATCTTTATTAGGAACAATTAAAGCAACTAAGTAATTTTTTTTATCACCATAAACCATACATTGATCTATCTCGGGCTCATTTGTGATCATATTTTCGATTTTAGCTGGTGAAATATTATCTCCACCAGCACTCACAATGATATCTTTTTTTCTATCAGTAATTTTTAAATAACCGTCATTTGGATCTATCTCTCCAATATCACCTGTGTGGAGCCATCCATTTACAATTACTTTTTCAGTTTCTTCTTTTTTGTTCCAATATCCTAGCATTACATTTTCGCCTTTAACTAAAATTTCTCCATCTTCAGCAATTTTAACTTCATTTCCTTTAAATGGAGGTCCTACAGTATCTACTTTTATTTTGTGTATTGGATTGCAACTTACTACTGGTGATGTCTCAGTTAACCCATAACCTTGAAGAGTTGGTAGCCCTATAGCATTTAAAAATTCACCTATTTCTTTATCTAAAGCACCACCACCTGAAACGAAAGCTTTTAAATTTCCACCAAACTGTTTTTTTATTTTCTTTCTAACTAATTTATCAACTATAAAATTGATTGATTTTTCAAAAAAAGTCATTTTTTGATTTAATAGTTTTTTTCTTCCCAGACGAAGAGTTGCTTCAATTAATTTTGCTTTAAAACCCGTTTGTTTTTTTAAATTCATGTTTATTTTGTTGTAAAGGTTTTGGTAAAATCTAGGGACAGCTGCCATAATTGTAGGCTTTGCCTCAGATATATTTTCTAGAAGTTTTTCAATTTTTTCAGCATAGAATACTCTAGCTCCTACTGCTATCTGTACAAATTGAAGACAGTGCTCATAAGAATGAGAAAGCGGAAGCCAAGTTAAAAATACTGGTCTTGAGTTGAATAATGGTTTTGTAATTTCACACGATCCAACAACATTATTTAAAATTCCACCATGACTTAGAATTACTCCTTTGGGATTACCTCCAGTCCCAGAAGTATAAATAATGCATGCAGGAGAATTTCTTTTTAATTTATTATTTTCAATTTTATCTTCTACTAATAAATTATTCTTTAAAATTGAATTATAATCTAAATATCTTTCTTTGTTATTTAAATTTAAATTACTTATTACCTTATCTATTTGATCTAAAGTAATTACTTTATTAATAAAGACTTTTTCATTAATTATATTATTTAATTTTTTTAGCATTTCATTATTAGAGACAATAACTAAGCTAGGTTCACAATCTTCTATCAAATACTTATAATCATCTTCTATATAAGTTGTATATGCTGGAACTGTAATTCCGCCAGCTACCATAATAGCTAAATCAGAAACAAACCACTCAGGTCTATTCTCTGAAACTAAAAGACATCTATCGCCTTCTTTAATATTTTCTTTAATAACTTTTGATAATTTTAAAATATTCTTTTCAGTTTGTTCCCATGTGTATGTTTTTTTATTGTTTGGGTTTAACCATTCTAAAAAAATATCTTTTTTATTTTGTTTATTTGCTTGACTCACAAATAATTCGATCAAATTATTTAAATTATTTAAATTCATAGTTACTTGGTGGGCGAAGAGAGAATCGAACTCTCACTTCTTGCGAAACACGATTTTGAGTCGTGCGCGTCTACCAGTTCCGCCATTCGCCCTAGTTATTCAATTAAATTATATTTAAATAGTATAAGAACTAAATTTATATTAAAACCAAAAAATGTTTCAAACACTTTACAAAAAATGTTTAAAATTAGCTGCACATAAAAGCTCAAATTTTTATTTAGGGATTGTATCTTTTATAGAAAGTTCTTTTTTTCCTATACCTCCGGATGCAATGATAATCCCAATGGTTATTGCTAAAAAAAAGGAATATTTAAAAATATTTTTAATATCATCAATATTTTCAGTTCTTGGAGGAATCTTTGGATATTTGATAGGTTATTTATTTTTTGATTTAGCAATGTATGTAATCGAATTTTATAGTTATCAAGATAAAGTTGAAAATTTAAAATTAAGCATGTCTCAAGGGAGTGGATTCCTTGCATGGCTGAGTATTCTTTTTTTAGCTGGTTTTACTCCATTACCTTATAAAGCCTTTACAATTTCAAGTGGTTTAATTGGTTTTAATCTTCCTGTTTTTATAATTGTTAGCTTAATTTCAAGAAGTCTGAGATTTTTTATAGTTGCCTATTTATCTTATAAATTTGGAGAATTATTTACAGAGTACATGGAAAAACATGGATCAAAATGGTTCACCATAATTGGAATTATTATAGTTATAATATTTATTATTATTTATTTATTTTTAAAATTTAATGTTTGAGATTACCAAAAGAATTACATTACAGTTTATTTTTTTAATTAGCATTATTGCTTTATCCTCGGCATTTTTTATTGAATATGTTTTAGGTCATCAACCTTGTAACTTATGTATACTGGAGAGAATTCCATACCTTTTAGCATTAATAATTATTGTATTAAATTATAAATTTATTAATCTTGAAAAATATTTTATTCTTTCTCTTATTTTAATTTTTTTAGTAGCTACTATTTTATCTTTATATCATTTAGGTATTGAGCAAAGTTTTATTGAGGAATCATTGGTATGTGATTTAAAAAATGGCTCCAATTTACTATCAAAAGAAGACATATTAAGACAGTTACAAGAAAAAAATGTAAGTTGTAAAGATGTTACATTTAAAATTTTAGGATTATCGCTTACAAGTTACAATATTATAATATCAATATTAATAGTATATTTTACAACAAGAGCTTATTTAAGTTATGACAACAATAAATAAAAAGAAAATAGAAGAATTTATTAGAGTTGATCATGCTGGAGAGCGTGGTGCTGTTAAAATTTATGAAGGACAGTTGCTTGCTCTAAACACATTAGTTAAAGATGAGGCTTTAAAAAAAACAATTGAGGAAATGAAAGTTCATGAAAAAGAACATTCTGATTTTTTTGAAGAAGAAATTAAAAAAAGAAATATAAAACCGACAAAATTTTTACCCTTATGGGATTTATTAGGTGTGGGATTAGGTTTTGGTTCAACTTTACTTGGTAAGAAAGCAGCTATGCTTTGCACTGCTTCTGTTGAAGAAGTGATAGATGAACATTATTTAAACCAAATTAAACAACTTGATAATAGTGAACCAAAACTTAAAAAAAAAATAATTAAATTTAGAGAAGATGAATTAAGTCATAAAGATATTGCCTATGAAAAGGGTGCTACAAAAGATGGTCCATACTCTATATTAGATAAAATTATTAAAACTGGGTCAAAAATTGCAATAAATATTTCTGAGAAAATTTAAGACTCTAACTCTACATCCCAATATAAGTAATCCATCCAGCTTTTATGTAAAAAATTCGGTGGAAAATTTTTACCATTTTTATGTAGATCCTCTGTTGATGGTCGATAAGGGTGCTGATACAACTTCATACCTGAATGTTTTAATAGTTTTCCACCCTTTTTCACATTGCATGCAGAACAAGCTGTCACAACGTTATCCCAATTAGTTTCGCCTCCTTTTGATCTAGGTAATAAATGATCAAAAGTTAACTCTTCATTGCTTCCACAGTATTGACAGGAAAATTTATCTCTTAAAAACACATTAAATCTGGTAAAACTTGGCTTGCTTTGAGGAACAATATAATCCTTTAATGCGATGACACTTGGTAATTTCATATTAAATGATGGACTTCTTATAGTTCTATCGTAATTACTAACAATAATAACTCGATCAAGAAAAACTGATTTAACAGTATCCTGCCATGACCATAAAGACAAAGGGTAGTAACTCAAAGGTCTATAGTCTGCATTGAGTACTAGCGCAGGGCACTTTTCTAATGAAACATTTTGTTCAATAAAATTATTCATTAACTAATTTTAACTTAGTTAAACAATTTTATCAATAATAAGACATGTTAAATTTTTTTAAAATAAAATTTAAAGCTGTACTTGATGCTTCAATAGGAATATGATGATCAGAATTTTTTATTAATAATGTATCAACTTTAACGTTATTTCTAATTAAAAAATCTTTTGCTTCTAGTAAATGTGTTGATGGGACAATTTGATCAGCTTCACCATGTATAAGTAATGTTTCAGTATTATTTTTGATTCTACTTTTTAAATCTTTTTGATTTATTATTTTTCCAGAAAAACCAACTATACATGAAAATTTTTCTTCAAATGTTAGACCAACATTTAAAGACATCATACATCCCTGACTGAAACCCGATAAACAGATTTGATTATTTGATAACTTGAACTCTTGTTTTATTTCATTAATAAATTTTTTTAAAACTTCTTCAGCTTTAATTGATTGCTCTAGTATGTAATCAGAATTATCTTTGGTTAGATCAAACCACTGATAACCAGTGGGATTTATAGCACATGGTTCGTGACCATTAGGACAAATAAAGACTGTATTAGGCATATGTCTTTTCCAGTTTAAAGATAGCATACTTATATCCTTGCCATCACCTCCATAACCATGAAGCAAAATAATTGCATTTTTGATTTCAACACCGTTTTCTGGTTTAATAATAATGGAATCTAGGCAAAATGTCATAGTAGATAAATTATGTTTTTTATGTCAAAACACAATCTAAAATAAAAAATATGATTTCAGGAATATTAGTAAAAGTTTTATCAATAGCACTCTTGATTGCAGTGGGAATAGTATTAATCTTAGGTATAGGCACTCTTTTTAAGGGAGGAGAAACAAGTAAGAAATATTCAAATAAATTAATGCAGCTAAGAGTTATTTTACAATTTATTGCTATTATTGCTTTAGTTGGCTTTGCTTACTTTTTTAAAAATTAGTTATATTTTTTTATCCAATTAATAAAATTTTTATCTTCAAAATCAATTGAACCCATTACTCTAGCAAATTCTTGGCCTTCCTTATTAATTAGAATTGATGTAGGTATACCTCTTAGAGCAAACATTTTTGCTAATGTTGTCGGTGGATCAAAATAAGGTTCTAAGTTTTTAATATTAAGATCTACAAAAAATTTATTAACTTTGTTTGAAGTTTCTTTCCCAATATTAATTGGAAAAATTTTTATTTTATCAAATTCTGGATTAACTTGGAGTTTATCTAAAGATGGCATTTCTTCTTTGCAAGGTTCACACCAGGTCGCCCAAAAATTCAATATCAATAAGTTGCCAGTATATTTATTAATATTAATTTTTTGATCATTTTTGTCTAAAAAAATAACATTATCATATATTTTTGGTATTTTATGGATTACAATATTTTTAATACCAGGTAATTCTTCGGCTACAACATTTGTTATCAAAAAAATAAATATTATTAAAAATCTCATGTTAAATAGGTATAATTAAATATCATGGCAAAAAATAAAAACAACCAAGCAATCTGGAACACACGGATAAAAAAAAATGCATCAAGTTTGTTTCAAAAAGTCGGTAATTCAATAGATATTGATAAAAGACTCTATAAAGAAGACATCCAGGGATCAATTGCTCATGTAGAAATGCTTTTTAAACAAAAAATAATTTCATTTAAAATAAAAAATAAAATTATTTATGGACTAATAAAAATTGATAAGGAAATTACAAAAAATAAATTTGAGTTTAATAAAAAATATGAGGATATTCATATGAATATCGAAAAGAGACTTTTTCAAATCATAGGTGAAGAAGCTGGCTATGTTCACACTGCAAGATCAAGAAATGATCAAGTAATTACTGATTTTAAAATTTGGATGAAAAATTCGACTAACGAAATAAATAATAATATTAATAAAGTTGTTAAGAGCACAATCAAGTTAGCTGAAAAAAATGTTGAGACTATCATGCCTGGATTTACACATCTTAAAAATGCCCAAGCTGTCTCTTTTGCACATTATTTAATGTCTTATGTAGAAATGTTTAATAGAGACAAAAAGAGATTTTCTAATAATTTAGACAGTTTAAATGAAAATCCCCTAGGTGTCGCAGCTTTAGCAGGAACATCATTTAATATAGATAGAAATTATACAACCAAAAAACTTGGTTTTAAAATACCTACAAATAATTCTATTGATACTGTTTCGGATAGAGATTTTGTTTTAGATTTTTTATACGCTTCATCAGTGTGTGCTATGCATATTTCTAGAATTGCTGAAGAATTAATTATTTGGAATTCTGATGGTTTTAATTTGATCAATTTATCTGATAAAATTGTTACTGGATCATCAATAATGCCTCAAAAGAAGAATCCTGATCTTTTAGAATACTTACGTGGTAAATCAGGAAGCGCTTATGGAAATTTATTTTCGATGCTTACAATTTTAAAAGGCTTACCATTGTCTTATTTTAAAGATTTGCAAGACGATAAAGAGATTGTTTTCAAATCTAACGACAATTTAAATAATTGTTTAAAAATTTTTGATGAAATACTAAAAAATTGCAATCCAAATAAGAGTAAAATGTTAGAACTTGCTAATTCTGGATACACTACAGCAACTGATTTAGCTGACTATCTTGTGAAAAATCACTCAATGTCTTTTAGAAAAGCATATCAAAAAACTGCAGCTATAGTTAATTTTGCTGAAAAAAGAAAAAAGAAATTAAATGAATTAACATTGGAAGAATTGAGAAAAATTGAACCAAAACTTGATGATAAAGTTTTAAAAATATTTAATTTAATGAATTCTATAAATTCAAAAAAATCTTATGGTGGAACAGCTTTTGATAATATTAAAAAAATGATTATAAAATATAAAAAAAATGATTAAAAAAATTTTATTTATATTATTAATATCAGTTTTATTAACGTCATGTGGAAAAAAAGGTTGTCCTAAATACTCGACTAATGAAGATGAAAAATGCGATCCATTGTTTAAAACTTAATGAAATACATTAACAAAAAATTAACAATAGAAAAAATTAGTCTCCAAAAAATTGCAAATAAATTTGGAACTCCATTTTATTCTTACTCCTATTCTAAATTAAAAGAAAATATTAATAATTTTAAGAAAATCTTTAGTTCCTTTTCACCTTTGATCTGCTTTGCAGTAAAATCCAATACAAATGTAAATATAATTAGAGAAATTAAAAAATTTGGATTAGGTGCTGATGTTGTTTCATTAGGAGAGTTGATGATAGCACTAAAAGCAGGAATTAATCCAAGAAAAATAGTATTTTCTGGTGTTGGTAAAACAACAAGTGAAATCAGCTTTGCTATTGATAAAAGAATTTTGCTTATTAACGCTGAGTCTTTAAGTGAAATAAAAGAAATAAATCGAATAGCAAAATCAAAAAATAAAAGAGTAAAAATTGGTGTAAGACTAAACCCAAATACCGATGCAAAAACATTAAGTCAAATATCAACTGGGAAAAAAGAAAATAAATTTGGTGTAAATAAAAATACATTCTATGAAATTATAAATTATTGTAAGAATTCAAAAAATATTGATTTAAAATGTCTAAGTGTTCATATAGGCAGTCAAATTTTAGACTATAAACCTTATGAAAAAATGCTTAAAGCTGTCAGTCAAATTCTCAATAAAACAAATCATAAATTTGAATTTATAGATTTAGGTGGAGGTATGGGCATTACTTACACTGATAAAAATAAAAAACTTAATTATAAAAAATACAATACAGCTATTCTTAAATTTTTAAAAAAATATAAAGTTAAAATTATATTTGAGCCAGGTAGATCAATTGTTGGCGACACCGGGACATTAGTTTCAACAATAATCTATATAAAAGATAGCGAAAGTAAAAAATTTATAATTTTAGATGCCGCAATGAACGATTTAATGAGACCTGCTTTGTATGGTGCGTATCATAAAACCTTACCTGTTACAAAATCTAACAAAAAATCTAAAAAACCATATGAATTTGTAGGTCCTATTTGTGAAAGTACAGATAAATTTGTTACATTAAAAAAATTTCAAGTATTGAATGAAAAAGATTTAATAGCAATATGTGATGTGGGAGCTTATGGAATGTCACTTAGCTCAAATTATAATTTAAGACCTAAACCAATAGAATTATTAATAAAGGGATCAAAAATTAAAGTAATAAGAAAAAGACAAAAGCATAAAGATATAATTTAGCTTTTGACAAAAATGATAAGAAACTTTTTATTTTCAATATTGTTTTTCACTGGAATCATTTTTATTTCGATAATTTTTTTACCATCATTTTTTTTGCCTAAACAGGTTGTTTTGATGGGAGGTAAATTAATGGGCCATTGGGCCAGTTTTTGTTTAAGGTTTGTTCTTTCAGTAAAAATTTCAATCAAAGGAGGAGAAAATATTATTAATAATGAAAAATTTTTTATAGCAGCATCTCATCAATCAATGTTTGAAACTTTTTATTTACAAACAATCTTTAACTCACCAGTGTTTATTCTAAAAAAAGAATTATTGTTAATTCCAATATTTGGTTGGTACTTAAAAAAAATAGGATCGATTTCAATAAAAAGAAACAAAGTTACAAAAGATAACTTGGGTTTTTTTGATGATATTTCAAAAATGATGGCTACCTCTAATAGACCTTTAATTATTTTTCCTCAAGGAACTAGAGTTCTTCCAGATGAAAGACCACCTTTTAAAAAAGGTGCTTCGAGAATTTATGAAGAGCTAAATGTTACTTGTCAGCCAGTTGCAATTAATTCTGGATATGTGTGGCCTAAAAAAGGTAAAATAAAATCTAATAAAACGATTACAATCTCTATTCTAAAACCAATTCCTTCTGGGTTAACAAAGGAAAATTTTATTCAAATTCTTGAAAAAAATATTTATTCAGAGTTAGATTTAATTAATTAACCCTTCATAGGCATAACAACAAAAATACTATCAAAATCACCCGGATCTTTTATTAGTGCTGGTGAACCAGTATCATTAAAGAAAATTTCAACTCTGTCTCCATCTAGTTGTGATGCAACATCTATCAAATATCTAGAGTTAAAACTTATCTCTAAATCATGATCAAACTTTACAGTTAAAGTTTCTTTACCATCACCACTGTTAGTATTATTTACTGACAGATCTAAAGTGTCTTTAGATAAATTGAATTTCACACCATCTTTTTTATCTAATGAAACAGATGCTACTCTATCAACCGAGTTTAAAAATAATTTTAAGTCTATTTCTAATTTTTTTTGATTATTTTTAGGTATAACTTGAATATAATTAGGAAATTTTCCATCAATAAGTTTTGAAATTAAAATACTATTATTTAATTCAAATTTTATTTTTGATTTCATATTTGAAACTTTTACATCTCCGTCATAGCTATCTAATAAAGAACAAAGTTGAAAAATTGTTTTTTTAGGTAAAATTATTGGATCAAAATCAATTTTTTCCTCTAATCTAATTTTTGAAATAGACATTCTATGACTATCAGTTGCAACTGCTGTTAAATAATTTTTATCTTCAACTTCCGTTTGGTGGAAATAAATACCACTTAGATAATGTCTTGTTTCATCATTAGAAACTGAAAATTTACACTTATTTAATAATTTCAAAAGTTGTTTTGATTTTATTATAAATTCATTTTGATTAAAATTTTCATCTGTCAGTGGGAACTCTGTTGCACTTATACAATTCAAATTAAAAATGGATTTTTCAGACTCTACTTGTAATTTACTAATTTCTGTTAGAGAAAGATTTATTTTTTTTCCTGAATTAAACTTTCTTATAATATCATACATTATTGAGGAAGTTGTAGTTGTTTTTCCCTCCTCTAATATTTCTACATTATTTAACTGGTGTATAAATATTAAATCTAGATCAGTTGCTGTAATAGTAAGTTTTGAATTACTTGCATCTAACAAAATATTTGAAAGAATTGGTAGTGTGCTTCTTTTCTCAATAACCCCTTGGCAATAATTTAAAGCTTGCTGAAGATCCTGTTGATTAACGTTAAATTTCATTTTCTTTATTATTATATAAAATCTGGTTTTTTAATTTATTTATATTATCAACCATCTCAGGATCTTTTTCTTTTATCTTTTCAATAGTTTTTACTGAATGAATTATTGTTGTATGATCTCGATTAGAAAATTCTCTTCCAATTTCAGGTAATGATTTAGAAGTCAAAATTTTAGTTAAATAAATTGCTGTTTGCCTAGGTCTTACTAAATATCTTGATCTTCTTGATGATAACATTTCATTTTTGCTGATTTTGAAAAACTTACAAACAATTGTCTGAATTAGATCTATTGTAACCTTATTTTCTGCTAAATTTAATAAGTCCTTTAAAACTACTTTAGTTTCGGCAAGATTTGGAACTTTGTTATAAATTCTTGAAAATGAAACAACTCTGTTTATTGCACCAACTAATTCCCTTACACTTCCAGTTATTTCATTACTTATGAAATTTTCAATTTCTCTAGAAACTTGTAATTGTTCAGAATACAAAGCATTTAATTCTTCAGTTTTTTTTTCAACTATTTTTTTTCTTAGCTCAAGGTCTGGCTTTTGAATATCAACAACTAATCCGCCAGAAAATCTTGATTTAATTCTTTCTTGAATCCTTGATAATTTATTTGGTGCTCTATCAGCTGATAAAATTATTTGAGATCCCTTATCAAGTAATGCATTAAATGTATGAAAGAACTCCTCCTGCATGGCTTCTTTTCCACTTATAAATTGGATATCATCGATTAATAAAATATCTGTGTTTCTAAAATATTCTTTAAACTTTACCATGTCATTTGATTTGATTGATTTTACAAACTGATACATAAAACGTTCAGCTGAAATAAACATTACTTTATTATTTTTTTTTAGCTCTAAACCTATTGAATTTAATAAGTGAGTTTTTCCCATTCCAACACCACCATAAATATAAAGAGGATTATAATGAGATTTATTTTCTGAAACTTTTAAAGAAGCTTCGTAAGCTAATTTGTTACTTGAACCTGTAATAAAATTATCAAATCTTTTATTTGGATCAATTCGATTATACTGAAGATAAGAATCTTTTATAAATGAAACATTTTCATTAGTATTATTCTCCTTAATACTATTTTCTTTTAAAGCGATATCTTGAGCTTTTTCAACTATTTTGAACTCAATCCTAATAACGTCTTTTTTATAAACTTTAATTATTTTTAATATTTGGTCTAAATACCTTGATGTAATCCAATCTCTAATAAATCTTGTTGGAACTGATAATAATAAGTAATTATTGAATTCCTCAACAAAAGAAATTTTTTTTAACCAGCTCTCATAAACTTCTAAGCCTAGTTTATTTTTCATTTCATTCTGTACTTGCTTCCATTCGAAACTTTCAGAAGAAAAATTATTAATATTTTTTGTATTTGTTAATTTATTCATAACTTAAGGGGAAATCTCAGTTAGAACTATTTAAAAAAATTTGCAACAAGTTAATAAAGAAATTTAAAAAAAAATAAAATCTATGATTGTGATTTATATTTTAAAAAACAAATTCTAAATTAAACTTAAATTTAAAATTATAAATTGAATCGAATATAGATTGAATCAAATATAGATTGAATGATGATAATCCAAATATTTACTAAATCTAAATATAGTAACTTAATACAAAACTTAAATATATAATGTGGATATCAGGAGTTGTTTTAAAATTTAAACTAACGTTTAGATTGCAGCAATTTTTTTTGTTATTCTAGAAACATTTCTAGAAGCATTTTGTTTTTTTATTATTCCTGTTTTTGCAATCTTCATCAACTCAGAGTTTAACTTTGGTAGAAATTTAAGAGCTTCATCTTTCTTTTTATCATCAATTAGAAGGTTCATTTTCTTAAGAGCGTTTCTAAACCTGCTCTTTCTAGCTTTATTTACCGTTGTTTGTTTAGAAATTCTTCTAATTCTCTTAATTGCTGATTTTGTGTTTGCCATCTGCGCAGGGGTATAACTTGAGAATTTAAAGTGGTCAACTAAATATTTAACTATTTTTGACAAGAAATACAAAAAAAAGTTGATCTATTTGATGTTATTTTTTTTTTTATAATACCCTTGCACTGCGTACGCTTACAACCAGTGCCGTCTTGCTGATAAACTTTAAACTCTTTTTGAAAGTTACCTTTGTTACCTGAAATATCTTTAAAATCTCTTATACTTGAACCTCCCTTATTAATTGCCTTTTGAAGTATTTTCTTAGAATTTAAAATAATATTTAAACATTCATTTTTGTTAAGTCTTTTTGCCTTTTTAAATGGATTTATTTTACTAGCGAAAAGAATTTCACTTGCATAAATATTACCTATTCCAGAAACAAATCTCTGATCAAGTAAGAAACTTTTTATATCCTTATTTTTTTTCTTAAAATAATTAACTACATAATTTAAGTTAAATTTGTCACTAAATGGCTCAGGTCCCATTGATTTAAATCTTCTCTGTAGATCTTGATAATTTTTAATTATTTCAAAAAATCCAAAACGTCTTGGATCATTATAAATTACTTTCAAGCTATCAAATACAAACTCTGCATGATTGTGTTTTTTAGGTAAAAAAGGTGAATGATAAAAACTAGTATTCGTAAATTTTAGAGGCTTTTTCTTATCAAGAATATGAATTGTTCCTGACATTCCTAAATGGATTAAACAATAATCTTCATTTTGAAAATGGATAATCAAATATTTAGAAAATCTATTAACTTCAATTATTTTTTTATTTTTAACAAAACTTTCAAAATCACTTGGTATTTTAAACCTTAAATTCCTGTTTCTGATTATTACTTTTTTTATGCTTTTTTTTTTGATCTTTTTATGAAGGGATTGTCTAACAATTTCTACTTCTGGTAATTCTGGCATTTGATACTATATTCAATATATATTTTTTTATGCAACAAAATCTTCAAAATAAAAAAGGACTTGTAGAAAATGTGTTTAATCAGGTCTACAACAAATATGACTTGATGAATGACTTTATGTCTATGGGTGTACATAGATATTGGAAAAAAAGTTTAATCAATATGATGAATCCGAGAGTTAACAGAAAATTAATAGATGTTGCGTGTGGGACGGGGGATGTTGGAAAGTTATTTTTAGATAGCACAAATAAAGAGGCTGAAATTACTTGTGTAGACCCTAATAAAGGAATGGTTAGTCAAGGAAAGCAAAAATTATCTAATTACAAAAATGTAAAATGGGTTATTTCTCCAGCAGAAAAATTACCAATAACAGACAATTCATTTGATTATTACACTATTAGCTTTGGGCTAAGAAATACAAAAAATTTAAATAAAGCACTTTCAGAAGCCTATAGAGTTTTAAAGCCTGGAGGACGCTATCTATGTCTGGAATTTTCTAAGATTCAAAATTCAAATCTTGACTTTGTATATAAAAATTATTCAAAACTCATCCCTATTATTGGTCAGTTTGTAGTTGGAGAAAAAGAACCTTACGAATATTTAATCAAAAGTATTGAACAATTTATAAATCAAGATGAATTAATAGAGTTGATGGAAAAAAATAATTTTCATAAATGTTCTTATAGAAATCTTTCTGGTGGCATTGTTTCAATTCATAGTGGTTGGAAAATTTAATGATTAAAAAACTTATTACTTTATTTAAATTAGGAAGAAAAATTGCAAAATCAGATATTTTAAAAATTGCATCAAAATTTAAAAAACCTCCTTTAGCTGTAACAATATTATTCCAAATTTTATCTATTTCATTTGAAAAAAAGAAACAAAGTAATTTAATTGAGGATGATGGTGAAAGACTATCTAGGTCATTAGAATCTATGGGTACAACTTTCATCAAACTTGGTCAATTTCTTGCTACTAGACCAGATATAATCGGAGAAGAATTATCTTTAAAGCTAGAAAAACTTCAAGATCGATTACCCCCTTTTTCAATTCATGAAGCAAAAGAAATTATTAAAGAGGATCTTGGAGTTGATGCATTTAATTCAATAATTGATTTAAGTGAACCAGTTGCTGCTGCCTCAATTGCACAAGTTCATAAAGCAAAAATAAATGATAATGGAACAATTAAAGATGTAGCAATAAAAATTTTAAGACCAAATATAAAAAAAATATTCAATGAAGAAATAGATGCAATGATGTTATTTGCATTTATCATTGAATCATTTGTAAAAAAAACAAAAAGATTAAAACTTGTTGAAGTTGTTTTTTTACTTAAAGAAATAACTAATCTTGAAATGGATTTAAGATTCGAAGCTGCTGCGGCTAATGAATATGCTGAAAACACTAAAAATGATGCTGGATTTAAAGTTCCTGAAATTTATTGGAATTTTACTAGTGAAAATGTAATGACTTTGGATTGGATAGATGGAATTTCGATAAGAGAAGCTGAAGAGCTAAAGAAAAGAAATTTAGATACTAATAAAATAGCTGAAGATATTATCCAACATTTTTTAAGACATGCTGTAAGAGATGGTTTTTTTCATGCAGATATGCATCAAGGAAATATTTTTGTTGATAATAGTGGCCAAATTGTACCTATAGATTTTGGGATTATGGGCAGGTTAGACAAACTTAGTAAAAGGTTTTTAGCAGAAATTTTATTTGGATTTATTCAAAGAGATTATCGTAAAGTAGCTGAAGTTCACTTAGTGGCCGGATTAGTTCCAAAAGAAGTACCAATCGATGATCTAGCTCAAGCTTTGAGATCAATTGGTGAGCCTATATTTGGTCAAGAAGTAAAAGATATTTCAGGAGGTAAATTGCTCAAACAATTGTTTGATGTAACAGAAAAGTTTAATATGCAAACTCAACCTCAATTATTAATGTTGCAAAAAACTATGGTTGTTGTTGAAGGTGTGGCAAGAAAGTTAAATCCAAACACAAATATTTGGACAACTTCAAAGCCTGTACTAGAAAATTGGCTTAAAGAAACAAAAGATCCAATTAATAATTTAAATGAAACTTTAAAAAATACATCTGAAGTGATTAAACGTTTACCAGAATTTCCTGAGATTATGGATAAAGCAAATCAAGCATTAACGTTTTTAGCTAGTGGTCAAATTCCACAAAATTCAAATTCTTACACCGCTCTGAATGATAAGAAATCAGAAATGATAGCATTTAGAAATCAATCTATTATTGGTTTATTACTTCTTGTAATTTTTGGCCTTATAGTATTTTAATTCTGCAGATGAAAAATTTGTTAAATAAAAAAATACTATTTATTATCTGTGGAGGAATATCTGCTTATAAAAGTCTTGAAACAATTAGGCTTTTTAAAAAGAATGGTGCAGAAATAAAGACAATTCTTACAACAAGTGCAAAAGAGTTTGTAACTCCGCTTTCAATAACATCACTTTCTCAAGGTAAAGTTTATAGTGATTTATTTAGTTTAGAAAATGAGGCTGAAATGGATCATATTTCACTTTCAAGATGGGCAGATATAATTGTAATTGCACCTGCAACGGCAAATACAATTTCGAAACTGGCTCAAGGAACAACTGATGATTTAGCATCCACTGTTGTTTTGGCATCAAATAAAGACATTATTTTAGCACCAGCAATGAATGTAAGAATGTGGGAGCATCCAACTACTAAAACAAATATAAAAAAATTAAAAGGGTTTGGATATAAACTAATAGGTCCAGAGGTTGGTGATATGGCATGTGGTGAATATGGAGAGGGTAAAATGTCAGACCCATCAGTAATTGCTGAAGAAGTTGATAAATATTTCTTAACTCAAAAAAATAACAAAAAATTTAAAGCATTAGTTACAGCAGGTCCAACTAATGAGTACATAGATCCAGTTCGTTTTATTACAAATAAATCAAGTGGCAAACAAGGATATGAATTAGCAAAATCATTATCCAAAAAAGGTTTTGATACAACATTAATATCAGGTCCAACTAATCTTGAAATAACTAAAGATATTAATCTTATAAAAGTTGAAACAGCAGATGAAATGTTAGTTGCTACTCAAGAAAATTTACCTGTTGATGTTGCAATTTTTTCTGCTGCGGTAGCTGATTTTAAAATTAACAAAAAGTATGAAAATAAAATTAAAAAACGAGAAAACCTAAACTTAAATTTAGAAAAGAATGTAGATATACTTCATTATGTGTCTAATCATAACTCTATGAGACCTGAACTTGTAATAGGATTTGCAGCAGAAACTAATGAGATCGATAAAAATGCAGAGGAAAAATTAAACAAAAAAAATTGTGACTGGATAATTTCTAATGATGTATCAAATAAATATATAGGATTTAATTCTGATTATAATGAGGTAACAATTCATTATAAAAATAAAGACTTTAAAAAAGAAAAACTTTCATATAAAAAAAAATCTGGAATTTCTGATGAAATAGTTGATAGAATAATTGATCAATTAAATTAATGGCAAAAGTTCTTATCAAAAAGTTAGACCCTGCGGTTGAATTACCCGCTTACAAAACAGAAGGTGCATCTGGCATGGATTTGATGGCATTAGTAAAAGAACCCATCAATCTTAAACCAAACTCATCATGTTTAGTTCCAACAGGGCTTGCTGTTGCATTTTCAAGTGATTTTGAAATCCAAATAAGACCAAGATCTGGTTTAGCTGCAAAAAACAGTATAAGTGTTTTAAATACACCTGGAACTATTGATAGTGATTACAGGGGAGAAATAAAAATAATTCTATTTAATCACGGGAAAAATGATTTCTTGATAAATAATAAGGATAGAATAGCACAAATGATTTTAACTCCTGTAATTAAAATGAATCTCGAGGAAACTGATGATCTACCAGAAACAATTAGAGGAGAGGGTGGGTTTGGCTCAACAGGAAAATGAGCAAGAATTTAAACAAAAAAGAAATAGAGAAATTCTCAAGACAAATAATTCTTAAAAATATTGGGGCGACAGGTCAAAAAAAAATTTTATCTTCAAAAGTCTTGATAGTTGGTATGGGTGGTCTAGGTTGTCCAGTAGCAGAATTTTTAACTAGATCGGGTATTGGTACACTTGGGATTGCAGATCATGATACTGTAAGCCTCTCTAATATCCACAGACAAGGTCTTTATGATGAAAAAGATATAAATCAATCAAAAGTAAAGATTGCAAAAAAAAAATTAAATAGAATTAATCCAAAGACAAAAATAAATATTTTTAATTTAAAATTAAATAAAACTACATTTGAAAAAATTATTAAAAATTATGATTATATTGTTGATGGGACTGATAACTTTGAAAGTAAATTTTTAATAAATGATTTAAGTCTAAAATATAAAAAATTTCTAGTCACTGGTGCTATAAGTAAGTTTGATGGACACATTTTTACTTTTAATTTTACCAACAAAAAAGATCCTTGCTTAAGATGTTTTTATCAAGAAGAAACAATATCTGATGAAATTTTAAATTGTGAATATGAGGGAATTTTAGGAACCGTTGCAGGAATAATAGGTACGTTACAAGCCAATGAAGTTTTAAAAAAAATATTAAATATTGGTCAAAATTTAAATGGATACATTCTAATCCTAGATCTATTAAATTTAAATTTCAGAAAAGCAAAAATTAATAAAAGAAGAAAATGCTTGTGCAACTAATAATAAAAAAAATTTATGTAGTATTTTTTTTGTTATTTTTTACTCACATTTCGTTTGCTAATGAAATTTTTGTCTCTCTTAAAAAAAATAAAGTAAATGTTCGCTATGGACCAAGTTTTGAGTCTGATATTAAATACGTTTATCAAAAATTAAATCTTCCATTAAAACAAATCGATAAAAAAGAGAATTTCAGGCGTATTATAGATTTAAAAAATAACAGTGGGTGGATTCATATCTCTCAGTTAAAAAAAAGTAATTCTGTAATAGCTACGAAAGATAAAGTTTTATTTAAAAAACCTACATCTTTTGCTAAACCAATTGCTCAAATAAAAGAGGGAAGATTATTAATTATAGAAAAATGTGAACAAAATTGGTGTAAAATTACATCAGAAGAATTTGAAGGTTGGATTAAAACAAATAATATTTGGGGACTAAATTAACTAAAATCAGTAGATAAAGAGGCTATATTTTCTTTTGATAATTTTGTGCTGTGAGAATATTCTTTGTGATCAATACCAAGCTCAATTTCTGAACTATCAGATTTAAATTTTTTTATTTGATCATCAGTAAAATTAAAATGAATAAACTGTACTGAAGAAGCTTTTCCTTCACTAGAAGTTCTATCTACATCTTCCTCTGGAACTGCTTTAATTTTCTCACCATTTATTTTCATAAATACTGTTTCTTCTATTCCACCAACTTTTCCAAGAAACGCCGCTCTTGAAATAGGATTATCTATTTCAAACATTAAAGTTGCTGTAAGCTCTTTTCCGTTAGGTATTAAAGGATTGTACGCAGATAGCTCATCATGCAGTTGTTCATCACCACCTTTTTCAATGTATAGCATTTCTTGAACTTGAGCTAACATTGTTTCATAACTTTCAAAATAAAAAGTAGCATAAGGACCTAAAGCAACTCTTCTATTTTTTTTATAATCAACAATATTTTTTCTTAGTTCACGTCTCTTCCCTATATAAACATCTAGAGGCAAGATATCTTCTTTTTGGATTTCTCTTTTTTCTCTAGGCATGCTCACAAATTATAACTTTTTGCCATTAATTCGATAGGATGTAGTGCCTCATCATTAGATATATTTGTATCAACTTCTAACTGTTTTAAATGTTTGCCAGCTAAAGGACAATCAGAAGCCATATACTTATTATTTTTAGTTTTAATTTGTCTAGCTGTAGGTCTCCCAACTTTATTTGCTAAATCATGAGTTTCTTTCATTACTCCAAAAGTTCCTCCATGACCTGCACATCTTTCAACCACATCAATTTTAATGTTTGGTATCAATTTTAACATATCTCTCGCTTTATTACCCATATTCTGTGCTCTAGCATGACAGGCCTGATGTACAGTTACTCCTCCATCAATCTCATTTAATCCTTCTTCTAATCCCTCGTTGTTTGAAATATCAACCACATACTCGTCAATATCCATAACATTTGCAGATAATTTTTTAATTTTTTCATCATTTGGTAGTAACAAAGGCCATTCGAATTTTAACATCAATCCACAACTTGCTGTTAAAGTTACTACTTTATATCCTTTATCAATCCATTTGATTAAATCCTTAGAAACTTTTTTCGCTTGTTCAACAACTTTTGGTAGATCTGCTTGCTCTAGAAATGGCATTCCGCAACAACCAGGATAGGCCTCCTGCACCTCTACACCATTTTTTTTCAAAACTTTTAAAGTAGCAACACCAGTATTTTTTTTATTAAAATTTACAAAACAAGTTGAATAAATCACAACTTTTCTTCCTTTAGAAGATATTTCATAATTAATTTTATCTTTATTTTTTTTAAAGAAATTTGAAAAAGTTTCGGAGTTGTATGTTGGTAATTGAACCCTTTTATCTATTCCAGTAATTATTTCTAAGATTTTTCTGATCAATTTATTTTTAATATTTGAGGCCCAATTAACTATTTTTGAGAATAACACACCAATTTTAGCGTTTCGGTCTATTTGGGCTAATTGTTGTGGTACGCTTGGTAATTTACCTAATTTTTTTTGAGCTGTTCTATATCTCAGCATTAAATGTGGAAAATCTAAATCAAAATCATGAGGTGGAACATATGGGCATTTAGTCATAAAGCACATATCACATAGAGTGCATGCATCAACAACAGGGGCAAATTGATCGCTAGATAAGCTTTCAACATCCTCATTTTTAGACTCATCTATCATATCAAATAGCCTTGGAAATGAATCGCAAAGATTAAAACATCTTCTACATCCATGACAAATATCAAACACTCTTCTCATTTCAGCATCTAATTTTTCAGGATTTAAAAAATCAGGATGCTCAAAATCTATAGGATGTCGTATAGGTGCACCTAAACTTCCTTCTTTGCTCATATAATTAAGTTTTTTGAAATTCGAATTTTTTTTAGTGGGCGTTAGTAGCCCACTAATAAATTTGATTAGCTAATAGACTCTAAAGTTTTTTGAAATTTACCAGCGTGTGATTTTTCAGCTTTAGCTAAAGTTTCAAACCAGTCAGCAATTTCTTCAAAGCCTTCTTCTCTTGCTGTTTTAGCCATACCAGGGTACATATCCGTATACTCATGAGTTTCGCCTTGTACTGCTGAAGCTAAATTTGCTTTTGTTTCACCAATTGGCATACCAGTTCCTGGATCACCAACTTCTTCTAGATACTCCAAATGACCATGTGCGTGACCAGTCTCACCTTCGGCTGTTGATCTAAAAACTGCAGCTACATCATTGTAACCTTCTATGTCAGCTTTTTGTGCAAAATAAAGATATCTTCTGTTTGCTTGACTTTCACCAGCAAACGCTTCTTTTAAATTTTCTTCTGTTTTACTTCCTTTTAAAGACATTTTTTCTCCTTTTTAATGATTAACAAACCATATAATGAATATTTACAGTATGTCAATAGTTTAGAATTATTATAATGTAGATTTTAAGTGTATGATTTAATTAAATTATTTTTGAGTTTGATTATCACTCGCAACTCTAACTAACACTTCAACGGAATTTATTTTTTTTCCTGTAATATTTTTTCTAATATTTATTTTGTCTATATCGCTTTCATCACAATCAATTAGCTCATGCGTATCTTCATCAAAAAAATGATGATGTGCTGATGTGTTTGTATCAAAATAACTTTTTTGACTATCGATTGAAATTTCTTTTAAATATCCTTTTTTTTCAAATGCATGAACTGTGTTATAAACTGTGGCTAGAGATATCTTTTCATTCATTTTTTCAGATATCATTTTAACAAGATCGTTAATTGTGAAATGGAAAGTTTTTTCTCTATTATACAAAACTTCACACATTTTTATTCTTTGCTTGGTCGGTCGAAGCCCAACTTCTCTTAATTTTTCAATAAAATTACAGTTTTTTGGCATTGTTTTTTATAATAATTCTAAAGTATGAATAAAAATATACTGTTTTATTATATTATATTAGGATTAAATCAAGTATTAAGGGTGCTCGAATATGAAAAAAAACTCATACACCTATGATGATCTAATAACTTGTGGGAATGGTGATCTTTTTGGTCCTGGTAATGCAAAATTACCACTACCGCCAATGCTTATGTTTGACAGAATAACGGAAATCAATGAAAATAATGGAGCGTTTAATAAAGGCTCTTTAAAAGCTGAATTGGATATTAAAGATGATCTTTGGTTTTTTGATTGTCATTTTAAAAAAGATCCAGTTATGCCAGGTTGCCTAGGTTTAGATGCTATGTGGCAACTGGTAGGTTTTTTTTTAGGTTGGCAAGGAAATCCTGGAAAAGGAAGAGCTCTAGGAGTGGGTACTGTGAAATTTACAGGCGAAGTATTACAGAGTGTAAAAAATGTAAGATATGAAATAGATATGAAAAAAATTATGTCTCCTGGAGGAACAACAGTTGGGCTTGCGAATGGAATTGTTCTTGCAGATAATAAAAAAATATATTCAGCAGAAAGTTTAAAAGTGGGGTTATTTAAGTAATGAGAAGAGTAGTTATTACAGGTTTAGGAGTAGTTTCATGCTTGGGTAATAATCAAGAAGAAGTTCATCAATCTTTATTAAATTCAAAATCAGGAATTTCTTATGCTGAAGAATATAAAGAGCATAACCTGAAAAGCCATGTTCATGGTAAACCAAATATTAAACTTGAGGATCATATAGATAGAAAAACAATTAGATTTATGGGATCAGGCTCAGCTTACAATTATATTGCAATGAAAGAAGCTATTAAAGACTCTGGATTAGAAGAAAGTGAAGTAAGTAATTTTAAAACTGGAATTGTAATGGGCTCTGGTGGTCCATCAATCGAAAATGTAATTCTAGCAGCAGATAAAACTAGAGCGAAGACACCAAAATTAATGGGACCTTTTATTGTTCCTAGGACTATGGCCAGTACTGCTTCTGCAACACTTGCTGTACCATTTAAAATTAAAGGAACTAACTACACAATGAGTTCTGCATGTGCAACTAGTGGACATTGCATAGGAAATTCTATGGAATTAATTCAAATGGGTAAACAGGATGTTGTTTTTGCAGGTGGTAGTGAAGAAATTCATTGGGCAATGACAGCAATGTTTGATGCTATGACAGCTTTATCATCAAAATATAATGACACTCCACAATCTGCGTCTAGAGCTTATGATAAAACTAGAGATGGGTTTGTAATTGCAGGTGGTGCAGGCGTATTAGTACTTGAAGAATACGAACATGCTAAAGCTAGAGGGGCTAAAATATACGCAGAATTAACTGGTTATGGAGCAACCTCAGATGGATACGATATGGTAGCGCCATCAGGTGAAGGTGCTGTTAGATGTATGAAAATGGCAATGGCAACTGCTAAAAATAAAATTGATTACATTAATACTCACGGAACATCCACTCCTGTTGGAGATATAACTGAACTTAACTCTATAAAAGAAACTTTTGGAGAAGACATTCCAAAAATAAGTTCAACAAAATCTTTATCAGGTCATCCTTTAGGGGCAGCTTCAGTACATGAAGCAATTTATTGTTTAATAATGATGAAGAATAATTTCATTACAGGTTCTGCAAATATTACTGATATGGATGATGATGCTAAAAAGTTTCCTATAGTCTCCAAAACTGAAACAGGAGCAACTTTAAATACAGTAATGTCAAATAGCTTTGGTTTTGGTGGAACTAATGCTACTTTAATTTTTGAAAAGGTTTAGTTTATGAGTTTAATGAAAGGTAAAAAAGGATTAATCATGGGTGTTGCTAATGAAAGATCTATTGCCTGGGGTATATCTCAAAAACTTGCTGAAGCAGGGGCTGAATTAGCATTTACATATTTAGGTGACGCTTTAAAAAAAAGAGTAGTTCCTTTAGCAGAAAAATTAAATTCAAACGTTACATTTAGTTGTGATGTTGAAAAAAAGGAAGAAGTAGTAAAATTATTTAAAGATATAAAATCTGAATGGGGTGAAATTGATTTTGTAGTTCATGCAGTTGCTTTCTCTGATAAATCAGAGTTATCAGGTGAATATTTAAATACGACTAGAGAAAACTTTTTAAGAAGTATGTTAATCTCATGCTTTTCATTTACTGAAGTAGCAAAAGAAGCTTCAAATGTAATGAAACAAGGTGGAAGTTTGTTAACTTTAACTTACGAGTCTACTAAAGCAATTCCAAATTATAACGTAATGGGTGTTTGTAAATCAGCTCTTGAGGCAAGTGTTAAGTATTTAGCAAGAGACTTGGGAGCCAAAGGTATGCGAGTAAATGCTATAAGTGCTGGACCTATCAAGACATTGGCCGCCTCTGCAATTGGAGACGCAAAATTCTTATATAAATGGAATGAAGACCATTCTTTCCTTAAGAGAAATGTAGATATCCATGATGTTGGAAATTCAGCGTTATATCTATTGAGTGACCTTGCAAATGGTGTTACTGGTGAAATTCACTATGTAGATGCTGGATATAACAAGGTTGGGATGCCAGATCCAAAGAATATTACCTAAATATTTTTAAATTTAGTTAAAAAACCCCCAGAATTCTCATTCCAAGGGTTTATAATTTTAAATTGAGCTATATTACTCAGCAGCTTGTTTCATAGAAAGTTTGACTTTTCCTCTATCAAAACCAATAACTTTAACTTTTACTTCGTCACCTTCTTTTACAACATCAGTAACTTTAGCTACTCTTTTATCTGCAAGTTCTGAGATATGAACAAGTCCATCTTGTTTTCCTAAGAAATTAACAAATGCACCAAACTCCATAATCTTCATTACTTTACCTGAATAAATTTTATTTAATTCAGCTTTTGCAGTGATATCTTTAATCATTTGCATCGCAATGTTTCTAGACTCTTCATCTGGAGCAGAAACAGTTACTACACCTTCATCATTTACATCTACTTTTGCACCTGACTTTTCAACTATCTCTCTGATCGTTGCACCACCTTTTCCAATTACAGCAGCAATGTCCTTTTTATCTACATTAACTTGTTCCATTTTTGGGGTGTGTTTTCCAACATCAGATCTTGAAGCTGATAATACTTTGTTCATTTCTCCCAAAATATGAACTCTTCCATCTTTGGCTTGGCTTAATGCCTGCTCCATAATTTCAAATGTAATACCTGTGATTTTGATATCCATTTGGAGAGAAGTAATTCCATCTTTAGTTCCAGCAACTTTAAAGTCCATGTCACCAAGATGATCTTCATCACCTAGAATGTCTGAAAGAACGCTGAAATCATCTCCTTCTTTAATTAATCCCATTGCAATACCAGCAACTGGTTCTTTTATTGGTACTCCAGCATCCATTAATGCTAAAGAAGTTCCACAAACAGTAGCCATTGAAGAAGAACCATTAGACTCTGTAATCTCTGAAACTACTCTAAAAGTATATGGAAATGCTTCTTTGGTTGGTAGTGAAGAGTTAATTGCTCTCCAAGCTAATTTACCATGGCCAATTTCTCTTCTACCTGTTCCAATTCTTCCAGTTTCTCCAACTGAAAAAGGAGGAAAATTATAGTGAAGCATAAAT
>QCDE01000003.1 GCA_003281005.1 Pelagibacteraceae bacterium AG-349-O05
TTAACTATTAAAACAAAAAATCAAAATTGGAGTTATTTTGTTATTACATACAATTAAAGTATACCCATCAAATATTCATCTTCCTAAGAAGAAACAGCTAGCATGGAAAATAGCTGAGATCGCTAGTGATAATGTTAAATTAAATAAAGATGCTATAGAAATGGTTATCAATAGAATAATTGATAACGCTTCAGTTGCAATTGCTTCATTAAATAGAAAGCCAGTAATCTCATCTAGAGAGATGGCATTAAAGCATTCTAGAAAAAATGGTGCTACTATATTTGGTGTAAACTCAAAATTTAAATTTGATTGCGAATGGGCAGCGTGGTCTAATGGAACTGCAGTTAGAGAATTAGATTTTCATGATACCTTTTTAGCTGCAGATTATAGTCATCCTGGTGACAACATACCTCCACTTATAAGCGTTGCACAACAAAACAAAAAAAGTGGATTAGATTTACTAAGAGGAATAATTACTGCTTATGAAGTTCAGGTAAATTTAGTTAAAGGTATTTGTTTGCATAAGCATAAAGTAGACCACATTGCTCATTTAGGTCCTAGTGTAGCTGCAGGATTAGGAACAATGTTAAAATTAAACACTGAAACTATTTATCAATCTGTTCAACAGTCATTACATACAACAATATCTACAAGACAATCTAGAAAAGGAGAAATTTCAAGTTGGAAAGCTTATGCTCCTGCACATGCAGGCAAACTTGCAATCGAGGCTGTAGATAGAGCTATGAGAGGTGAAGGTGCTCCAAGTCCAATATACGAAGGCGAAGATAGTGTAATAGCAAGAATATTAGATGGTAAAAAAGCTAACTACAAAGTCCCATTACCAAAAAAAGGTGAAAGTAAAAAAGCCATTTTAGAGACATATACAAAAGAATATTCTGCAGAATATCAATCTCAAGCACTGATAGATCTAGCTAAAAAATTAAAAACAAAGATCCCTAGTTTAAATCTAATTAAAAAAATTGATATTTTTACAAGTCATCATACTCATTATGTAATTGGAACAGGTGCTAATGACCCTCAAAAAATGGATCCTAATGCAAGTAGAGAAACATTGGATCATTCTATAATGTACATATTTGCTGTAGCACTAGAAGATGGGGATTGGCATCATGTCAAATCTTATACAAAAGCTAGAGCTAATAGAAAAAGCACAATCAAAATTTGGAGATCAATAAAAACATATGAAGATAAAAAATGGACAAAAAAATATCACGACCCAAATCCAAAAAATAAATCATTTGGTGCCAAAGTAGTAGTAACACTCAATAATGGAAAAAAGATAACAGAAGAACTAGATAGAGCAGACGCACATCCATACGGAGCTAGACCATTTAACAGAAAAAATTATATAAATAAATTTTTAACTTTAACTAATGGTATTTTAGACAAAAAAGAAAGTGATCGTTTTTTAAAAACAGTACAAAATTTAAAGAATTTAAAATCAGGCCAACTTCATAAATTAAATATTGAAGTAAAAAAAAGTAAATTAAAACAAAATAATAAAAAAGGAATTTTTTAATGCACTTTGTAGAAAAAGAGCCAAGTCAAAAAAGATTAGATTTTGATCAAAAATTAAAAACAAATAAAATATTAAGAGTTCCAGGTGCTTACAATCCTCTAACAGCAAAATTAATAGAGGAAATTGGATATGATGCTGTTTATGTATCTGGTGGAGTAATGGCCAATGACCTTGGTTTTCCTGATATTGGCTTAACAACTCTACAAGATGTTAGTACAAGATCTTATTTAATTTCTAGAGTTACAAATCTACCAACAATAGTAGATATCGACACAGGATTTAAATCTTGTAAAGAAACTATAGAAACATTTGAGGAATTTGGAATAACAGGTGTTCATTTAGAAGATCAGATTGAGAAAAAAAGATGTGGGCATCTTGATAATAAAGAACTTATTTCAACTGATGCTATGGTGAAAAAAATTAAAGAATGTATTACTGCTAAAAAAGATCAAAATTTTAAAATTATTGCTCGTTCAGATGCAAAGAGTGTTGAAGGTATAGATAAAATGATTGAAAGATGCAAAGCTTATATTGATGCTGGTGCTGAAATAATATTTCCAGAAGCTCTTAAAGATGAAAAAGATTTTGAAAAAGTCCGTAAAGAATTATCTGGCTATTTATTAGCTAATATGACTGAATTTGGTAAATCGAAATTATTTAATTACAAAGAATTAGAAAATTTTGGATATAATATTGTTATTTATCCTGTAACAACACAAAGATTAGCAATGAAAAATGTAGAAGATGGATTAAGAGACATTTATGCAAATGGACATCAAAATAATATTATTGATAAAATGCAAACGAGAAAAAGACTATATGAATTAGTTGATTATGAAAAATATAATTCATTAGATGAAAAAATTTATAATTTTAGTACAGAAGGACATGAATAATGAGTGATGATATAAAAAAAGGCTTACTAGGTATAGTTGTTGATGAAACTGAAGTTTCAAAAGTAATGCCAGAAATTAATTCTCTTACTTATCGAGGATATGCTGCTCAAGATTTATGTGAATATTGTAAATTTGAAGAAGTTGCATATCTGATTCTTAACAAAGATCTCCCAAATACAATCCAACTTAGAAAATTTGAAAAAGAAGAAAGAATCAACAGAGAATTAACAAAAAATTTATATGAAATAATCAAACACATGCCAAAGAAATCCCATCCAATGGATGTGGCAAGAACAGCTGTTAGCGTTATGGGGCTAGAAGATAAAGAAACAATCGACTCTTCGCCAGAAGCAAATATGAGAAAAGCTTTGAGGATATTTGCAAAAACCCCAACTGCTTTAGCTGCTTTTTATAGAATTAGAAAAGGTAAAAAAATAATTAAACCTAAAAAAACATTAACGTTTGCTGAAAATTTTTTTTATATGTGTTTTGGAAAAGTGCCACAAAAAGAAATAGTAAAAGCTTTTGATGTATCTTTAATTTTATATGCTGAACATAGTTTTAATGTTTCAACGTTTACTGCAAGAACCATTACAAGTAGTTTGTCTGATATTCATGGAGCAATCACAGGGGCCATTGCAAGCTTAAAAGGTCCACTACACGGTGGAGCTAATGAGGAAGTAATGCATATGATGAATAAAATTAAAAAACCTGAAAATGCTCTCAAATGGATAAACAATGCTTTAAAAAATAAAGAAGTTATAATGGGATTTGGTCACAGAGTTTACAAGTCAGGCGATTCAAGAGTCCCAACAATGAGAGAGTATTTTGCCAAAGTTGCTAAAATTAAAAAAGATAAAAAATTTGAAAAAATTTATGACATTGTAGAAAAAGTAATGATCAAAGAAAAAAATATTTATCCAAATGTAGATTATCCTACTGGACCAATTTATCACTTAATGGGCTTTGATACTGATTTCTTTACGCCTATTTTTGTTATTTCAAGAATTACTGGTTGGTCTGCTCATATTATGGAACAGCATGCTGCTAACAAACTTATCAGACCTCTGGCTAGCTATAAAGGAAGCAAACATAGAAAAGTAATGGAATTAAACCAAAGATAGTTTAATTTTTTTCTATTTTTGCAAATCTATCGTTACATAATATTAAACATTTAAAGCTATTAAGTGAAACAAACTCATCTATAGCTTTTTTTACACCTGGAGCATATGATAAATCGTAATCATCGCAAAGAACAGTGCCACCATTAACAATTACTTCTCTACAACAATTTAAGTCATTTTTTACTGTTTGATAATTATGACCTCCATCAAGAAAGACATAATCAATTTTAGACATATCAATTTTTTTTAATAATATGTTTGAATTTCCTTTAATTAGTGAAACATTATCTTTAAATTTTTTAAGAAGATCATTTGCAGCTTCTAAACTGTATGGGTTTTGTTTTTTTATATAATTGAAATAAAAATTTTTGATAGGATTAGAAAATTTAGTATTAGGTATTACTTCGTTTTGATTTTCTAAATTTTCTGCGAATAAATCCAATCCTACATATTTAAAATCTTCCCCGTGCATTTTGTAAAGTAGCTCACAAACATTTCGAGCGGTAACTCCATGAAAAACACCAACTTCAAGAAATACTTTAGGATTTTTTTCAGCTACTTCTTTTAAAAAAAAATCGCCAACACCTTTTTGTTTTAAGCTAGTTTTTCGAAAATATTTTTTGTATCTCAATTAACTAAATGCTTCAGCCCAAGTACCTTGTGTCGATGCTTTAGAATATTCTGTTGCACGACCTTCAAAGAAATTCATATGTTCAACAGCATTAAGCATTGTATCTAACCACGTTAGTGGATTTTTTTGAACATCATAAATTGGTTCTAATCCTAATTGAATAAGTCGTCTATTCGCAATGAACCTAATATAATCTTTAACTTCTTGGGCTGTTAGACCTTCCATTGGACCCATCTCAAAAGCTAAATCAATAAAAGCATCCTCATGTTCAACAATTATTCTACAAGCTTCATAAAGTTCTTTTTTAAGTTTAGGTGTCCAGATTTCAGGATTTTCTTTTATAAACTCCTTAAAAATTCTGATCATAGAATTGCAATGAAGTGTTTCATCTCTTACAGACCAAGTAACTATCTGTCCCATTCCTTTCATTTTATTGTGTCTTGGAAAATTCAATAAAATTGCAAAACTTGCAAACAACTGTAATCCTTCTGTAAAAGCACTAAACACTGCAACTGTTTTTGCAATATCCTCTTTAGAATTTACATTGAAACCCTGCATATAATCGTACTTGTCTTTCATCTCTTTATATTTCATGAAAGCTGAGTACTCTGACTCAGGCATTCCAATAGTATCTAAAAGATGAGAATAAGCAGCTACATGAACTGTCTCCATTGCTGCAAATGCTGTCATCATCATTAATACTTCAGTTGGTTTAAATACAGTTGTGTAATGTCTCAAATAACAATTATTAACTTCTACATCTGCTTGAGTAAAAAATCTAAAAATTTGAGTTAATAAATTTTTTTCTGGTTGAGATAAGTTCTTTTGCCAATCTCTAACATCATCTCCTAAAGGAACTTCTTCTGGTAACCAATGAATTCTTTGCTGAGTTAACCATGCATCATAACACCACGGATATCTAAAAGGTTTGTAGACTGGGTTTTCTACTAATAGACCCATCTTTTTTGGTTGGATAATCTCTTTATTAATTTTTTCTGCTACTGACATGATAGACACTCCTCGTACTCTTGTTCTTGACTTTCATTTGTTTTATTTTTGTAAACATTTGCTAAGATATCTGTTGATTTTGAATCATTAACATTCTCAGCTCTTTGAATTGATTTTGATCTACAGTAATAAAGGCTTTTTAAGCCTTTCTTCCAAGCATCAAAATGAATTTTGTGTAATTCTTTCTTGTGAACATCAGCGGGTAAAAATAGATTTACTGACTGGGCCTGTGAGATAAATGGTGTTCTATCACCACTTAACTCAATTATCCAATTTTGGTTCAACTCAAATGCAGTTTTAAATACATCTTTTTCTAGATCAGTTAAGAAGTTTAGATGATTAACAGATCCTTGATTTGTAGTAATACTAGACCAAGTTTCTTCATCATTTTTACCATGAGATTGAAGAATTTCTTCTAAATATCTATTTCTAACATTAAAAGATCCTGAAAGAGTTTTGTGCGTATAGCTATTAGCAGCAATTGGCTCTACTCCTGGTGATGCTCCTCCACAAATAATTGAAATTGAAGCAGTTGGAGCGATTGCTGTCTTATTAGAAAATCTTTCTTTGTAACCATACTCAGCTGCATCTGGACAAGCGCCTCTTTCTTCAGCTAAATCTTTAGAAGCTTGGTTAACTTTTTCGTGAATATTTTTAAATATTTTTTTATTCCATGACTTTGCCATTACAGACTCAAGTGGAATTCTATTTTTTTGTAAAAATGAATGAAAGCCCATTACGCCTAATCCAACACTTCTTTCTCTTTCGGCTGAATATTTCGCATCTTTAAATTGATCTGGTGCTTTATTTATGAAATCAGATAAAACGTTATCTAAAAATCTCATCACATCACTAATCATATCTGGATCGTCTTTCCATTCATCATACTTTTCAATATTTAAAGATGACAAACAACACACCGCTGTTCTATCTCTTCCATCTTTATCAATTCCTGTTGGTAAAGTTATTTCGCTACATAAGTTAGAAGTTTTAACTGTAAGATTTGCTAACTTATGATGTTGGGGAATTTGTCTGTTAACAGTGTCAATATAAATTATGTATGGTTCACCAGTTTCAATTCTTGCAGTTAATAATCTTATCCATAAATTTCTTGCAGAAATAGTTTGTTGAACACTTCCATCAGCTGGACTTTTTAACGCCCATTGTTCATCTGTTTCTACTGCTCTCATAAATGCATCAGAAACTAGAACACCATGATGTAAATTTAATGCTTTTCTGTTTGGATCACCACCAGTAGGTCTTCTCATTTCTATAAACTCTTCTATCTCAGGATGATCTATCGGAAGATAACATGCAGCAGAACCTCTTCTTAACGATCCTTGACTGATAGCCATTGTTAAAGAGTCCATAACTTTTATAAAAGGAATTATTCCAGAAGTTTTTCCAACTCTTCCTATTTTTTCACCAATAGATCTTAAGTTACCCCAGTAGCTTCCTATTCCTCCACCCTTCGCTGCTAACCAAACGTTCTCACTCCATAAATCAAGAATGCCTCCTAAGCTATCGGATGCTTCATTTAAAAAACATGAAATCGGCAAACCTCTTTTTGTACCACCATTTGATAACACGGGTGTAGCTGGCATAAACCAAAGATTGCTTATGTAGTTGTAAATTCTTTGAGCATGTAAATTATCATCTGCATAAGTACTTGCTACTCTTGCAAATAAATCTTGATAAGATTCGTTTAAACCTAGGTATCTATCTTTTAAAGTTGCTTTACCAAAATCAGTTAGATTTGCATCTTTAGAACGATCAATTTTAATTATTATGCCTTTATCATTCTGAAATAATTCTGTTTCATTGTTTAAGGAGAAAAGATCGGGTTTATTTACTTTAGAAACTTCTTTAACTTCGGGGCTATATTCAGAGACAGCTTTTTTGAGAGCCTGAGAAAGAATCTTATTCATAAAAGTTTAATATATTTTGTTATTAGTACGAAAACAACTATATGTTGTAGGCGTTTGCTGTAAATATACTAAATGAGTATTTAAACAACAGAACATTTATAGAACGCGACAATATGATTATCAATAAAAAAATTGAATTTTTTCCAAGAAATTAACATAAAAAGGTTAAGTAAATACCTAATGAATCAAAACATAATAATAGATCCTTACGGCTTTAGAGAATATGACGCTCGTTGGTTGTATGAAAAAGACATAAATTCAGCTGGAATTGAGAATCTTGGTAAAGGACTTGGAACCCAAATAAAAATTCATACTAAAAAAGAAAATCCAAGAATCATAATTGGACATGATTACCGATCTTATAGCGAAGAAATAAAAGCCACTCTTAAAAAAGGATTAATGTCTACGGGATGCAGCATAGAGGATATTGGTCTTTCATTGTCTCCTATGGTTTATTTTGCACAATTCAATTTGGATGCCGATGCAGTTGCAATGATTACAGCAAGTCATAATGAAAATGGGTGGACTGGTGTCAAAATGGGAATCAAAAAAGGGCTCACACATGCACCTGAGGAAATGAAAGAGTTAAAAGAAATTACCTTAAATGAAAAGTTCATAAAAGGTGAAGGTAGTGAAAAACAAATAAAAAATTTTGATAAAATTTATAAAGATGAGTTAATTAGTAAAAACAAAATTAAGAAAAAAATTAAAGCTGTGGTAGCCTGCGGGAATGGAACAGCAGGTGTTTTTGCTCCAGATATTCTAAAGGGTATTGGGTGTGAGGTAATAGAGTTAGACTGTAACCTGGATTGGAATTTTCCTAAATACAATCCAAATCCTGAAGATTTAGAAATGCTTCATGAGATAGCAAATGTAGTTAAAGAAAATAATGCTGATATAGGTTTTGGATTTGATGGTGATGGAGATAGAGTTGGAGTTATTGACGATAAGGGTAATGAAATATTTTCAGATAAAATAGGTCTTCTAATAGCAAGAAATTTATCAAGCAAACATAAAAATTCAAAGTTTGTAGTTGATGTAAAATCAACAGGTCTATACTCAAAAGATAAGATTTTATTAGAAAACAATTGTAAAACAATTTATTGGAAAACAGGTCATTCTCATATTAAAAGAAAAGTGAACACTGAAAAAGCATTAGCAGGCTTTGAAAAAAGTGGTCATTTCTTTTTTAATCAACCTTTAGGATATGGTTATGATGATGGAATTAATTCAGCTATTCACATATGTCACCTATTAGACAATCAAAATAAAAAGATGAGCGAAATTATTAGTGAATTACCTAAGACATTTCAAACACCGACAATGGCACCTTTTTGTAAGGATGAAGAAAAATATTTAGTTGTTGAGGAGTTAGTTAAACAAATTGAACATTTAAAAAAAAATAATACAGAAATAGATGGTCAAATAATAAGTGATATTTTAACTGTTAATGGAGTTAGATTTTCATTTGAAGATGGTTCGTGGGGACTTATAAGAGCTTCTTCAAACAAACCATCTTTGGTTATTGTTACTGAAAGCCCAACATCAGATGAAAGAAAGAAAGAAATTTTTGATTTTATTGACGATTTGTTACAAAAAACAGGTAAAGTCGGTGAATATGATCAGAAAATTTAATTTTTTAAATTATCCTCATCAGTTTTAGTTTCTAAATTATCTTCTTTATTTTTAGTTTCTGAATTGTCACTGTTCTGATTGTTTTCTTGTTTAGAAATTTCATCACTATAAAACTTTTTGACCAATTCCTCCTCTTTTAATCTTTGTTCTTCATCAAATTTTTTCTCCCATTCTTTCATTCGCCTATTTTCCTCTTCAGTTCTCTCTTTTTGAGCTATTTCAGCTAATCGAATTCTTTCGTTTTCTTCTTCAATTCTTTTTTGTCTTTCCTCCTCTATTTTCAATTCTCTTTCTCTTTGACGTCTTTCATTTTCTTTATTTATTCTCTCACGCTCTGCTTCTTTAAGTTCTTTCTCTTTAATTCTTAATTCCTCTTCCCTGGCTCTTTGCTCAGCCTCTTCTTTTAAAATTTGTCTTTGAATTTCCTGCTGTCTTTCAGTTTCTAGATCTCTTAATCTTTGTTCCATTTCTTTAAGTTTTTCTTGCTCATATTTCAGCTTCCTAGCTGCCTCTCTTAATCTTTGTTCTTCCTCAAGTCTATTTTTCCTTTCAATTTCTTTTAATCTTATTTTTTCTTGTCTTTCTTTTTCTTTTTCATCTCTTCTCTTTTGAGCTTCAATTTCTTTACTTTTTAATTGTTCCTCTTTAATTTTTATATTTTCTTCTCTAATTCTTTGTCTCTCTAACATTTTTAGCCTTAAATCTTCTTCTTTAAACTTTCTGGCTTCCTCTCTAAGTTTTCTAGCTTCTTCGTCTTTAATTTTTTTCTGTTCTATTTTAATTCTTTGAGCTTCTACTTTTTGTCTTTTTTCTTCATTCTTTTTTTCTTGCTTTTCATTTTCAATGATTAATTTTTTTTGAAAAAGAAGTTTCTTTCTTTCTTCTTTAAGTTCGTCTTGTTTAGCTTTTTTTGCTAATTTTTTTTCTAAAATTAATTCTCTTTTCTTCTCTTTTTCTAATTGTTTTTGTAATGCTAAATCTTTTTTAACTTTGTTTTTTTTTAAATCATTTACAAATGAGGAAAACTTATTTTTGGTTTTATCAATCGGATCAAATAAGTTCTTTTTAATATTTTTATTAATGTCTTTTATTGAAACCATTTTTAAAAGTATCAATTAAGATAATAGCACTAAAGATTATGTATGGCTAAATTGAGTTTTTATTTATTACTAAATACAACTTAAGATTGTTATATTTTAAATTAGTTAATAAAATGCATTTTCAACTAATAAGTGTTCTTAAACATGCGAAGAATCACTTAATTTTGATTCGTGAGGTGATGGAGGGAGACTGAAATCACCTCTTTTTTTTTGCTTGTTATAATTTTAAGTATTCGTAAAAAAATTTAATCGAAACCACTAAAAGAAAAATTCCAAAAAACTTACTAATTTTATTCTTATCAATGCTGTGTACTGTTTTAGCTCCTATCCGAGCCATGAAAGTTGTAATTGGTATAAATATTAAAAATGCTGGTATGTTTATAAAACCAATACTTAGTGGAAGACTAGAATTTAAAAAACTTCCTGAAAGAAGAAATCCTACTGCTCCAAATAGAGCAATTAGAAAACCTATTGCTGCTGCACTCCCTATAGCTTTATTTATTGAATAACCAAAAAACTTAAGGATAGGTACATTCATTACAGCTCCTCCAATACCCATAGGAGCAGATATAAACCCAACAAGAAAACCAAGAATTACTTTTAAATGTAATTTCATTTTAACAATTATGTTTTGCTCCTTTTCTTTTATTAAAAGTAAGTAAATTCCTAAAAATAAGATCATTACAGAAAAAAATAAAACTAAAGATTTGGTTTTTAGAGAAGCTGCAAAAACAGTTCCAACAATCACTCCTAGTACAACAAAAAGACCGTAATTCTTTACAATATCAAAATCAACTGCTTTAAATTTATGATGTGTTAAAACTGAAACTGTAGAGGTTGGTATTATGATTGCAAAAGAAGTTCCAACAGCAAGATGCATTACATATTGAGGATCAATTTCTAAAGAACCAAAAATAAAATATAAAAAAGGAACAGTTATCAACCCTCCACCTATACCAAATAATCCAGCCACAAAACCTACTGGAATAGCTGTTAAAGCCATTAATAAAATAATATAACTGTATTCGTTTGTTAGAATTGAATTAAGCAGACTGTCCTACTCTAGTATCTACATTGTTATATTTAATTTTATCCATGATGTGATCAATTTTTTTCACATCAGCATCTCTCACACACATGTTTTCACTTAAATATCTTTTCCAATAACTTGCACCTGTTTGACCATGAAATAAACCAAGAGTATGTCTCATAATTTGATTCAATCTTGTTCCTTTTTTTAATTCTTCTTTAACATAAGGAATGAGTTGTTCAATCACATCTTGTCTACTTGGCACATCTTCATTGTTAAATATTTCTCTTTCAATATCTGCTAACAAATATGGGGTATGATAAGCGGCCCTTCCAATCATTACACCATCTGTATTTTCTAAATGAGGCTTTATTTCATCTACTGAAGTTATTCCTCCATTAATAATGATCTCTTCATTAGGAAAATCTTTTTTTAATTTATAAACATATTCGTATTTTAGAGGAGGAATATTTAAGTTTTGCTTAGGTGTAAATTTACCTAACATTGCTTTTCTTGCATGAATGATGAAAGTTTTAACTCCAGTTGCTTTTAAGGTAGAAATAAAACTATGTAAATTTTCATAATCTTCTACATCATCGTAACCAATTCTTGTTTTTATAGTTACTGGTAGTTTTGTAACTGATTGCATTTTACTTAAACAATCTGCCACTAAATTTGGCTCTTTCATTAAACAAGCACCAAATCTATTTTTTTCAACTTTTTTACTAGGACAACCTAAGTTTAGATTAATTTCATCATAACCAAAATCTTCGCCTACTTTAGTGGCTTCAGCTAAAAGTTTTGGAGAAGAGCCTCCTAATTGAAGTGCTACAGGTTTCTCATTAATATTAAACTCCAATAACTTTTTTTTATCTCCTCTATTTATAGCTTCATCGACTACCATCTCAGTGTAAAGAAGAGTGTTTTTGGATATTAATCTTAGAAAAAATCGTTCATGACGATCTGTGCAATCCATCATAGGAGCAACTGATACTTTCCTATTCATGGTATAACTTTATATTATTTTTTTATGAGTTTGAAGCTTCAGTGTCATCTGAAGATACGTCTGCTTCTTGATTTTCTGATTCTGATACTTCATCTAAGGAAACTTCTCCTTGCTCATTCATCGTTTCTTCTCCTAGTGAATTATCAACTTCTGCTGTAGCTGTTTCAGATAGCTCAGCCAAATCTTCTTTTGTTACTTGAATTTTTTCTGGAGTTTTTCTTGCTCTTTTAGATGGTAAAATTGGGGTACCACTTTTTGAAATTTCACCTTTATATAGATTTTCAAAATCATCACCTATTTCTTCATCATCCTCCGCACTGTCATCAACTTGTTCAACATGTTTTCTAAGCTTGTAAACAGCACTATCGGTTAAATCTGAAACTTTTATTTTTTCCTCAGCAATTTCTCTTAACGAAATAACAGTATTTTTGTCGTTATCTCTATCAATTGTTGGTTCTATTCCTGCATTTAGTTGAGTAGCTCTTTCTTTAGCAACAAGTACTAATTCGTAAGGACTCTCTACTTTATCTATACAATCTTCTACGGTAACTCTAGCCATGCGGAGTATCTACACAGTGAGTCTTTAAAAATCAAGAGCTATTTTATAAATAATTGGGATTTAACTTATTTTTAACTAAATAAAGAAGAATAATTGAACCAAAGATATAAGTTCCTGAAACAACGGCTATTTTTTCAATTGAAAAGCCAATATCAATTAAAAAGCCAAATAGAGCCGTACCAAATGCTGTTGAAAATACCATCAATGCGGTTGTTAAAGCTTTTATGGACCCAATATATTTAACACCATAAATCTCAGCCCAAGTTGAGGAACCAAGCACGTTTGCCAAACCATTGGTTACACCCACTAAACCGAAAAATACAAAAGAAGATAGTGGTGCATCAAAATAATAGAGAACTATAGTACCAAAAAAAAGTGGGATATTCATATAGATTAATAATTTTCTACTTGAAAATTTATCAATTAAAAAACCAGATATAAAAAGAGTAATTACAGATAAAATTGAGTATGCCATAAATGATTGTGCAATCACATAAGGTCCCCATTCTTTAGAAGAGGATATAAACGACTGATAAACAAAAGATCCTGTTGCAATCCATGGCATTGCTAGCATTGTCATACAGATGATGTAAAATCTATAATCTTTTAAAACTTCTATTCTTCTCCATTGTTTAATTTCTTTATTGCTCTCTTCTATTTTAGTTTCTTCTCGGCTATCAAGCTTAACCTCTTTAACTAAAAGAAAAGTTGCAACAGGTAAAACAATTATAACTAATATAGAAATTGAAACCCAAATATCTCTCCATTCTATAATAGTTAATAAAAAAACAATTAAAACTGGCATTATAAATTCAGCTAATGACAATCCTAACCAACCAGTGCTTAAAGCCCTACCTCTATTTTTTTCAAAAAAACGAGATATGGTCGTTGTAGCAGTATGACTTGATAATCCTTGACCTGCTAAACGCATCAAAAAAATTCCAATAAACAAAAAAATTACAGATGAAATTTTTGAAAATATAAAGCAAGAAGCTGATAAAAAAATTATTACATAAGATGCAAACTTTAATATATTTACATCATCAATTTTTTTTCCAATCCAAATTAAAACTATACTACTTAATAAAGTGGCTGATGCATAAATTGAGCCAAATTGTCCATGTGTGATTGATAAGGCATCTCGAATACTTGAATTAAATAAACCAAGAAAAAAACTCTGTCCAAAGCTTGAAAAAAATGTAAAAATAAACCCAAATAGAATTACTTTTAAACTTAAACTTTTAAACATAGAAAAAAATTATGACTTGTAATGTTGCTTTCATAGGTCTTGGAGTTATGGGCTACCCAATGGCTGGTTATATATCAAAAGCAGGACACAATGTAACTGTTTTTAATAGAACTAAATCAAAAGCTGAAAAATGGATTGGTGAATATAAAGGCAAAATAGCAGAAACTCCTGCAGAAGCAGCAAAAGATGCTGAATATATTTTTACATGCGTTGGTAATGATAACGACTTAAGAGAGGTAACGTTTGGAGAAAATGGTGCTTTCAAAAATATTCAAAAAGGTGCAGTCTATGTTGACAACACAACCGCTTCTGCAACTATAGCAAGAGAGATATACGAATATTCAAAAAAAAATGGATTTGGAGCATTAGATGCACCGGTTTCTGGTGGTCAAGCAGGTGCTGAAAATGGTGCTTTAACTGTAATGGTCGGTGGTGATCAAGCTGACTTTGATAAAGCACAAGATAAAATAGATTGTTATAGCAAAAAAATGAAATTGTTGGGATCAGCTGGCAGTGGTCAACTAGCTAAAATGGTTAATCAAATATGTATAGCAGGTTTAGTTCAGGGTTTGTCAGAAGGAATAAATTTCGGAATGAAGGCTGGATTAAATATGGAAGACGTCATTGAAGTGATTTCGAAAGGAGCAGCACAATCTTGGCAAATGGAAAATAGATACAAAACTATGATTGAGGATAAATTTGATTTTGGTTTTGCAGTAGATTGGATGAGAAAAGATTTAAAAATTGCTATGGATGAAGCTAAAAATAATGGATCATTATTACCTATAACAGAAATAGTCGACAAATATTATGGAGAAGTACAGGAGATGAAAGGTAATAGATGGGATACCTCAAGTTTAATTAAAAGATTTAGGAAATAATATGCAACCCTCATACTATGAGGATTTCTCAGAAATTAAAAAAAAAATTTGGTCATTACTAGATAATGCTGTTAAGGACAGAAGCTCTCCATTTAGGATTCCAGTTTTTGCCTGTGGAAATCAAAATGATATTGATGGAAGAATAGTAGTTTTAAGAAAATCGGATCAATCAAATAATATTGTACAATTTCACAGCGATATAAGATCAGATAAAATTGAAAAATTAAAAGTGAATAAAAACGCTGCAATGCTGTTTTACGATAAAGATGAAAAAATACAGGTTAGATTAAAAGTAGAATGTATAATTAATCACAAGAATGATGTAACAAAAGAATCTTGGTCTAAAACTCAACATATTAGTAGAAAATGTTATTTAGTTGATAATGGTCCTGGAACTGAGTCAGATCTACCAACCTCTGGACTAAAACCAGATTTAGACAATTTTGATTACACCAAAGAACAAAGCGAAGAAGGTTACAAAAACTTTACTGTCATTCAGTGCAAGATTAAATCAATAGAATGGCTTTATTTAGCAGCTAAAGGCCACCGAAGAGCAAAGTTTAATTTGGAAAACAATAAAGATACCTGGTTAGTTCCATAGATGGTTACTGGATATATATTTACAGCATTTCTAATAATTTTAGGATTGGCTGTAATGAGATTTGGCAGCATTCACTTTAAAAAATTTAAAGAGGGTAAAACAAAAATTAAATCAAAGTTAAGTGGACAATTATCTTTTTTAATTTTACTAATAGCTATAATTGGGTTAATAGTTTATTCGATTAACGATCTCTTATTTAATTAAATAACTAACTATTTTTTTCATTTTGATAATTTTTTATCATTAAGCTTTGTCATTGCTCTGCCAGCTGAAAATGTATAATCATTGTCATCCATTAATTTTCCAGCTCCATCGTAAAGTTTCCAATTGAATTTTATTTTATCTTTTTGTTTTTTTCCAAGCTTTAAAATGGTCAGTTCGATTTTTCTTGTCTTTCCACCAGAAGAACCTACAAATGTCCTTTTTTCTCCCTCTTTCCAAACACCTAAAGGAAATTTACATCCATTTACAATTATTCTTCCACCACGCCTACTATCCCAAACTCTTCCAATACATTGTCCATCATTAGTAACAGTAAAAAGTTGGGTTTTTACTCCACTTTGACCTTTTCTTGTTCTTTTATAAACTTTTATTAATTTTCCAGTTTGAGGGTTTTTCCAATCTTCAGGACCTACTATTTTTTTTCTTTTCTTGTCTCCAAAGACCAAATTGGCTTTTGTAAATTTAATTTCAGTATCATCACGAATTTCCCCACCTGTAAATAATTCAAGTGGTATAAATCTTTCGTTTGCTTGAGATAATTGAGAAATTAAAGAAATTATTAAAATTACTAAAAGTTTTTTCATTAACTAAAAATATCCTGTATCTTTAATGTCTTGCTTGGGAGTATTTTTTTAAGATCTTTTCTTTTGTATTTACTTAACCTTTTATAAAATTCATCCAAAGTCATACCAAAAGTATTTTTAAAAGTAGTTTGCCAATTCCAGCCTGATGGTTGTTTAGCTCTTTGTATCCAAAATTCTCTAAAAACTAATTCAAATGCTTTTTCTTCAGAAATATTATTTTTTTTTAATTCGTTAACTAATGCAAGTACTATGAATGCAGAGCCAGCATAATTGCTATCAAATCCATTATTTTGTGGTGATGTCTTATGTTTTTCGTATATATGAGGTTCTTTATTAACCTTTTTAATACTCCATCTTTTTCTCTCTTGAATGTCGCTCTTTAAAAGATCTTTTTTATAATATTGCCTTGAATAAATCTCTTCTAAAACTTTAGCACCTCCCTCGACCAACCATTTTGCACTGTTTTCAGACAGACACCTATCTCTATGAGAAAGTGCGATTTGATAAACATGAAAATACTCATGAACAATAACAGTGTAAGTTCGAATTTTATTAATTGAACTTGTATAATCTTGTGGAAATATGTCTAGTTGCATCCATGGTTCAGGTGAATTACATCCTTCAATACCTGAATATTTCATATTAGCACGCTTTTCTGGAAAAGGATTTTTTGTGCTTTGCCACGCATAGATATCCATATTATAGCCCTGTTTCATGTTAGTTAATGTCATATTATTCTTGACCCAATGGTTAGTGTTCTCATTTATAGGCATAACTTCTTGCACAATATTCATTATATTTTTGAATTCTGTAATCCATTTCTTTGGTAAATTTTCGTGCAAGTTATATTTGAATTTAAATTTTTCTACGGCAACTACTGAAGTAGAATAAAAAACTAAAGCAATTAAAACTAAAAATATTTTTCTCATTTTAATTAATTTGTTTGATTAATAATTTACTTTTTCTAAAATATTACCTTCAACACCTAAAAGATAATAACCTTGGCTATCTTTACTAAAATTTCTCGTAGAGCAACTTGGACCAAATCTTGTCTTCCAATTATATCTTCCAGCATCTTTTAATTTATTTATAACTTTTATATATTCTGGATGTTTATATTTTCCAAGTTCAAATAAGCAAAAAATTTTATACGGATCATATGGATTTTCTCTAGTAGGTGTTATGTAAACTGAGTCCATAAATTGTGGACACATCTCTATATCGTGCGCATAGATTTTTCCAATTCTAGGACTGCTAGGATCTACTGAATTTAACATTAACCTTGAGTCTCTGTTCGTATAATGATTATTTTTTATCCCTGGTATACAATTTGTCCCCATTCCTTGGGTATGAAGTAATTCATGCAATGCAATTGCAGCTTTTCTTTTGTCAGTACCAACAGATTTATTTCGTAAAAATATTGAACCAAACCCTACTCCTGCCTCTCCACCGTCGACACTATTGATATCAGCGAAATTAAAATAAATTTTTTTATTATTTGTTTGACCTTTTTTTTTATATAAAAAAGGTGTTATGCTATTGTTGGCGTATTTATGAAGATTTTTAAAGTTTTTATCCATTCTTATAAAAGTAATATCTAATTTTCCATCTGATCTATAATCTAACTTATATTTACGTGGAACCTTGTCGCCTTTTTTGTTTTTACTTGTAGAAATTTCCATCCATTTATTTGCCATTAAGATAATTTCTTCCATTTTCCCATTAATATCTAATTCTCTATCTTCACTATCTTTGGCTAATAGATAATTAAAATGAATTTGATAATCATCATTTACATCAGGTTGATCCTCAAAAAATCTTCCAGGTTTTTTGTCATTTTCATCAATTTCCACATTCATATTTGCACTTGCAACGGGTTCATCAATTTTTGTCCAAACAATTTTGTCGTCAATTGCAAACAAAAAACATTCACTTTGAGTGTACTTTTTTGCTCCTTTCATACATCTTTTGTATGCTTGTTCATGTGCTTTATCATTTATTTCTTTTACAATTTTAAATCCAGTTGCCCATCCTCCTTCACTTGTTGATCCATAAAAAATTAATTTTTGTTTCTTTTTTTGAGATTTCTTAAGTTGTTTTTTGTACCATTCTTCAAAATCACCCCAATAATGAATCTCTCCTGAACCTGGGACTTTAATTTCTGCAAAAATGTTATTTGATAAAAATAAGAAAAATAAAATTAAAATAAATTTTTTCATATACCTCTAACTATTATATTGGTGCCCTCAGAATTATCGAGTCTTATTTGTTTTATTGGTTTGTACTCTTCAGAATTGTACCATTCTAATGCTTTTTCATATGTAGGAAATTTAAGAATAATAATTCTAGGAAATTTTGTCTCACCATCAAAAATTTGAAATTCACCAGCTCTTACCAAAAATTCTCCACCAAATTTTTTTACAAGTGGTGTGACCTTTTCAACATATTCTTTATAGTTTTCTAGATTTGTTATTTTCAATTGAGCTATTACATATCCTGCTGACATTTATCTCCTTTAAAAAATTGATTTTGAATATTTTTTCCAATTATCTTGATAGTGTTTTGTGTTTTCAAAGACTGCTTTTTTTTCTTCGTCTGTAACTTCTCTAATAACTTTGCCTGGAGATCCAACAACCAGAGAGTTATCTGGTATGACTTTATTTTCTGTTATCAAAGCTTTAGCTCCAATAATACAATTCTTTCCAATATTAGCTTTATTTAAGATAACAGCTCCAATCCCAATTAAACTATTATCTCCAATAGTACATCCATGAAGCATAACTAAATGTCCAACAGTAACATTTTTTCCTACCTTTAAAGGACATCCAGGATCTGTGTGTAATACGCTTCCATCTTGTACATTAGATCCTTCACCAATATGAATATTTTCAATATCTCCTCTAAGCACTGCATTAAACCAAATACTTGTATTTTTTTCTAAAGTAACATCCCCTATTATTGTAGCATTCGGAGCTACCCAATTTTCGCCAGAGTTTTTTGGTTTTTTATCTTTTAAATCATAAAACATAATCTATATATTTTACATTATGCCTATACAAACTCCAATATGTGATTTTGGTCAAAAAGCTATTCCATTTGAATTAAAATCTACTGATAATAAAATTCTGTCTTTAAATGATATCAAAGGTGAAAATGGAACTTTGATAATGTTTATTTGTAATCATTGTCCATATGTAAAAGCTATTACAAAAGAATTAGTTGAAGATTGTAGTGAATTAAACAAAATTGGTATTAACTCTGTTGCCATCTGCTCAAATGACTTTGTTAATTATCCAGAAGACTCATTTGATAACATGATCAAGTTTTCAAATGAAAATCATTTCAATTTTCCCTATTTACATGATGAAACTCAAGAAGTTGCTAAAGCATATGATGCTGTATGTACTCCAGATTTCTTTGGCTACAATAAAAATCTAGAACTTCAATACAGAGGACGATTGAGAGAACTTAGAAAGTTTATTCCAGTTAAAGACGGAGAAAGTGATCTGCTAAAAGCTATGATACAAATAGCTGAAACTGGAAAAGGACCTGAGGATCAAATACCAAGTGCGGGCTGTGGTATTAAATGGAAGTATGATTAATGTATTTAATTGTAACTAGATCATTCCCACCTGAGCTTGGTGGTATGCAAAATCTAATGTGGGGTCTTTCAAGAGAATTATCTAAAAACTTCATGATAAAAGTTTTTGCAGATCATATAGAAGGTCACAAAAATTTTGATGAACAAGCTTCTTTTTCTATCGAAAGAGTTGGTGGAATTAAACTACTTAGAAAATATAGAAAAGCACAATTAATTAATGAATATATTAAAGAAAATAAAATAAATGGAATTATTGCTGATCATTGGAAAAGTTTAGAGCTTATTAAAACTTCTAAGAAAAAATACTGTTTAATTCATAGTAAAGAAATCAATCATCCCAAAAGTTCTAGTCAAAATAAAAGGGTAGTTAGTATTTTAAATAATGTTGATAAAGTTATAGCAAATTCTCAGTTTACAAAAAATCTAGCAATAGAACTTGGTGTTAATGAAAATAAAGTGATTGTAATAAACCCAGGTGTGGATCCTACTGAAGAATTAAATAAAAAAACTTTAGATAAAGTTGAAAGTATACTTAAAGTTAAAAATCCAAGACTAATTACAGTTTCAAGATTTGATAAACGTAAAAATCATGAAAAAATAGTAATGGCTATAAGGAATTTAAAACAAATTTATCCAGATATTGTTTACATTTGTGTTGGATATGGAGAAGAAGAGAAAAATATTAAAAAATTGGTAAAAGAACTAGATCTTGAGGCACAAGTTATGTTTTTTAAAGATATTAGTAATGATTTAAAAAATGCTTTAGTTTCAAAATCAAATATCTTTGTGATGCCATCCATAATACATAAAAAATCAGTTGAAGGTTTTGGTATAGCTTACGTTGAAGCTGCACAATACGGTATTCCATCAATTGGTGGTAAAGATGGTGGTGCAGCAGATGCAATTGATCACGAAAAAACGGGTTTAATATGTGATGGAAATAGTCTTGATGATATTTATTCTTCAATTACTTCAATGTTAGAAAATAAAAAGTATTTAAACCTTGGGAAAAATGCAAAAGAATTTGTTAATAAATTTCAATGGTCAAAAATAATTGAAGAATACAAAAAGATACTAAATTGATTTCAAATAATAAATTAGCAATTTTTTTAATTATAATCTCAGTTTTTTGTGGAACATTGATGTTAACCTTTTTAAAATTAGCACAAGAAGAAGTTAATGTTTATGTTGCTGGATTTTTTAGATTTTTATTTGGTTTACTAATTATTTTTCCCTACATGCTAAAATCAAATTTTACAGTTTTTAAAACAAATCATCATAAAAAACATTTTTTAAGAGCGGTTTTAAACTTGCCTTCAATGTTATTATATTTCTCAGCCTTAGTAATGATGCCAATTGAAAAAGCTACAGCTATATCTTTTGTGGTTCCTTTCATAGTAACAATATTGGCAGTTTTGTTTCTGGGAGAAAAAATTTACATATATAGAAGTTTTGCACTAGTTTTAGGATTTATTGGAATGTTAATAATTTTAAGACCAGGAATAATTGAAATCTCTCTTGGAGTTTATATGGCACTGGCATCGTCTTTTATGTGGTCAATAGTAATTATAATTACAAAAACTATCGCAAAAGATGATAGTTCGATTACGATTTTATCTTATGGATATACGTATATGACAATTTTTAGTTTCATTATTGCGTTGTTTTATTGGCAAACACCTAGTTTTCAAACTTTGATTTATTTATTTTTTGCAGGTTTGTTTGGTACATTGTTACATCTTTGCATAAATCACGCATACAAATTAGTGGACGTTAGTATGACACAACCATACTCGTTTCTAAGTTTAGTGTTTGCTTCTTTAATTGGCTATTATGTTTTTAGTGAAACACCTGATCTATTCACTTGGATTGGTGCTAGTGTTATATTTTTAGGTGTTTTAATCATGTCATATCGTGAAATGAAGCTTGATAAAGAAATTATTAGAAAACGTATAGATATTAAATCTTAATTTTTCCTCTTAAAGGTTTTGTAAATATGCCAAACTACAATTAAAATTGTAGTTGCTAAGATACATGCAGTTAATGTTCTGTCCCACAAAAATTCCCATGAACCATTACTTAATAATAAAGACCTTCTAAGATTTTCCTCCATCAATCCACCTAAAACGAAAGCTAATATTAAAGGTGGCATTGGAAAATCATATAATCTTAAAAAAGTTGCAACTACAGCAATCCCAATCATTAAATAAATATCAAAATTATTAAATGACATTACGTAAATCCCAGTAACAGAGAAAAATAAAATAAGAGGAATTAAATAATTTTTAGGAACAGCAAGAATTCTAGCTATATAAGGAATTAGTGGTAAGTTTAATATCAGCAAAATTACCATTCCAATATACATAGACATAATTATTGACCAAAAAATCTCTGGATTTGTCATATAAAGTCTAGGACCGGGCTGAACCCCAAAACCTAGAAGAGCCCCTAGCATTACAGCTGTAGTTCCACTTCCAGGAATTCCTAAAGTAAGCATTGGCACAAAAGAACCTGAGCAAGCTGCATTATTTGCAGTTTCTGGTGCAGATAAACCATTTACACTGCCTTTACCAAATTTTTCTTTTTCCTCATCACTAACTACGTTTCGTTCCATTCCATAAGCTAAAAAAGATGCAATTGTTGCACCAGCTCCAGGTAAAACACCAATTAAAAAACCAATTACTGATGATCTTGGAATTGTCTTATACATTTTTGTTCGTTCTTCTTTATTAATTTTAATTGAGCCTAATTCAGTTAAAGAAACTTGTTTAGCAGCACTGGTTGGATCGTTTCTTTTTAAAATAATTGTTAAAGCTTCACTCATTGCAAAAGTTGCCATCACTACAAGTACGAAGCTAATCCCGTCAGTTAAGTTCATATTATTAAATGTAAATCTTGTAATATCAGACAAACTATCTTGGCCAACAGATGCTAACATCAATCCAAGTACTACCATCATCATTGCTTTTAAAAATTGTCCTTTAGAAGAAAAAGCAGCAATCGCTGTTAAACCTAAAATCATTAAAGCAAAGTAATCTGGTGATCTAAAGGATAAACTTACTTTTGATAAACTTGGAGCCATAAATAATAAATAAATTGCAGATAATGTTCCACCTGCAAACGAACTCCATGCTGCGATCGCTAAAGCCTTACCCGCCTTACCTTGTTGTGCCATAGGATAACCATCAAATGAAGTTGCAACTGTTCCAGGAACGCCGGGTGCATTTAATAATATAGAAGAAGTAGAACCACCAAATACTGCTCCATAATAAACACCAGCCATCAAAATTAATCCTGTTGCAGGATCAAAACCATAAGTAATTGGTATCATTAATGCGATTGCTGTCATTGGCCCAAGACCAGGGAGCATTCCAATTATTGTTCCAAAAAAACAACCAACCATAACCATTAATATGTTCTGAAAAGTAAGTGCTGTTGTTAATCCAATTAATATTCCTTCAATCATCCCATAACTCCTATTGATTGTAAGAATGGATCCCTTAAATATATATCAAGAATACCGTGTAGGAGATACATAAAGGCTGCAACAAATGGAAAGGATAATAAAAACATTAAAATCCATCTTCGTTCTCCTAAAAAGTAATATGACGTAAATAAAAATAAAGATGTAGTTAAAAAATATCCAACTTTTAAAATTGTAGCTCCATAAATAATAGCAATAAGTATAAGTATTCCTGTTTTCTTATATTCTAAATTTTTATGATCAACTTTTATAGTATTTGGATCTGGTAAAATAAGTTTTAATCCAGAAAAAAATAATCCTGCATAACCTAAATAAATTGGAAATGTTCGTGCATTAAATGGTGCATTTTCATCAAATGCAAATACTTGAATTTGGTAAGCAGTATATAAATAAAATGCTGAAAAAATAAAAAAGAGCAGTGATATAATTTTTGTAGTATTTATATTCACTGCTCTAATTTCAAATAATCCTATGGATTATATAACTCCTAATTTTTTCATAAGAGCTGTCATTTCTTGAGTTTGTTTTTCTAAGAAAGAAACAAACTTGCCTTCTGGATTATAAATATTAACCCAAGCATTTCTTGCTCTGACAGTTTCCCATTCAGGAGTTTTTTGTACATCGCCAAGCATTTTTGCAATAGCTGATCTATCAGCATTGCTCATACCTGGAGGGCCAAAGAAACCTCTCCAGTTAACGAATTGTACATCATATCCTTGTTCTTTAAGAGTTGGTGCATCTGGTGCATCAGAAACTCTTGAAGGCGCAGTGATACCAATAATTCTTACTTGGTCTCTCGCACCCATCAATTCACCTAAACCAGTTGATATGATTTGAGTTTCTCCAGATAAAAGTCCAGCTAAAGCTTTTCCACCAGCATCATAAGGAATGTATTGAACAGCATTCGGATCTGCACCTGCAGCTTGGAAAGCTAAAGCACCAATTAAATGGTCCATACTTCCTCTCACTGATCCACCAGCCATTTTAACTGAATTTGGATCTTTTTTGTAAGCATCAACTACATCTTTAAAATTTTTAAAAGATGAACTTTTTGCAACTGCGATAGCACCGTAGTCACCAATTACACCAGCTATTGGCACAACATCTTTATAAGATAAAGTTCCACTTCCTTTTACATAACCTTTGTGTCTAGTAATTGATCTTAATACTAATGGTGTTGATTGAACTAAAACTGTATTAGCAGGTTTAGTATTGATCATGTAAGCTAAAGCTTTACCACCACCACCACCTGACATATTTTCAAATGATGCACTACTTAACATACCAGCTTTTGTTAAAGCTTCTCCAGTACCTCTAGCGGTTCCATCCCAACCACCACCAGCACCACCACCAATTACAAAGTGCAATTTGTCAATTGCAACTGAGCTTGTAGTTGTTGCTGAGAATAATAGGATTGCTGAGAATAATACTGAAACTATTTTTTTTAAGTTTTTCATTATTTATCCCTCTCTAATTTAAAAAAGTTAGTTAATTATAGTCTTAATGTTTATTCAACCTGTAATTAAGTAACACAACTTTTAATTGAAACTGCTTTAACAAAAAAAACATCAATCAAATATGATGTTTTATTTTTTTTACAGATTAAAGTTTCACTTAATTCACTAATTTTAATTTCTTTTTTCTTATCTTTTAAAAAGTTGATGATAGAAGCTTAGTGAATGATTAAACATCAAATCAAATCTTATCTTGAAAATGCTAAACAAGTATTTTCAATTAAATTTATTTCTGTTCTGATAATTTCTTTTCCTAGCGCAATTATTGCTGACTATTTTAATATTCCTCTTGCTTGGTTTTTGGGTCCAATGATTATCACATCACTTGCTGCTTTATCAGGTCTTAAAATTACTATGCCAAAAATTGTATTAAGTTTTATCTTGGTAATTTTGGGTTTGCATATTGGAAATTACATAGATCAAAATCTATTTAATCAAATGCTTGATTGGATTTGGACTTCATTAATTATGTTAATCTACATAATAATTTGTATTTTAGTTGTAGCTAAATACCTCCAAAAATTTGCAAGTTATGGAGAAAAAGCTTCAATATTTTCAGCAGCACCTGGTGCACTGGGTCCTTTAATGATTTTAGCAGAAAATGAAAAAACAGATTTATCTCAAGTTGCAACTTCTCACTTAATTAGATTAATAATCATAATAACTGTCATTCCATTTATTATAGTTAATAATACTGACAACAGTGTTTTGTTAAATGATGACTTCAATTATTTAGATCAAAATCATTTCAATTTAATTTTACTTATTTTTGCTTCTTTGTTTTTTATATTTGTTTTTGATAAAATTAGAATACCTGCAGCTTTACTATCTGGAACATTATTTGCGAGTGGTTTGTTACAAATTACAGATATAGCCTCATATAAATTACCAGATGGAACAGTAAATTTTTGTTTGCTAATTCTTGGCTCTTCAGTTGGTTGTAGATTTGCTGAAAAAACTGTTAAAGAGATAGCTAATAATTCTCTTCATAGTATTGTGGCTACTACTATTTTGGTAGTATTAGGTTTGTTTGCAGCCTATGTTGCAACATTCTTTGTAGAGACAAATATTTTAACTTTAATATTATCTTTTAGTCCTGGTGGAATTTATGAGGTGGCAGTTATAGCAATTGCTTTTGATCTAGACCCAGATTTTGTTGCTTTTCACCATATAATAAGATTACTTTTTATACTTTTCACAGTTCCTGTATTTTTAAGAGTATTAGAAAAAATTAAGAAATAATTTCAGAAAGTCTTTCAAAAACTTTTTCTGCTGAGAGTTTAGATAGTTCAGGAGCTTGTATTGCTTTAAAATTTTCCCTTTCGATACTTACTTTAAAAGGAGTTGTATGAGATCCAAATAAAGCAATTCCTTTTGAACCTAAATGAGCTGTCATATGTGCTGGTCCAGTATCATTTGCAACAACAAATGAACTATCTTTAATTAATGTTGCTAACTGAGAAATATCTAAAGCTTTACCATTATCTAAAACACAAAGTGCATTAATATTTGATGCTTCTTTAATTTCACTTGGTCCAGGTGCAATTATTACTTTAAATTTGTTATCTGACTTTTTATTAATCATAGTAATTAGATCGTTATAGTAAGGCCATTTCTTTGAAGTTAAATGAGGTGAGCAAAATGGAAAAAGGAGAATATATTTATTTAATTGATGGTGATTTTTTATTTGAGATATGTCTGTTGTGCTCCATGAAAAATCAGGTTTCAATGTATGATTTGTATTTATGCCTGAATTTTTTAATTGATAATCAAATCTAGATAGAACAGAGTCTTTATCAAAATCTTCTTTTGTTGTTCCTTCAGGTAATGTTGTATCAGTAGATGACCAAGTATCTTTTGTTGCTTTTGGAAATAAAATTTTTTTATAAAAGGCTGTTCTACTTGAATTCTGTAGATCATAAACTTTAGAAAAATTATATTTTTTTATATTTTTCATTAATGAATATAAATAAATTAAGTTCAGTCTTGATAATCGCTTATCTAAAATAACATCAGAAATATGTGGATTTTTTTTAAATAAATCAAAATATGGTTTAGTTGTTAGCAAATAAATTTCATCTCCTTTATGATTCTCAGAAATATCTTGAATTGCGCCACAAGCTTGAGCTATATCACCCAAAGATCCATGTTTAATGATTAAAATATTAGACATATTTTTAACAATTTAACATAGTATAAAATTTAATGAATAAAATTATAGTAGAAGTATCGGTTGGTGAGCTTTTAGACAAAATTTCAATCTTAGAAATTAAAAAAGAAAAAATTAAAGACCCTGAAAAACTAAAATTCATATCGAATGAACATTCGATTCTTAAAGATCAATTAGAAAAAAATGTTAAATCTGACGATAAACTAAATAAATTTTTCCAAGATTTAAAAGAAATTAATTCTAAACTTTGGGTTATAGAAGATGACAAAAGGGATTGTGAAAAAAATAAGGACTTTGGTGAAAAATTTATAAAGCTATCTAGAGATGTTCATTTTTTAAATGATGACCGTGCAAAAATTAAACTGGAAATAAATAATCACACTGGATCAACTATCAAAGAGATAAAAGAGTACACTAGTTATTAAATTAATCAGCAAACAACCAAACTCCTACTAAAACTAATATTACACTGCCTATTAAATTTAAAATTTTTAGGTATTTGTGTGCAATTAGATTTCTAAATTTTCCAAAAATTAAAGCATAACAGCTATCAAAAATCGTAGCCACAAGAATAAATAATAAACCAAAATATATTATTTGAAAACTTATTGAATACTCCAAACTTATAAATTGAGGAAGAAATGATCCAAGAAATAAAAAAATTTTAGGATTAGTTAGTATTACTGTCAATCCTTGTAAAATAAATCTTTTATTATATTTGTCAGATTGATTATTATTTAAATTTATTTTGGAATTAAATGTAATTATTCCAAGAATTATTAAATAAATTGCACCAAGTATTTTTACAATTTTTATTATTTGATCTACAAATGGAGAGATAAATTCAAATCCAAGAGCTAAAAAAAAAATTAAGATTAGAACACCGATCTGTGTTCCCAAAACATTTAATAGACCTGCTTTTACACCAAACTTTAGAGAATTTGCAATTATTAAACTTACAGTTGGTCCTGGAACAATAACCACTAAGAAACTTGCGACAATAAAATATAATAATTCCATAATAAGGAAAACTAATTATTAAATATTTTTGGAAACCAATCTTCTCTCATCAAGTCTCCAGTCTTTAAATTAATACCATCAAATGGTGGTGAAGTAGGTCCTCCTCTGTCAATGTATTTAACATCATCCCCTATAAATCGCATTGAAAATGCCCTACGAGCTTTAGAAGTGTTGTTTCCTGTTGAGCCATGTACAGTTTTAAAATTAAATAAAACAGCATCACCTAAACTTAGTTCTGGGGTAAAAATATTTTTTTTAAATTCTTCTTCCGAAGGTAAATCCATAAAAGAACTATCATCATCATACCAAGATTTGTTATTTGACCATTTTGTAGGTTTAATTAATTTTGACCATTTGTGAGAGCCTAAAATTAATTTAAGATTATTTTTCTGATCAATTTCATCTAATGGAATCCAAAAACTTCCTGTATCGTTACCATCAACGCAGTAATATGGCATATCTTGATGCCATGGGGTTTCCTTCTGAGTGCCTGGATCCTTTATAAAAATGTGTTCATGAAAAATTTGGATAGATTTAGAATTAGTTGCTTCAGCAACTATTTGAGCTCCAGGAGAATTGAATAAACAGTTCTTAAATTCCTCTATCCTCTTCCAGTTACAGTAATCCTCAAAAAATCTTCCATTATTATCAGTTACATTTTCTCTTCCATGCTTGCTTGGATTATCTAAAACTTTTTGAAATCCTTTTCTAAGTGGCTCAATCCAATCTTTAAATACATCCTTAATTACAATCACACCATCATCTTGATACTCTTTAATTTGTCTATCAGATAAAAACATTTCTATTGTTGAAAACTATACTTTTTTTCTAAATATTTAATCACATTATGAATTATAAAAGTCATAAACAGATAAATTCCACCAGCAACAATAAACACTTCTATTGGTTTAAAAGTTGTTGAAATTATATATTTAGCAACACCTGTTAAATCCATCAAAGTTACTGTGCTTGCTAAAGAAGTTCCTTTCATCATCAATATGATCTCATTTCCATATGCTGGGAGTGATTGTCGAATAGCAATTGGAATTTGAATTTTATAAAAAATTATCTTATTTGATATACCTAAACTTTTTCCAGCCTCGATTATGCCTGGTTTTATTGTTTGAAATGCTGATCTTAAAATTTCTGAGGTATATGCGCCAGTATTAAGAGTAAATGCTATTATTGCACACCAATAAGGTTCTTTTAAAATTACCCATAAAAATGTTGATCTTAAATATTCTATTTGTCCTAACCCAAAATAAATAATGAATATCTGGACCAATAATGGTGTTCCTCTAAATATATATGAGTAACTATAAGCAAATTTATTAATAAATACATTTTTATTTAATCTTAAAATTGCAAAAAAAAGTCCTATGAATAATCCAAAAAATAATGAAGCAGATAATAATTTTAAAGTGACTACTGTTGCCCCTAAAAGTTTAGGAAAACTAGTGATCATTAAATCAAAATCCATTAAAACCCCCTGCTATACCTTATTTCTAATTTGTTAATTAATTTCATACTCACGTAAGTAAGTAGCAGATATAAAACTGCTGCAAATGAATAGAAGAATAATGGATCTCTAGTAGATCCTGCTGCTATATAAGATTGTCTCATTATTTCAACTAACCCTGTTACTGAAATCAAGGAGGTGTCTTTTAAAGTTATTTGCCAAACATTACTTAAATTTGGAATAGCAAGTCTTAACATTTGGGGTAGTATTATTTTATAAAACTGGCCAAACTTATTTATTCCAAGAACTTTTGCGGCTTCAAATTGACCTTTGTCTATTGATTGAATTGCTCCTCTAAACACTTCCGTTGAATAAGCTCCAGAAATAATACCAATTGCCATTGAACCAGTAATAAAAGCGTTAATTTCTATGTATTCATAATAGCCAAAAATAGAAGCTACATACATGATGGCTCCGCTTCCCCCAAAGAAAAAAAGATAAATTACTAATAGTTCAGGTACGCCACGAATAACTGTAGTGTAAAAATTACCAACTAAATTTAAAGTTTTATATTTTGAAAGTTTTAAAGGGGTAAAAATTAATGCAAAAAAGAAACCAACCAACATTGCTGTAATTGATACAGCAACTGTCATCAGGGTTGCGTAAAATAACTCGTCACCCCAACCTGTTTTACCAAATGCGAGAAGTTCCATATAGATTGGCGACTATATATTATAGTCGCCAAATCTGAAATGAATTACATAGAAGCGTCGAAACCAAAGTGCTTAATAGCAAGTCTGCTAATAATTCCTTGTTTTCTCGCTTTATTAATTGCTTTGTTAAAATCTTTTAAGATTTTGGCATCTCTTTTTCCAATAGCACTATCGCTAGCTTGTCTGATACCAACACCTACACCATTACCAAATGCACCACCTGAAAAAGTTGGTCCAACTAATACAACTGGTTTACCTGATTTATCTGCATAATCTGTAAATGCTACAGCTGCAGCTAAAGCAACGTCACATCTTCCAGAAGTTAGATCTAGGTTTACTTCATCTTGAGTTTTATAAGTTCTAACATTTACACTTCCTACATCACCAGACTCTAAAAAATTTTGGTGAATTGTTCCTGTTTGAGTACAAACAGTTTTTCCAGCAAGTGCTCCTGTTAAAGTTTTAAGAGCTTTTTTAACATCAGATCCACCTAATGATAAATTAATACCTTCTGGCGTATCCATACCCTCTAAGCTTGAACCTTTCATAACTGCTAGAGATGCTACTTCATCAGCATAACCTTGTGAAAAAGTAATTGTTTTTTGTCTTTCAGCGGTAATGGACATTCCAGCCATAATCGCATCAAATTTTCTCATTACTAGAGCAGGTATCATTCCATCCCAATCTTGTTCTACAATTGTGCACTCATATTTCATGATCGCACAAAGTTCTTGAGCAAGTTCAACCTCAAAACCAATAAGATTACCTGATGCATCTTTTGAATTCCATGGAGGATAAGCTCCTTCAGTTCCAATTTTTATTTTTTCAGCAGAAACATTTCCAATGATAAATAAAGAAGCAAGAACTGTTAAAATAGTTTTTTTGAATATATTCATTATTTTCTCCTTTAATTTAGAGGAATTATTTCACAAATTTAAATAAGAAAAAAGAAAAATTAATGATTAATTGATGAAGAAAAATTCCAAGAACAATCAAAGCTAGGTATGTAAACTCTTGCTAATTTTGCATTACCAAAATTTTGATTAAAAACATTCAGCCAGTTTTCAACCTGTTGTGGTTTTTTATCCTGACTACCAACTTGAGTTGTAATAACTCCTTTTGGTTTTAATATTCTTACTAATGAGTCCATATTTTTTGCAGCTAAATCTATACAAAATTGATCATCATTAAGATCTACAAATATATGATCATAAGTATCATCACTAACTGATTTAATACTTTTAAAAGCATCACCCCAAACACATTTAACAGAGTTCTTCTCGGTTGCTTTTTTTCCAATATCTCCAAGATGCTTATTACAAACATCAACTACTTCTGGATCCAGTTCGTACCAATCGATAAAATTAAATTTTTTAGAAATACATTCTCTTGCTACACCACCGTCACCTCCTCCAATGATAGCAGCCCTTTCATTGTCTTTATTTAAATCTAAACCAGAACCAACAAAAGTTGAGCTGTATAAATGTTCATCTGTTGAAGCAACTTGAATTTCCCCATCTATAAATAATGATTTTCCGAACTGCTCTAAATCTAGTATTTCAATATGTTGACCTACTTTAGATTTAAAGTCCTCTAATACATCGTTTACAACATATGACTTTTGTAAACCTGGCGAACTATAAATGTCATGATAAAGAGATTTTGTATCTCTGTTAAACTCTTTTTTAACTATTCTTTTATGTTCGAATTCTTTTTTAATAATATCTATTGCAACGGAAGGGTTTACCTTTCCACAAGTAAAAAAATCAAAACTAATTATCCCCTTTTCTGGAAAAGTATGAAAGCTAATGTGACTTTCAGCCAATAAAGCTAAAATTGTAAAACCTTGTGGTTCAAATTTATATTTTGAAATATTAAGAATTGTAACTTTAGCAGCTTTTGCAATATCATGAATTACCTTTTCAAATAAAACAGGATCATATTCTTTTGTAGTTCCAATAATATCTAGGGTAATGTGTTCACCAACTTTTGTCATAATAACCTTGATGAAACCTTACTAATCAAATTTTTTGCTTCTTTCAAACAAAAAACTATTATAATACTTCGCTGAGGTTGTAACTGTGAAAAACAATTGGTCAAATTTAGAAGCAAAAAAATACATCAAAAAGTATACAAAACTTGGTCATTCAAAAGATATGGCTTTAAGAGTTTATACAACAAGACTATTGGGAAGAAATAGTGAACTTGTTCTTCATGGAGGTGGAAATACATCTGTAAAAACCTCAATTAAAGATATTGATGGTAAAAATTACGAGGTACTCTGTGTTAAAGGAAGTGGTTGGGACATGGCTGAAATAGAACCAGCTGGTTTACCTGCAGTGAAATTAAATCCACTTTTAGCTCTTAAAAATAAAAAATATTTAAGTGATGAAGATATGGTTGCTTATCAAAAAAGAAACTTAATAGATATTAAGTCACCTAACCCATCTGTAGAAACTTTTTTGCATGCATTTTTACCTTTTAAATTTGTTGATCACACGCATTCTGATGCAATTATGGATGTAACAAATAGGCCAAATGGTAAAGATCTTTGTAAAAAAATTTTTGGAACCAAGGTTAGTATTGTACCTTACGTAATGCCCGGATTTGGTTTGGCTCAAAAAATTAATGAGGTTTATAATAAAAATCCAAATATTAACTGTTTAATACTTTTAAACCATGGAATATTCACTTTTGATAATGATGCTAAAAAATCATATGACTTAATGATTAAATATGTTTCTATTGCAGAGAAAACAATTAGAAAATTAAAACGAAAAAAAATAAAGCAAATCAAAAATTATAATACAAAGTTTAAGCCACATGAAATTGCACCAATTTTAAGAGGTTTATTAACTGAAAAAAAAGATCAGAAATTTATACTTAATTTTAGGTCAAACAAAACCTTAGATTATTTTATAAATGGTAAAGAAGTCAAAAGATATTCTGGTATTGGAACTGCTACACCAGATCATGTAATAAGAGTAAAACCATTTCCATTAGTAATCACTCCAAAACAAAATTCAAGTATTGAAGATTTCAAAAAAATTGCAAAGAAAAGTTTTAAAGATTATAGAAAAAAATATGTGAAGTATTTCAATACGAATAAGAAAAAAGTTAAAGGTAAAAAAACAATGTTAGATACATCTCCTAGGGTAATCTTGGTACAAAACGTTGGTTTATTTAGTGTGGGTGATAGTTTAAATGCTTCAAAAATAGCTGGAGACCTAACTGAAACAAATGCCAGAGTAATTTCATCAGTTGAAGAAACAACAAAATATAAGTTTATACCTGAAAAAGATTTATTTGATGTTGAATATTGGTCGCTAGAACAAGCTAAAATTAAAAAAGCTAAAAAAATTCTTCAAGGAAATATTGTTGTAATAACTGGTGGATTTGGTGCAATTGGTTCAGCCACTTATAAACTATTTAAAAGTTATGGTGCAGAAATTGTATTGCTTGATTACGATTCTAAAAAAGTAAAAGAAATGCAAAGTAAAATTAAAGATTTATGTTTGCACTGTGATGTAAGAAATAAAAATAGCGTAAAAAATGCTTTTAAAATAATAAGTGAACAATATGGTGGTATAGATATTTTAATATCAAATGCTGGAACAGCGGTTGGTGGATCTATTGCTGAAGTTGATGATAAAATTTTAAGAGAAAGTTTCGAAGATAATTTTTTTTCTCATCAAAATTGTGCTTCAGAAACTATTAAAATAATGAAAAAACAAAATATACAGGGATGCTTATTGTTTAATATTTCAAAACAATCAGTAAATCCTGGAAAAAACTTTGGTCCTTATGGTCTTCCAAAAACAGCTTTATTAAGTTTATGCAAACAATATGCGGTTGATTATGGATCACTTGGCATTAGATCAAATGGAGTTAATGCTGACAGAATTAGAAGTGGTCTTTTAAATGATGGAATGATTAAATCTCGAGCTAAGGCCAGAGAAGTTTCAACGGATGAATATATGAAAGGAAACTTACTTTTAAACGAAGTAAAAGCTGAAGATGTTGCAAAAGCCTTTTTTCATTTAGCCGTATCAAAAAAAACAACTGGAGCAGTACTAACTGTTGATGGTGGAAATATAGCTGCTTCACTTAGATAACTTATTTAAATAATTTTTTTAAACCTTCGGAAGAAGCATCCGAAATCCCTTTTTCAGTAATTAAACCTGTAACATATTTTGCAGGTGTAACATCAAATGCTAAGTTCATTGCTTTACTTTTGCTAGGGTATATCAAAACTTTCTTAATTTCATTATTATCATCTATACCTTCGACATGAGATAATTCATCTGAATTTCTTTCTTCAATAGGAATATCTTTTGCATCTTTAATATCCCAATCAATTGTTGAGCTTGGAAGAGCTACATAAAAAGGAACGTTATTATCATGAGCAGCTAATGCTTTAAGGTAGGTTCCAATTTTATTACAAACGTCTCCATTGGATAAAGTCCTATCAGTACCTACAATACACATATCAACTTCACCCCTTTGCATTAAAATACCCCCTGTATTATCAGCAATAATAGTATTGGGTATTTCCTCTTCGTTTAATTCGTATGAAGTTAAGTTTGCACCTTGATTTCTTGGTCTTGTTTCATCTACCCATACATGAACTGGTATTCCTTTTTTATGAGCATGGTAAATTGGCGATGTTGCTGTACCCCAATTAATAGTTGCTAACCAACCTGCATTGCAATGTGTTAATATGTTTACTGTATCTTTCTTTTTATTATAAATTTCTTCAATTATTTTTAACCCATTAATACCAATATTTTCACAAAACTTTTCATCTTCATCACATATTTCTTTTGCCTCATTTAAAGCTATACTTAATATTTGATCACTGTTAATTCCTGCTAATTTTTTTATCATTCGATCTACAGCCCACTTTAGATTAATAGCAGTAGGTCTTGATTGAATTAATTGATTTGCACTTTTTTTTATAAATTCTTTATCATTATTTTCTTGAACTGCCAAAGCTAGACCATAAGCAGCTGTTGCTCCTATTAGAGGTGCGCCTCTTACCTCCATTACTTTAATTGCATTTATCGCATCATTTACAGTTTTAAGTTCTTTAATTGCAAATTGGTGAGGAAGTTTTGTTTGATCAATAATCTTAACAACATTATTTTTAAACCAAATAGTTCGATACTCTTTTCCCTCTATTCTCATTTATTTAAAACTCTACCTGCTACAGTTTTTAATTTATCTATAGTCTTTTTTGTTCTTTTTTCTGGAGCGGTAATAATTGCTACATCTAAACAATTATTAGTGGGATCATTTGGGTCAATATGATTTTCAAAATTATCAATCAAATTTTTGATCATGATTTTTGCTTTTTCAGCGTTTCCCAATAAAACTTTAATCACTTGTTGTACATCAACATTTTCATGATCTGGATGCCAACAATCAAAATCTGTAACCATGGAGACAGATGCATATCTAATTTCAGCTTCTCTAGCTAATTTTGCTTCTGGCATGTTTGTCATACCAATCACATCTGCTTTCCAAGATCTATACAAATTAGACTCTGCTAATGTAGAAAATTGTGGCCCTTCCATAACTACATATGTTCCATTTCTTTGATAGTCTATGTTTGATTTTTTAATTGCTTCTTCGCATGCATTCATTAATCCGTTAGAGGTTGGGTGAGCCATTGATACATGAGCAACAATCTCGTCATCAAAAAAAGTTTTATTTCTTGCAAAAGTCCTATCTATAAATTGATCTACAATTACAAATTTTCCAGGAGGTAAATTTTCTTTAAGAGAACCAACAGCTGATACAGAAACAATATCTGTTACCCCTAACTGCTTAAGTGCATCTATATTTGCTCTAAAATTTATATTTGAAGGAGAAACAAAATGCCCCTTTCCGTGTCTTGGTAAAAAATAAATTTCCTTACTATTATATTTGGTTTTTAAAATCTGATCAGAAGGTTTTCCCCAGGGTGTTTGAAAATCAAGCAATTCTCTTTCTTTGAATTCCTCAACATCATAAAGACCACTACCACCAATTATTGCCAATTTATTTGTTGTCATAATTAAAAAATTATTTATTTATACTTTTATATTTAACTATTATGAATTTAAAAGATTATATTAGATCTATTCCTGATTATCCAAAAAAAGGTATTTTATTTAGAGATATAACCACGTTAATCAAAGATCAAAATGCATTTGCAGAGACAATTAATCAAATTATTGAAAGATCAAAAAAGTATAATTTTACAAAAATAGCGGCTATTGAGTCTCGAGGTTTTGTATTTGCATCAGCTGTTTCGTTTGTTCTTAAAAAACCATTTATTATGCTTAGAAAAAAAAATAAGTTACCCGCAGACGTTCACTCGGTAGATTTTGAGCTTGAATATGGAACTGCAACGATTGAGGTTCATAAAGACTCTATAAATGAAAAAGATGAAGTTCTAATTATAGACGATTTAATTGCAACTGGAGGTACGGCTGAAGCAGCAGCAAAATTAGTCGAGATATCAAAAGGCAGAGTTGCTGCATTTGTATTTGTAATAAACCTTTTTGATCTAGGTGGATCAGATAATCTAATAAAAAGTAATTATAAAGTTGAGAATTTAATTGAATTTCCAGGGCATTAGAAAGTAAAAAAACTTATCCACAGGCTATATAATGTTTGAAATAAATTATTATGATTATAACTTAATCATCAATGAGAATTGAAGAAGAGCTTAAATTAGATTATTCAGACGTACTTTTTAGGCCTAAAAGAAGTACCTTGAAAAGCCGTAAAGACGTAAATCTTTTAAGAACATACAGATTCAAATACAGCAAAAATGAATGGTCAGGTATTCCCATCATGGCAGCAAATATGGATGGTGTTGGAGAGCTAAGTGTTGCTGAAAAATTAAATGAATATGGAATGATTACATCATTAACTAAACAACATGACGTTAAAAAAATTAAACAAAATAAAAATATAAAAAAAATATATCCTAATATTGCACTAAGTGTTGGTATCAAAAAAGAAGATTTTCAAAATTTAGATAAGGTATTAAAAGAATTTAGCTTTTTTAAATTTATTTGTATTGATGTTGCAAATGGTTACACAGAACATTTCACTAATTTTATTAAATCTGTAAGGGATAAATACCCAACTAAAACAATAATCGCAGGTAATGTAGTAACTGCTGATATGACTCAAGAATTAGTTCTAAGTGGCGCTGATATTGTTAAAGTTGGAATTGGACCTGGAAGTGTTTGTACGACAAGAATTCAAACTGGAGTTGGTTATCCTCAATTAAGTGCGGTGATAGAATGTGCTGATGCAGCACATGGACTTGGTGCACATGTAATTGCAGATGGTGGATGTACATGTCCTGGTGATGTGGCTAAAGGTTTTGGAGGTGGTGCTGATTTTGTTATGCTCGGCGGCATGCTTGCAGGCCATGATGAAGGAAACGGTAAAATTGTTAAAATTAATGGAGAAAAATATATAGAGTTTTATGGATCTAGTTCAGAAGTTGCTAATAAAAAACACTATGGCGGTCTATCAGATTATCGAAGTAGTGAAGGACGTAAAGTAAGGGTCAAATATAGAGGTAAAATTAACGACACGATTTTAAATATCCTTGGTGGTGTAAGAAGTAGCTGTACTTATGTTGGTGCACCTTCGCTAAAACAATTAAGTAAATGCACAACATTTGTTAGAGTATCCAGTCAATTTAATGATAGTTTGATTAAATAATTTATTTTTCAAACTTAAAATCTTTTATATTTGTAGTTTCATATTTCTCAAAAGGCATATGTATCCAAGGAGAATCTTTTAAATAATCTACAGAATAATCAGGTTTAAATTTTGAAGTTGATTTGTGCCATATAACTGCAGTTTTAATTTTTTCATCTAAATAAAATCCGTAGAAATGCTCTAACCATTTGATACTTTTTATTAAAGTTTTTCCAGAGTCTGCTAAATCATCAACTAACAAAACATGTGAACCTAAATTTGGAGTAGTTTTCGCTAAATCTCTTGAAAAAGTAAACTGTCCTTGTTGGTTTTTAATATCATCACTATCACCATGGTAAGATTCTACGGATAAGATTGCTAAAGGGACATTGAAAAGTCTACTAAAAACATCTCCTACTCTTAATCCACCTTTTGCAATACAAATAATTTGATTAAATTTTAAGTTATCCTCATAAACTTTTTTAGCTAATTGCTCAATTTTTTTATGATATTCTTCCCAAGTTATATAAATATCTTTCATAATTTTTGGTAGCGGGAAGTGGGATCGAACCACTGACCTCGGGCTTATGAGTCCCGCGCTCTAACCAACTGAGCTACCCCGCCTTAATTGATAAATGGTTTATAATATAAATCTTTATTGTTTCAATAAACTTTTTTAAATCAAATTCTAAACTAAATAATAAAATAAATAGCTAATGAGCTAACTAAACCAGCTAAAATAATTGAAAAAACAATTCTTTTTTTTAAAGTTCTTTTTTGATCTAATCTTACTCTATTCAGTAAAATATTTACATTAGTAGTTTTAATCTTATCTACTTCAAAATCTTTATTTCTAGCAATATCAGTATTAGATAATGATATGTCTTGATCATTTTTTTTCACAGTTTATTTAACCAGCTAATTAACTTAAATACAATAAATTAAAATTAACTAAATTTTTCTAAAATCTTTTGTATTTAGTGGTTTTGAAAGAATTTCGATTGGATATTTGGTCTTCTCTACTTCAATGAACAAATTTTTACCTTTAAGCGTGTCTATTGTGTTTCCTGAATTAACATAGCCAAATGATAAATTTTTTTCAAAGCAGAATGAATAATTTCCTGAAGTGGTTCTTCCAATGATTTTATCATCTAAATAAATAGGCTCTTCGTGCAACAACAAAGGTTGACCAGGTTTACTATCTTTTAATGTAAACATCATCAATGTCTTTACTAAAGGTTTATCTTTAATTTTTAACAATGCGTCTTTACCTATAAAATTAACATGTTTTTTATAACTAATAGTAAAATTTAAACCTGCTTGATACTGATTTTCCTCTGGGGAAATATCATGACCCCAATGCACAAAACCACTTTCCATTCTCATTATGTCCATCGCATGCATTCCACAATGAGATAAATCAAAATTTTTACCTTCTTCAATTAAAATTTTATATAATTTTAAAGCGTTTTCTTTATCGACATATAATTCAAATCCAAGTTCACCTACATAAGATATTCTTTGTGCCCAAACTTTAATATCATCTATATTTATATTTTTACCTGAACCAAATCGAAAATTTTCTGATGCAAGATCTTCTTCACTAATCTTTTGAATCATGTCTCTACTTTTAGGTCCAAATATACCAAGACAACAAATCTCCTCTGTAACATCAAAAAATTTAACATCCTCGGATAAATATTTTAAAATGTGAAATTTATCTCTTTCTCTTGTAGCGGCTGGACTTACTATTCTAAAATAATTTTTATCTAAACAAACAACAGTTAAATCTGTTTCTATTCCGCCGCCCTCATTAAGCATGTGAGTATAGGTAGTTTTTCCAATTTCATTTTTAATGTTGGCTGTACAGATTTTTTGTAATTCACTATGAGTTTTTTCACCTTTTAAGTCAAATTTAGAAAAAGTTGAAAAATCAAAAAGTCCTACATTCTTTCTAGCATTTATGGTTTCATGTTTTGCAGACGGGTACCAATTTTGATAATTAAAACTATAATTATATTTTGGTTCTTCACCGTTTAAAGAGTACCACATAGGTCTTTCAAAACCTCCTGTAACGCCAAAACATGCACCAGCTTTTTTTAACTCATCATGATAAGGTAGTAATTTTTCATTTCTTGAAGTTTCGTGTTGTTTATACGGCCAATGCATACCATATAAATCCCCTAAGGTTTCAGTAACCCTATCCATGATAAATTTTGAAGAAGAATGAAACTTTTGAAATCTTTTTATATCTAAAGAAAATAAATCTTCATTTATATGACCGTTAATCATCCAGTCAGCAGTAACTCTACCTGCACCACCAGAACTTGCTATTCCAATACTATTAAAACCACAACATGTATAAAGATTTTTAACTTCTGGTGTTTCTCCAAGTAAATATTGAGTATCAGGTGTAAACGACTCAGGTCCTGAAAAAAATTTTCTTATACCTGCGTTTTCTAACATTGGGAGTCTGTGAAAAGATTTTTCAAGGTAAGGCTCGAAATGATCAAAATCGTCAGGAAATTCTCCAAATGAAAAATCATCTGGGACTCTGCCACTATCTTTAAAAGCAGGTTTTGCATTAGGTTCAAAAATTCCAACTAACATTTTTCCAGTATCCTCTTTTAAATAAAGGCACGCATTGTAATCCCTTAAAACAGGTAAATCTTTAGGAAGATCTTTCATAGGTTCTGTGATCACATAGAAGTGCTCATTAGGATATAGCGGAACACTAACACCAATATCTTCTCCAATTTGTCGAGACCACATACCTGTAGCTAAAACTACATATTCACAATCAATTTTTCCTTGAGAAGTTTTAACACCACATATTCGTTTATTTTTAACTAAAATTTTTTTTACTGGTGATTTCTCAAATATCTGAACACCTAGCATTTTAGCTGCTTTAGACAATACATTGGTAACACCAACAGGATCTGCCTGACCATCTTTTGGCATATAAACTCCGCCAACTAGATCTTCGTTTTTTACTACTGGATATAATTCTTTTATTCTTTCTTTATTTAAAACCTCTACCTCAACATTAGATAGTTGTGCTGTAGTAGCTTGCCTTAACAACTCCTGCATCCTCTCTTTAGATGAGGCAACTGTAATTGCTCCATTTTGTTTAAGACCAGTTGATAAACCTGTTTTTTTTTCTAGCTCTTTATAAAGATCTAAAGAATATTTTCTTAACTTAGTTATAGTAGAAGTAGCTCCTAATTGACCTATTAATCCTGCAGCATGCCATGTTGTTCCAGAAGTAAGTTGGTCTCTTTCTAATAAAACTACGTCTTTCCAGCCAAATTTAGCTAAATGATAAGCACAAGAGGTACCAGCAACTCCACCTCCTATTACAACTACCTTTGCGCTTGAAGGATAGTTTTTCTCCATTTCTAATGTTTGATAGCTTCTCCAGGTTCTACAAAACTATGTCCAAAGACATCAGCAACTGCTTTGTAAGTTACTTGACCTTTATGAACATTTAACCCTGCTAAAAAGTTTTTATCTTCACTTAATGCTTTTTGATAACCTTTATTAGCAAGCTTAACTAAGAAAGGTAGAGTTGCATTATTTAATGCTAATGTTGATGTTCTAGGAACACCTCCTGGCATATTTGCTACACAATAATGAACTACATCATCGACAATATAGGTTGGATCACCGTGTGTTGTAGGTTTACTGGTTTCTACACAACCACCTTGATCTATAGCAACATCAACAATTACAGAACCTCTTTTCATTTTTTTAATCATTTGTTTAGTAATTAATTTTGGAGCTTCTGCTCCTGGAATTAATACACCGCCAACCAATAAATCTGCCTCCGCAACTAATTTATCTAAATCTGTTTTATCACTTTGCTCTGGAATAATTTTATCTCCAAACATTTCAACAAGTTGTTTTAATCTTGCCTCGGATTTATCAACAATATGAACTTTTGCTTGCATGCCAGTTGCAATCACTGCAGCATTTTCTCCAACAACTCCTCCTCCTAAAATAACTACTGTTCCGCCTGTTACACCTGGTGCTCCTCCCAAAAGCAATCCTCTACCACTTTGATTTTTTTCTAAGCAGTGAGCTCCTGCTTGCACAGACATTCTGCCTGCAACAGCACTCATTGGAGCAAGTAAAGGTAATCTTCCATTATCATCCGTTACAGTTTCATAAGCGATATTAATACTTTTAGATTTTATTAAACCCTCAGTTAATTCTTTTGCTGCAGCTAAATGAAGATAAGTATATACGATTTGATTTTCTCTAATCATATCAACTTCTACCTTCTGAGGTTCTTTAACTTTAACAATTATTTCTGCATCATTAAAAATATCAGCAGCGGTATCAGCAATTTTAGCTCCGGCTTTTATATATTGGTCGTTATCAAAACCAGCCTCAAACCCACCGTTGTTTTCAACTAAAACTTCATGACCCTCTGAAACTAAAGTTTTTACACTATCAGGAGTTAAACCAATTCTATTTTCTTGTGGTTTTATTTCTTTGGGAACTCCAATTTTCATAAACGAAAATTAATTCTTTTTACTTTTTGCGTAATTTGTTATTCCAGTTCGAAGTTTTTCAATGATCTCATCTATGTGTTTTTTTTCACAAATAAACATTGGAGCAATAATTAAACAATCACCTGTAGCTTTAAAATTTACACCCGCTTCATAGCAATGTTTGAAACAAGTAAGTCCAGCAGCACCTGGTTTTTTGTCCATAACAATATCTATTCCACCCATCATTCCGTATCCTCTGATGTTATCAACAACATCAATATCTTTTAGAGACATTAAACCTTCTTGGAAATAAGGCGCTAAATTTTTAGCTCTATTAAAAATATCATCCTTTTCAATAATATCCTGTACAGCTAAACCAGCAGCTACAGAAATTGGAATTCCAGAATAAGTATATCCATGAAATAATTCGATCGTTCCTTTAGGAGCATTTTCTGCAATAGCATCATAGATATCTTCTTTGCATGCAACAACTCCCATTGGGCTTATACCATTTGTTGTTGCTTTAGCCATTGTTATCATGTCTGGAGTTACACCATACTCTTGTGATGCAAATGGAGAACCAGTTCTACCCCAGCCTGTAATTACTTCATCAAAAATTAAAAGAATTCCGTGTTTATCACAAATTTCTCTTAATCTTTGTAGATATCCTTTTGGTGGAACTAATGTACCTGTTGATCCTGCAATAGGTTCAACAATACAAGCTGCAATATTTTCGGCTCCAAAGTTCATACAAATTCTTTCTAAATCTTCTGCTAACTCTACACCTGTTTCTGGCTGACCACTTACAAATTTATGTTCTGGTAAATGTGTATGTCTCATATGAACAACACCCGGCATTAAAACACTTGCAAAAGTTTTAACATTATTAACCATACCTCCAACAGAAGTCGCACCAATATTCATTCCATGGTAACCTCTTTCTCTACCAACAAATCTAAATCTTTGACTATCTCCTCTCGCTCTATGATAAGCGATTGCAATCTTTATTGCAGTCTCGACAGCTGTTGAACCACAAATAGTGTAAAACATTCTATTTAAATTTCCCGGAGTGTGTTTTGAAATTCTAGTCGCTAATTCAAACGATCCACCAAAACCTTGTTGAAAAGGTTGACAATAATCTAACGTTTTTAACTGATTTGTTATTGCCTCAATAATTTCTTCTCTACCATGCCCTAACGGATTACAAAATAATCCAGAGCTTGCATCAATTTGAGTTTGTCCTTGGTGGTTTTTTAAATACACACCTTTAGCTTCAACAATTAATCTTGGGTTCTCTTTAAAATCTTTGTTAGATGTAAATGGCATCCAATGCTCATTTAAAGAATTTGGAATTGCTGTTTTATTTTGCGTGCTCATAAAAATTTCTTTCTATAAAATTTTTTATTTTAATCTTAAGGCCTCTTTAGACTAAAATAAATGGATTAACTACCACATTATTGACACAACCACCAATTGTATAAACTTTCTTTTTTGTTTTACTTCAGGCACAATTTGAATTTAAATATCCAGAATTTAATTAATTAAACATAGGGGAATAAATGAAAAAAATATTAAGTTTTATTCTAGGATCTATTTTTGCGCTTAACCTATCAATTTCAGTTGCTAATTCAGCTGCAAATGAAGTTAGAGTTGCATACTTTCTAGAATGGCCGAGCCCAAATCTAGAGGATATGCAGAAGAAAAATTTTGCTAAAGCTCTTGGCGTACCAGTTAAATGGACTAACTTCACAAATGGTGGGGCAATGACTGATGCAATGTTAGCAGGAGATATTGATATTTCTTACTCACAAGGATTAGTGCCTTTTATAAATGCTGTAAAATCAAATGCACCTATAAAATTAGTTGATATTGCTATGGAATACGGAATGGGTGGAACTACATGTGTTACATCTAACGCTTCTGGAATAACAAAAGCAAACGCTACTGAATTAGAAGGTAAAAAAGTTGCTGTTCCATTAGGAACAATGGCTGAATACGTTTTTGATGAAAGTATGAAAGTTGTTGGTGCTGATAGAGGTAAAATGGACATTATTCAAATGGACCCAGAAGAAGGTGCTGCTGCATTAGTTAGTGGTGATGTTGTAATGGCATGTTTATTTGGTGGTAATTCTATCAAAGCAGCAACTGCAGTTGGTTCAAGACTTTTGACTGTTGATGAAGCTAGAGCAGCTGGTATCTTAGGTATAGATATCACGTCTGTTACAGATAAATTCATGAAAGAAAACCCAGGTATGTTAAGAACTTTCATCGAAGTAACTCATGAGGCTAATGCTAGATATAAAGCTGGTAAGGCTGATATGAATTCTATGGCGAAAGCTTCTGAAATGAAAGTTTCAGATATGAAAGAAACTTTAAGTGGCTTCAAATTCTTAACGCCAGAAGAAACAAAAGCATCTATGGAAAGTGGTAATCTTGATGGTTTCCTAAAAGGTATGGGAACTCCAGGAGGATCTGTGGATACAAGTTTCTTACCTTTATAATTTTAAGGGTTTAAAACTTTTAAATAGGCACCGATTAATAGTTGGTGCCTATTTTTTTTGTCAAATTTCTAATATAAAGTAGTTATGAGTGATCTAGTTTCTCAAAATCTAAATATGATTTTTAAAACTCCAAAAGGAGAAACGGTTCATGCTTTAAAGGATGTAAGTTTTACTTTAAAAAAAGGAGAATTGCTTACTGTTCTTGGGCCCTCTGGTTGTGGAAAAACAACTTTACTAAATATTACTGCTGGATTTTTAAGACCCACGTCAGGAAAAATAACACTTAACAATAACGAAATTGATGGACCTGGTGTTGAAAGAGGAATGGTTTTTCAACAAGGTGCTTTGTTTGAATGGTTAACAGTTTCTGAGAATGTAAATTTTGGACTAAGGATGAAAAAAGAAGATCCTGAAGTTACAGCAAAGAAAGTTGATGAGTGGTTAGATATAGTTGGACTTAAAGGTTTTGGAAATACGCCTACATATCAATTATCAGGTGGTATGCAGCAAAGAGTTGCACTTGCAAGATGTTTAATAAATGATCCCGATTTAATTTTAATGGATGAGCCATTAGGAGCATTAGATGCTTTAACAAGAGAAAAAATGCAGTCTTTAGTTTTAAAGATTTGGAAAGAAACTGGAAAAACTATTATCTTAATTACTCACTCTGTTGAAGAAGCATTATTGCTTGGAGAAAGATTATATGTAATGGCACCAAGACCAGGACGTATACATAAAGAGTACAACCTTCCATTTGCAGAAATGGGTCTCACACAAGATTTAAGAGAAATTAAAAAAAATAAAGAATTTTCATCTACAAGAGAAGAAATTTTATCCATGATTTGGAATATGGAAGAAGAAATAATGGGGAAAGAAAATTAATGTTAACCCAATTTGTAACATTATTAATTATCGTATCTGTTATCGGATGTATTCTTTATGGAAGAAGATTAATTAGAACTGAAAAAGTTGATGCTGTATTTGGTAATCCGGAAAGAGCTAAAGGTGGAACACACTGGGTAATTGTCGGTAGTAGCGCAATCTTAATGCTATGGCTTTATTATTCATGGGATATCGCGAAAGGTTTTTATCCAAAATCTGCAAATGAATTATGCCAAGTTGCTAAAATTAATGAGTCTTTATTAGGTTTAAAATATCAGTTTCCCATTGAGGAAAGGGAATTCAAAAGCACATCGATTATTAAAATTGAAAATAAAAATCTTATAAAAATTGTAAATGAAATAAAAGCATCTCCAGATCTAAATGATCAACAAAAAACAATCCTTGTAAGTTTTATTGATAGAACTTCTAAATTAATTCCATTTTTAACAAGTGAAGAACTAATGGAAATGGATACCAAAATTAAACTTCAGGAAATGACAGAAGAAATAAAAATTCTAAGTTCTAATTTCCAAAAGAAAGATTATCCCTTTGAGACAGATGCTGAAAAAACTGAAAGACAAAAACTTATTGATGAACAAGGTGTTTGGGGAATAACAACCATAGACTCTGGAACAGGTACAATTGAAAATACTATTGAGATACCAACTGCACCTCAAACTAATAAAGGTTTAAAATTTCATGCAGCCGCAGCAGAACTAAAAAAAATTGACGACAAATTTTTTAAATTAAAAAACCATAACCCTCAGTTCAAAAGCGCAATCACACAGCTTAAAGATGATATTAAAGCTTACAGGAAAGGATTAGATGATAGTGAAGAAATAGCATCTGACTATGCAAAAAATATTGTTAAAATTGCAAGGAGAATAGAGTTTGCAAGCATCTACCCTCCTAATGCTTTAAATGAAATGCAAGCAGCAATAATAGAGTTTGATGAATTACAAAATAAAGAGCAAGGTGGATTAAGATTAATTGATATTATTCTATTTCCAGCAGGAACAATTGTAGCAAGTGGACCAACATGTTCTGAACAAGGTTCAGGTAGATGGTTACCTAAACCATCAGATACATTTAATAAGTTTGTATTGATGTCTAAACCAAGTGTTGGATACAAAAATATTCCTCTTTTATGGATTGAGATGGTTGATGTAAGTAAAATGATCGGATTTATTTTACCTGATTGGATAGCAGATATGTTGCCTGGTGAATATCCAGTGCATACAAAAAACGGAATTGTAAAAGAAAACTTTAAAAGTAACGTATTAAAAGTTGTTACTGGTGACTTTAAATTATTTAAAGTACCTGTTCCATATGGACACATATGGGACTCATTCTTAAGGGTATTTTTAGGTTTAGTTTTTGGAATTCTTATTGGGGTGCCATTAGGATTGTTTATGGGTTTAAATCGATTTGCTAAAGGCTTCTTTGATCCTTTAATCGAATTATACAGACCTGTTCCACCGTTAGCTTGGGCGCCATTGATTATTTCAGTTCTTGGAATAGATAACACAGGTAAAATATTTTTATTATTCATGGTCTCACTTTCAATTATGATTATTTCTGCAAGAGCTGGTGCATCGGGAACTCAACTTTCAAAAATCCATGCGGCACACTCACTAGGAGCTACTAAAAAACAAATTTTAAGACATGTTATTTTCCCTAATTCACTGCCTGAAATTCTAACAGGAATTAGAGTAGCTGTTGGTATGTGTTGGGGAACACTTGTTGCTGCAGAGTTTTTAGCAGGTACAACTGGTATTGGTTTCGTTGAAAACGTTGCTAAAAAATACTTCCAATACGAGGTAATTTGGATAACGATATTTATTATGGGTCTACTAGGTCTTTTATTTGATATTACTTTGAGAAAAATTATTGAAAAAACTATTCCTTGGCGTGGAAAAGGATAAATGTTAAGGGGTTGGAATGAAAACCCCAGTTTTAAAAAAACAAGTCATTCAAATATTTCAAAAATTTGGTCTAAGTAAAGATCATTCTTTAATTTCTACTAATGCATTAATTAATGCAGAATTAGTTGGTGCATATGGGCATGGTTTATCAAGACTTAAAATGTATTGTGATCGAATTTCTAAAAAAGTAATTAATCCAAAACCAAAAATTAAAATCAAAAAAATTTCTTCTTCTATATCTCATATTGATGCGAATAATAGTATTGGCTTTGTTGCTGCTGATCTAGGAATTAAAACTGCAATTAAACATGCGCAAAAAACCGGAATAGGAATGGTAGCAGTTAAAAACAGTGGTCACTATGGTTTATCTGGTTATTACGCAGAACAAGCGGTAAAGAAAAATTTAATTACAATGATCTATACGAATGCTCCACCTGCAGTTGCTCCACATGGTGCTTTAAAAGCTTTATTTGGAACAAATCCAATTTGTTTTGGATCTCCTACTGGTTCTAAAATTCCTTTTATTCTAGATACATCAATTTCAGTAATTAATAGAGGGAAAATTAGAGTTGCAGCAAGAAACAATCAATCTATTCCTATAGGAGTTGCTTTAGATAAATTTGGCAAACCAACTACAGACGCAAAAAAAGCATTAGCTGGCGTTCAATTACCAATTGCAGGCTTTAGAGGATCGGGCCTTGCTTGGATGGTTGATATTTTAAGTGGAGTTTTAACTGGCGGAAATCACGCAGGAAGAGTTAAAGATCCATTTGATGATTTTTCAGGACCACAAAATATTGGACACTTATTTATTACTTTTAAGGCAAATTTATTTCAAAAAAATTATAAACAAAGAATTAAATATAATATTAAAACAATAAAAGAGCTTCCTAAGATAAAAGGTGTTAAGGAAATAATGTATCCAGGCCAAAATAAATTTATCCGGTATAAAAATAATTCAAAAAGGGAAATTTCTATTCCGAAAATAATAAAAAAAGATTTGGAAAACTTAATAAGTTAACATAGTTAGAGCACCCAACGAAACAATAACAGATGATAAAATTATTGTTCGTTTAACTTTTTCCTTCTTCTTTTCCTCTAGAAGTCTTTGCTTTAGAACATCCACGTTAACTCTTTTTGGAGCTTTAACATATTGAGAAGGGGTCTCTATGATCTCGGATGTTCTATTTAAGCTTTCTGTACTCATTGCATCAGATAAACACAAATTTATTTTTTTTTAAATAGAGATATTTGTCCAAAATGGGTTGACTCGTTATTTTATATTGTTCATATTGGGTTTTTTTAAAATCATGAACACTTTACCTAGTATATCTGAACATATTGATGAGAAGATAATCAATAAAGTAATTCAAGATAACTTTGCCGCACTAGCACCCTATTATTTTACTTTAACAAGTAATTGGTTTGTCAGAGCCTATGATCATTGGAAAGATATAGATAAGTTCGTCATCATTATATATTTGATACATCAAGATCTTGTATATTTCAGGCAAAATGGTTTGAAAATCGACTACGAAACATTTTATGAAAAAAAATCTATTGAAATTGATAAAATTAATATTTCAGACATTTCAAAAGATCTAGGGGTTCCAAAAGAAAGTATAAGAAGAAAAGTTTTAGAATTAGAAAAACAAAAAGTAATTAAAAGAATTGGTAAGAAAATTTTTGTTGTAAGAGATACTCTTTATTCGGCTAAAGCGGTCGAAACACTTACTGAGGTTGCAAATATATTACATGAATTTAATAAAATTTTAAAAAAAGAAAAACTAGCAAATGAAGTTTATTCTGTAAAAGAAATAATATTAGCAATTAAAGAAAATTTTTCTTACTGTTTGTATCAGTTTAATAAATTTTGGTTTATTTATATCAGTAGATGGAGAAAAGAGCTTAAAGATTTAGAAACTTTGGGTATTGGTATGGTTGTGGTAATAAATGCAGTTAAAAATAAAGATTTTACTCCAAAAAAAAATATGCGTTCATTCCATAAAGAAGTTATGGGCTCTGACAGTAGAGGTGTAAATGCTATGTCAATTTCTGAGATAACTGGTATTCCAAGGCCTACAGTTGTTAGAAAATTAAAATATTTAATTAATAAAAAATATCTTCATATAAATCAAAAAAAATTAATTTCATTTAATGCTCAAGATAGTGCTTTTATAACAACTAAGGGAATGGTGAACAAAAATATGATTAGCTTAAGTCATTTTATCTATAAAGTTTTTAATCAAATAAGAATAATAAATTCTTAATTAGACTTCCTTAAAATATAAATAAAAATAAATCCAGTTATATACATGATTAGTGCATAAGCACCTGTTGGTATTGCATATAATATATCGGTGCCAAATATTTGTGTTGAAACGAATAATGCTAAAGTGCCATTTTGTAATCCACATTCTAAAGCAATGCATCTCATTTGTTTAATTCCTGAGGCAAATGCTTTTGCAATATAATATGCAATTACCATCATCAATATATTTAATATTAAAGTAATCAAACCTGCTTGTTTTATAAAGCTTAAAATATTTTCTCTTTCTTCATAAAACGCTGCTACGAAAAAAATAGCAAACAGAACTATGTTAAGTTTATTAAATATTTCAACTTTAGAAGATATGAAATTTTCAGCAAATTTTCTGATAATCATTCCTAAAATCACAGGCACTGTTACAACTAAAAACATTTTTAAAGCTATTCCTGTCATTGAAATATTTTGAGAAACTTCTGTTATCCCTAACATGTCTGCAGATGTAAAAATTATTAATGGAACTGTAATTATACTTAATAAACTAATTATAGCAGTTAAAGATATTGATAATGCAACGTCCCCATCAGCAAATTTTGTCATTACATTAGATGTAACTCCACCTGGAGCTGCAGCTATGATCATAACCCCTATTGCTATTTCGGGCGGTGTTTTTAAAATTAAAATTAATATGTATGCTACAATTGGAAGAATTATTAATTGAGAAACAAACCCAACTATAAAGTCTTTTGGTGCTTTGAATACTCTTCCAAAATCTTCTAGTTTTAGACCTAGACCTAAGCCTAACATTATCAAGGCCAAAATAATTGGCGCTATCTTAGTTACAATTTCCAAAGTCCCCTCTCAGAAAAAACTATACAATAATTTTAATATATTTGATAAATAAAATAAATTTTAAACCTAGAAGTGAATCTTTTAACAAAATAGTAACAATTTTATTAAATTCATATTAACTTTATTTACAATATAACTTTAGAGAGAGGAAATAATGAAAAATATAATCAAGATAGCATCTATTGTCCTTCTTTTTTCAATAACAATGTTTGGTGTTACAAACAAAGCTTCTGCAGCAAAATTAACTTTATATTGCAGTGTAGAAATCGATGTTTGTGAAATGCTTGAACAAGCTTATGAAAAAGAAACAGGCACAAAAGTTGCAATGACAAGAGCAAGTAGTGGTGAAACTTTTGCAAAAATTAAAGCAGAAGGATCTAATCCAAAAGGAGATGTTTGGTTTGGTGGAACAGGTGATCCACACTTAACAGCTGCTCAGGAAAATTTAACAGAAAAATATAAATCAAAACACTTTGATGATTTATTACCTGCAGCACAAAACCAAGCAAAAAATGCTGACTATAAATCTGTGGGGATTTATGTTGGTGCATTAGGTTTTGGATACAATAAAGATCTTTTAGCTAAAAAAGGTCTTCCAGCTCCAAAATCATGGATGGACTTAACAAAACCTATTTATAAAGGTGAAATCCAAGTAGCAAATCCTAATTCATCTGGAACTGCTTACACAACTTTAGCTACAATTCTTCAAATTTTTGGAGAAGATAAAGGTTGGGATTACATGAAAAAACTTCATGCAAATATAAATACTTACACAAAATCTGGTTCTGCTCCAATTAAAGCAACTGGAAGAGGAGAAAACTTAATTGGTATTTGTTTCCAACACGATGGTGTTAAACAAACTAAAAAAGGTTTACCTGTTGTAACGGTATCTCCAGCTGAAGGAACTGGTTATGAAGTTGGATCAATGAGTATTATTGCTGGTGCAAGAAATATGAAAGAAGCTAAGAAGTTTTATGACTGGGCATTAAGTCCTGCAATACAAACTATGGTTTTCACTTCAGGAAAATCTTTACAAGTACCATCAAATACTAAAGCAAAAGCTGATCCTGATGCTCCAGATTTATCTACAATTAACTTAATTGATTACAATTTTAAAGTTTATGGAGATAAAGCTACTAGAGCGAGCCTGTTATCCAAGTGGGATAACGATGTATCTGTAATTCCTAGATAATTTTAGGAATTAATGAGAGGACTCGTTATCTGTTGGATGCTCATAGGAGGATTGGGCTTTCTAGTCTTTCCATGGTATGTAACAGGTGACGGGTTTTTCTCAATAAACTGGATATTAGAATATTCTTTAGAGGATTACGGTTCTGTATTACCTCAAGTATTTATAAATAAAAAATATTGGCTTTTACCAATATTACTACCTCTAATTTTTCCTTTAGCAACATTTAAATTAAATCAGAACAATCCGATATATTCTAAAATTTTCTTATACTCAGGTTTAATTGGTTTTTTTTACTTTTTTCTTCAGGGATTTTCTATTGGTATAAGAGGATGGAATTTTGAAATTTTACAATCTATTTTTGGTGATGTAGAAAATCAATTTGGTGTTGGTTCAGGTGCAGTTTTAACTTGTTGTACATTTGTATTTTATATCACCCATGGTCTTTCAGCACGTGGGTGGTTGAATGGGGATAATTTTATAGTTGGAAGTATAGGTAGTATTATAATTTTAGTTTCAACTTTTGTGTTTTTTCCAATTTTCAGAATGTTTGCAGTTGCTTTTAAAGGTACCGAAGGTGGATATGAAATAAGTAATTTTTCAGACAAAATATTTAATAAAGGAATTTGGGGGCTGGATTGCCTTTATAGTGATTATGCTTGTGGTGTTTTTTGGAATACTGTTACTATGGGTACACTCACTGCATTTTCATCAACAATTTTGGGGTTAGCTTTTGCTTTATTGGTTGCAAGAACTAGTTTTAAATTTAAAAAAACAATTAGAGTATTATCTGTATTACCAATAATTACTCCACCATTTGTAATTGGATTAGCGATAATAATTTTATTTGGAAGAACTGGTGTTGTGAGTTCGTTTCTTGAATGGGGATTTGACATTGAACCTTCTAGATGGATTTATGGTTTACCAGGAATATGGTTTGCTCAAACACTTGCTTTTACCCCTATTGCATTTTTAGTTTTAATTGGTGTTGTTGAAAGTGTCAGTCCGTCTATGGAAGAAGCATCTCAAACCTTGAGGGCTTCTAAATGGCAAGTTTTTAAAACAGTTACCTTGCCATTAATGAGACCTGGAATAGCAAATGCGTTTCTACTTGGTTTTATAGAAAGTTTAGCAGACTTTGGTAACCCTTTAGTACTAGGAGCAGAATACGATGTATTATCTACTGAAATATTTTTTGCAATTGTTGGCGCACAGTACGATGAAACTAAAGCAGCAATATTAGCTATGATTTTATTATCTGTTGTTCTAGTAGTATTTTATTTACAAAACCAATGGTTAGGAAAAAAATCCTATATTTCAATTTCAGGTAAAGGAGATAGTGGTGTTCATCCAGAACTTCCAAATAAAACAAAATGGGTAATTTATTCAACTGTGCTTCCGTGGGCTTTATTGACATTTATAATTTATGTAATGATCATGTTCGGTGGATTTGTAGAAATGTGGGGTGTCGATCATAGCTTTACATTAAGACATTATATTGAAGCTTTTAGTGTTGATTGGGTAAAAGAGAGGGGTTTCTTATGGACAGGAACTGCTTGGAATTCCTTTAATACTACATTTACGATTGCTTTAATTTCCTCTTTACCAACTGCTGCAATAGGAATTTTAACTGCATATCTTCTAACAAGACACAAATTCAAAGGAAAAAATGCTTTTGAATTTGGTACGATGTTAAGCTTTGCAATACCTGGTAGTGTTATCGGTGTAAGTTACGTTTTTGCTTTTAATGTTCCTCCTCTTGAAATAACAGGAACTGGAATAATCTTAGTGATCGCATTTGTATTTAGAAATATGCCTGTTGGAGTTAGAGCAGGAATAGCTGCTATGAACCAGCTTGATCCACACTTAGATGAAGCTTCATCAACTTTAAACGCTTCTAGCGCCCAAACATTTAGGAATATAATTCTTCCTTTACTTAAACCTGCCATTACAGCATCTTTAGTTTTTAGTTTTGTAAGAGCCATGACAGCAATTAGCGCAGTTATCTTCTTGGTAAGTGCAAATTATGACTTAGCTGTTTCATACATACTTGGTCGATTAGAAAATAATGACTATGGCCTTGCAATAGTGTATTCATCTGCATTAATTGTAGTTATGCTGATTACAATTACTTTAATGCAATTAATAATAGGAAAACGTAAATTAGGAAGAAGAGATCAGGCAGCTGGAATTTTACAAGGAAATTTAGGATAATGAAAAAAGCAGAAGTAAAGTTTGAAAATATAACAAAAAAATTTAATGAAACTACAGCGGTAGATAATGTTAGTTGTAAATTTGAAGCTGGAACTTTAACTACTTTACTTGGTCCATCTGGTTGTGGAAAAACTACTTCACTAAGAATTATTGCAGGTCTAGAAAGAGCTACAAGTGGTAAAATATTAGTAGATGATGAAGATGTAACATTATTACCTGCAACTGATAGAGATGTATCAATGGTATTTCAATCTTATGCTTTGTTTCCACACATGAGTGTAATTGAAAATGTTTCGTATGGCTTAAAAATGGTCAATGTAAATAAGGAAGAATATATTCAAAAATCTTTAGAAACTCTAAAATTGGTAAATTTAGAGGGGTATGAAAACAGGATGCCATCGGAACTTTCTGGAGGACAGCAGCAAAGGGTTGCGGTTGCAAGAGCAATTGTGTTGGAACCAAAAGTACTGCTTTTCGATGAACCTCTTTCAAACTTAGATGCAAAATTAAGAAGACAAGTAAGAGAAGATATTAGAGAAATTCAACAAAAATTAGGAGTTACAACTATTTATGTAACCCATGACCAGGAAGAAGCGTTAGCTATTTCTGATAAAGTTATTGTGATGAATAATGCAGTCATCGCTCAAGAAGGTAGTCCAAAAGATCTTTATAATTTTCCAAAAAATAAATTTGTTGCAAACTTTATCGGTGATGCAAATGTCGTAAAAGCTGAAATATTAAATAAACAATCTAACTCTTATGAATTAAAAATTGCAGAAATGAAAATTAAAGTTCAAAGTGATAAGAATTTTGAAAAAACTGTTTCTGTAGCACTTAGACCTGAAAAAATTTTAATTTACAAAGATAAAAAAGAGAACTCAATCTATGCAACTGTTAACAATGCATCTTTTGTAGGAAGTAGTTATCAATACATACTAAATTCAGATGCAGGAAAATTGTTTGTTGTTTCAGGTGAAACGAATGACATATTTAAAGTTGGAGAAGAAGTGTTTTTAAGTATAAATGAGGAAGAAGTAAAAATTCTAAATGATTAAATTATATGCTATCAAGTAAAGAAATTGTATGTCCAAATAACCTTATGGATTTAGCGCATAAAAAAAAAGGTGTTAAAGCTGCTGTAGTAAATGCAGGAAAACCTTTGCCAATGTTATCCATTCAAGATGCGGTAAATGAAAATCTAATTGAACCTATTTTTATTGGTCATGAAGTTGAAATACAAAAATGTGCTGAAGATATTAAATGGGATATTTCTAAATACGAACTTATTCACGAACCTGTAGAGAACGATACGGCTAAAATTGCAGCTAAACTTGCAAGTGAACATAAGGTTAAAATAATTGTCAAAGGACACATTCATACAGATGTTCTTATGAAAGAAGTTTTAAAACGTGAATACAATTTATTAGGCAAAACAAGACTAAGTCATATTTGGCATATGAGTATTGGTAAAGATGACAAACCTTTAATAATCACTGATGGAGCATTAAATGTATTACCCAATGTAAAAACTAAAATGCATATCTTGAAAAATGTAGTAAATTTTTCACACAGAATAGGAATAGATAGACCAAAAATATCTGTTTTATCAGCAACTGAGGAAGTATTAGAAAGTGTACCAAGTTCTATTGAAGCTGCAGAAATTACAAAGTTAGCCATAAAAGAAAATTTGGATGCAGATGTTTTTGGACCATTGGCTTTTGATAACAGTATTTCAAAAAAATCTGCTGGAATTAAGGGTATTAAAAATGTAGTTGCTGGTGAAGCAGATGTATTGTTAGTACCTAGTGTTGAGGCAGGTAATGCTTTGGTTAAAATGCTTATATATTTTAATGGCGCATGTGCAGCAGGAGTAGTAGTAGGTGGAAAAGTGCCAGTCGTAATAACTAGTAGATCTGATGAAGCTCAAGCGCGTTTAGCTTCAATTGCTGCAGCGGTGGTCGCTTTAGACTAAATGTTTCATTGAATTTTAAAAGAAATTCATTTAAATAAATTGAAATTTTAAAGAAGAGAAATGGCAATTACATACTTAAAAAAATCACCAAAAACATCATCAACTGACGATACTAAAACACGAGAAATAGTTGAAAATATCCTAAAAGATATTGAGATTAGTAAAGAAGAAGGTTGCAAAGAACTTTCTAAAAAGTTTGATAAATATGAAGGTGATGTAATTGTTTCAAAAGAAAAAATTGAAGAAATAAAAAAAAATTTAGATCAAAAAACTAAAGATGATATTCAGTTTTCTCACGAAAGAGTAAGAAAATTTGCTGAGGCACAATTAAAAAATTATGGTCAAGACTTTGAAGTTGAATTATCTGATGGTTTATTCGCTGGACAAAAACTTATTCCCGTAAATACAGCAGGTTGTTATGTTCCTGCTGGAAGATATGCTCATATAGCTTCAGCTGTTATGAGTGTCACAACAGCAAAAGTTGCTGGTGTTAAAAATATTTTAGTTTGTAGTTCACCTAAACCTGGAATTGGAGTTCATCCATCTATCATTTATACAGCAGACTTATGTGGAGCTGATGTAATAATGAATTTAGGTGGTGTACAAGCTATAGCAGCAATGACAAATGGTTTATTTGGAAATGCTCCTGCAGATATTTTAGTTGGACCTGGAAACCAATTTGTTGCTGAAGCAAAAAGAATTTTGTTTGGAAAAGTTGGTATAGATTTATTTGCAGGACCTACAGAAATTGCCGTTATTGCAGATGAGACAGCGGATCCTGAAATGGTTGCATATGATTTAGTTGGACAAGCTGAGCACGGTTATAACTCACCAGCCTGGTTATTTACTAAAAGTAAAAAAATTGCTGAATATGTAATGCAAAGAGTTCCAGAATTGATTGAAGATTTACCAGATCTACCAAGAGAAAATTCAGGTGCAGCATGGAGAGATTATGGAGAAGTAATTCTCTGCGATACCGACGAAGAGATTGCTAAAGTGAGCGATGAATACGCTCCTGAACATTTAGAAGTTCAAACTAAAAATTTACAATGGTATCACGACAGATTAAAAAATTATGGATCTCTATTCATTGGTGAAGAAACAACTGTTGCTTATGGAGATAAATGTTCAGGTACAAACCATATACTACCAACTAAAGGTGCTGGTAGATACACTGGTGGTTTATTTGTTGGTAAATTTATTAAAACTTTGAGTTTTCAAAGAATGACTAAAGAATCGACAAAAGAAGTTGGTGCAGCTTGTGCAAGAATTTCTAGATACGAAGGAATGGAAGCACATGCAAGGACAGGTGATGTAAGATTAAGAAAATACGGTTTTTCTAATTAATAATTACTTAATTTTAAATCTAAATAAAGAGCAGCTGACCAGGAAAAATTATTTGCCCCCATTGGTTTACCATTCTTGCAACTGTAATATTCATGAAATCCTTTTTTTTCTACTAATTTAATAGTGCTTTGTTTAATTTTTTTTGAATATTTACCGTCTTTATTCTTTAAACCCTTGTATATAAACCAATTACAGTTAATCCATACTGGGCCTCTCCAATAACGTTTTTCCTCAAAACTTTTGTGATTAGGTTTTATTGAAGAAAAGAAATATTTTTCCTTTAAGTTATGTTTTTTTAAGTTTTTGATTAAAACATTATTTATCTTTCGATTGTTAATGTCAGCAAACAAAATCAAATAATTTGTTATTGATGGGACTAATATTTTTTTTTTATTTCTTAAATCAAAAGAAAAAAAAGTACCTTTTTTTTTGTCGAAAAATTTTAAAATATTTCTCTCAGTAATTTTTACATAGTTTTTTATCTTTGAGCTATTAAGATTAAATTTGTTCAATAATATAATTAAATCCTTATTTGCTTTAAGAAATATAGAGTTAAAGCCAATATCAATTACATTAAATAATCCAGTTCTGAATATTTTTTTTGGATCGTACTTTTTTTTTCTTAAATCATTTTTGATCGTCACATATCTGTCATAATCAATATTTAGAGGTCTGTGTTCTGGATTAATAACTTTATTATCAGCTCTTTTATATTGAATATTTTTTTCAATTATCACTTTATTCATTGGCTCATCCCAAAGTGAAGAATTGTCATAACCACTTTCCCAAGGATGCAGTATTGAGACCAAACCGGTTTTATTCGGATCCCTATATTGAATAAACCATTCATGAGATTTTTTAATTTTAATTATAATTTTTTTAATTTCTAATTTTTGTTTTTTAGTAATTTTATTTTTATCTATTATTTGTTTTAAAATACTTGCAAGTATTGGTGGCTGAGTTATCCCAGATGAGCGAATTTTATTTCCACAATTCCAAGCAGTATGATTAGGATAATAGTTTGTATCTGTATTATGAAACAATATATGTGGAACCATTCCATCTTTCCATTGCCCATCTAAAAGTGTCTTTATTTCTTTTAAAGCAAAATTTAAATTAAAATAAGAATATCCTAGTGCAATAAATGCTGAGTCCCAGTTCCATTGAGCAGGATAAAGTTTGTTATTTGTGGGTAAGGTATAACCTCTTTTTCTATTTCCAGTTAAAATTTTTTGAGCATCTTTAATAAACTTATTCATTATCCTTTAACGCTTCCTGCTGTCAAACCGCTAACTAAATATTTTTCAAAATAAACAAATATAAATAATACTGGCAATGTAACAACAACTGAGCCTGCCATTAAATATTGTCTTGGTGTTTCTGCATCTCCACTTAAATATTGGATAGCTCTTGATAATGTAAACGAATTAGGATTATCCAAAAACATTAAAGAAAATAAAAACTCATTCCAAGCAATCATAAAAACATACAAAGCAACTGATGAAATCGCAGGAATGCTTAAAGGAATTATAATTTTTGTTATAATTCCGAACCAACTTAATTTATCTAAAATTGCTGCTTCCTCTAATTCTTTTGGGATGCTTTTAAAATATCCTTGCAACATATAAATTGCTACTGGAAGAGTTGTTGCTGTATACACAATTAATAAACCTTCTATAGAGTTACGTAAGCCCAATTGACTAAATATCGTATACAAAGGAATAACAAGAACGATTGCCGGGAACATGTATATTATCAGTATAGAAGTAGACAAAAATGTTTTTCCAAAGAAATTTAATCTTGCAACTGCATAAGCAGCAGGGATTGCAAAAAGAAGTGTTATAATAACAGTTCCAACAGAAACAATAGTACTTGTCACTATATATTTTCCAAATTTATAAGATTTAAAAATTACAAAATAAGATTTAAACAAATCTTTTATATCCTGTCCAAAATTTATACTAAAATCTAAAGGATTCACTAACAAAGCTATTTGTGTTTTAAAACTTGTCACCAACATCATATAAAATGGAAAAAGTATTACAAAAGAGAAAAATAAAATTCCAAATAAAGTTAAGAAGTCAAATAAAATTACTTGCGTAGAGTGCTCTTCTTTTAAACTTGTAAAACTATATTTGCTAATTTTATTGGTGAAAAAATATATTATTAAAAATACACCCACATTATACCAAATTGGTAATTTTTGTATTAGGTAACCATCACAAATAACAAATATAAAAGAAAAAATAACTGATTTATAAAATGATTTAACTCTACCACCAATTCCTAAGTGAGCTAATGATATTAAAAACCCAAAAATAAAAAGTATCTCAATGTTAAAGCTATTAATACTTAAACCTTGCAGTGTTGATAATATCTTCCAAATAGAAATTAAAAAAATTAGGAAAAAAGTAGATATAAATGAAAATAATATTGTATTTTTAGTTCTCATCTACTCTCTTTCCTAAAAGTTTAAAATAAAAAAACATAAACATTAAAAGTAATACAACTATTACAATGGAAACAGCTGAACCCATTCCAATATCTGATATTGCAAAACCCTGTTGATAAACATTGATTGGCAAAGTTCTTGTTCCTGATGCTCCTCCTGTTAATAAAAATACGTCCTCAAATTTATTAAAATTCCATATAAACCTAATCATGAATAAAATCGAAATTACTGCAGTAATTTGTGGAAGTGTGATATTAAAAAATTTTTGAAAAGGACTTGCACCATCAACATCAGCAGCTTCATATAATTCTTTTGGGATAGCTTGAAGTCTTGCAAGAATAAATAAAAAAGCTAAAGGGAAATATCTCCAAATTTCAAACATTATAACTGTTGTAAGTGCTAACCTTAATTTAAAATCAAAACCTAAAATGCTAATTTCAATATATTTTTGTCCAAGAAGGTTTATTGGAGTTTCAATAATTTGATAATTTAGTAATAAACTATTTAATGTTCCACTATTTGGATCTAGTAGAAGTTCCCAGGTGTAAGCTAAAGCAACAACTGGAGCAACATAAGGAAAAAGTAGAACACTTCTCATGAATGTTCTTCCATAAAATTTTTGATTTACCATTTGAGCAGTTAAAATACCAAATACTATTGATCCAACAGTTCCAAAAAATGTGTAATAAAAAGTTGTTAGTATTAAATCTACAAATTCATTTTCAAACAAAACTTTTTTAAAATTTTTGAGAGTAAAGTTGGTATTAAGCAAAATATTATCAGATTTTCCATCTAATTTTGGTTTAATTGATTTGAGATTTTTTTTATCTATTTTTGATTCATTATTTGTTGCAAATATTACTTGAAAATTTTCTCTATATTTAGGTGGCCAATTTCCAAATTCACATTTTAAGTGATACTTTTCGTAAGAACATCTTGAATCTAAATTTTCAATTTCAAAATTTTTTGGAAAATTATCTTCAAACGAAACATCTCTAATTTCTTGAATTAACGAACTATTTCTTAACTTATATAATATCTTTATTTTAGAAGGCTCATCAGAAATAGATTTAACGATTTTTTTTGCTCTTGGTTCTGGAATTCTGATATCCTTTAATTCAACCTCTTTAAAACTAATCCAAACATTTGCAAAAATTGGAAATAAAATTATTGAAAAAACTAAAAGTACTGCAGGTAAAGTTAGTATGTATGCAGTTTTTTTTTCTGTATTTGCTAAAGTATCATTCATAAAAAAAGCGGATAATTTATATTATCCGCTTTTTAAATTATTTAAAAATTATTTGAATTTAGCTAATTCAGCATTTATTTTATCAACCGCTTCATCAACAGAAATTTGATCATCAATATATTCACGTGTTATTCTGTTTAGGAATTGTGCATTAATAATTTTGGATGCTCTAGATAGCTCACCTTCTTTAACTCCCCATCTATTTGCAGTATCTAAACCGGCTACAATGTTATTAATAACATCTGGGTCGTATAGATCTGACAGAGGTGCTTTTCTATCAACTCCAACAGGTAGTTTACTCCAAGCTTTCGTGAAAGCCTCAGGGTCACTTGAATTTCCTCTTCGTACAGGAAATTTACCTTCTGGAGCTATCGATAATGTGCTTGTGTAACCTTCGTCCATTGAGTACATGATAAATTGCTTAGCTTCATCTGTATCAGCATCAGCTGTTATACCAAAATATCTAACATCTGCCCATGCAGCACCTTTTTTATTACTAGGTCCACTAAAGTTAGTTATGAAACCAGTTTTAGAAGCTAGTTCAGGTGATGTAGGATCACTGTTAATTGTTGGCGGAGCTGAGTCTCTTAAACCAGCAAGCTCATCCATAATAAACGGAGACCAAATAATCATTGGAGTTTTACCTGCAAAGTAAAGTGCTCTAGATTGTTTCCAGTACAATTCTCCTGGAGGACTTGCTTTTGCAATTACTTTATAAAACTCTAATGCTTGTTTTAATTTCTTGCCTTGTTTTTTAATTCCACCTTTTTTAACAATATTAACTCCATTTGCTAAAAGAACGTGCTCTAAAACTTGACTCATGAAATTTTCATCAGTCTTGGTAGCAGCCACGAACCCAAACATTCCATTTTGTTTTGAAAGCTTCTCAACTGCGGCCACAATATTCGCATAACTTGTTGGTGGTGCTAAATCAGCATTTTCAAAAAGATCCTTTCTATAAACAACCATCTGTGTCCATCCATCAACTGGAACGGCTGCAATTTTTGAACCCTTTTTTGCCATGTTAAGCGCACCAGGTGCAAACGTGTTTTTACCCAATTCTTTGACAACAGCATTGTTAGCATCCACATCTAATATTCCTGCTTCAGCCCATGGCAATACATATTGTAAAGTATGGTAGATTACATCTGGTAAGTCGCCTGCTGCTGCTGCAGCTGTAGCTCTAGTTCCCAAATCTTTTTCTTCTACTGGGATCACATCTACTTTAATACCTGTTTTAGCTTCAAAAGCTTTTGCCATTTCCTCTTGCTTAGCCATTCGGGCAGGCTGAACTTCTGTAGTCCAAAACTTTATGTCTGCGTAAACAATACTTGAAATAAAAAAAGTTATTACGCAAAACAGTCTTATTATATTTTTCATTTCCCCTCCTATTTATAAATAAAATTATAATTAATTTAAAAATGTTTCGCAAACTATTCAGTTATTTTTATCAATCCTATACTTTTCCTTGTAAATTTATTTAAATATGGCCAAAACTTAAAGTTAGTCAATCGTAAGTTGTACTAAGACTTTAATCTATTTCCGTTTTCATCAAAAATGAATAAGTCATTTAAATCAAATCCAATTTTATTTCCAATTTCTATATTACTTGGAACTTTGGCACTTAATTGATGCTCATTCTTTTTCATATAAGCAATTTTTTCATTACCTAAATTTTCTATTAACTCTATTTCAGGATTAAAACTGAACTGATTTTCTTGATTTGCTTTTAAGTGCTCAGGTCTTATACCTACAAAATGTTTTGATTTATTTAATTTTAATTGATCAAACTGAATATTGTTTTCTAAAATCTTAATTGTATTTTCTGAGATGATGTTTTGTTCACTTACTTCTAATATATTCATCTTTGGTGTTCCAATAAATTGAGCTACAAAAATATTTGCAGGGTCATTATAAATTTCCTCTGGAGTACCAACCTGTTCAATGTTACCTTGATTTAAAATAACTATTCTGTCTGCTAAAGTCATAGCTTCGACCTGATCATGAGTAACATATATCATATTAGTTTTTATTTGATTGTGTAATTTTGATATTTCCACCCTCATTTCAGCCCTTAAAGCAGCATCCAAATTTGATAACGGTTCATCGAATAAGAATATTTTTGGATTTCTTGTGATAGCTCTTCCTATTGCTACCCTTTGTCTTTGACCGCCTGATAATTGTTTTGGTTTCCTCTCAAGAAGTTCCTCAATTTTTAGAATTTTTGCAGCTTGCATAACTTTTGTATTGATTTCCTCTTTTGGTCTTTTTTCTATTTTCAACCCAAAAGACATATTTTCATAAACATTCATGTGAGGGTAAAGTGCATAAGATTGAAAAACCATTGCAGTTTGTCGCTTTGACGGATGAAGTTCGTTAATTTTTTGATCGTTAATAAAAATTTCACCTTCATCAATTTTTTCTAATCCGGCAATCATTCTTAACAATGTTGATTTTCCACAACCTGATGGTCCTACTAAAACAAGAAATTCGTCTTCTTTTCCTAAGAGATTAAAATCAGTAATAATTTTATTTGAACCAAATGATTTATGTACACCAGTAAATTTTATATTTGCCATTATTATTTTTTGGTTTTTAGAATATCTACTCCAATTTGTTTTAATATGTGGACTATATCAATTGGAACCCAATTTTCACGAATTTTTCCTTCGTCATGATGATAAAAATCCATAACCCTCATAGTTACTTTTTGATTTTCAGATTTATATCCTAACCAATCATCTGCTCCATATGTGGCTTGAATACTATTCCATCCAGCAGTTAAAGAAAATTTTCCATCTCCTATTTCACAATAATGACCAAGTTCCCAATAATTTCTTTCTTTAAATGTTTTTCTAAACGGTAATTGATGGTTATCTACAAATCCCTCTAAAGTTCTTGCGGTACCGATGCCACTTGGTCCATACCAGATCATTTTTTCATGCCAATAATCACTTTGTGGATGGTTGATTAATCTTTCTTTAAGATCCCTGTCAGAAGAAACTTCTAATTCAGGTTTAATATTTAAGCTTCTCTGCATCGTAAGTGATTGTTCCAAATTATTTTTCGAAATTTGCATGTCCTTTTCAAAAAAATTAATACCATCAGTATTAATTGGGTTCAGCCAATTACCTTCAGATCCTCTTGAATAATTTAATGGATTTGTTCCTGTTTGAATCAATAGATCTATTAAATCAATTAAAATATAACTCTCAATAATCTTGTTATCCTTTAGTTCATGAATTTCACAACATTTTAGATTTATCATTTTGTTGTTTGGTTTGATGCCCAACCATGTTTCTTTAAACACTCCTGATAAAGAAGAAATTGTTCCGACTTGAATTTTGTCCCTAAAAGCCCCACTAATTACTAACTGCTCTCTTCTTTCAAGATCAGGAAATGAGTTAAACAATGGTTTCCAGAATTTTTCCTTAAAATCATCAATTCCAATAAATTCATTTAATGGATAGAAACAATTAATACTAACATCTTTAGAGAACATATTTTGAAGGTTTTGATCAAGCTTGGAGATGCCATCTTTTACAATCGTACCTAAATATTTTCTAACAACCTGTTTATAATTATAGTTTTCCTCAGGAGTTATAACTACTTTTTCTACGTTCTCCTGACCCTTAAGACCTGTATCAAATTGTTCTATTTGCATAAATTTTTTGTTAGATAAATTTAGTATCACAAAATATAGTTTAAAAAAATATGAATAATCGATTAGCTAAATTTGAAGATCTTATTCCAAGTACTTTACCATTTGTTGAGGGAAAACTCGAGGGACACAAGGAAAGAAAAAATTATTCAATTGTAGGTCCAGGCGTTGCTGAAGACAGTAAACAATTTGTTAAAATAGCGATGCCCCATAGCTTTAATCTAGGAGCTGTCTCAGCACTGCCAAAAAATGGCTCAGGCTTACACAGTCATACAACTGCTGAAGTTTTTATTATCTATTCTGGTAAATGGAGGTTCTATTGGGGCGCTGAAGGTAAAGATGAAACAATTCTAAGCACAGGAGATATAATTTCTATGCCAACTAATATGTTTAGAGGATTTGAGAATGCAGGGAATAAAGAAGGATTAATTTTTGTTGTATTAGGTGGAGATGATCCTGGAATAATAACTTGGGTTCCAAGTGTCTTAGAAAAAGCTAAACAGACAGGAATGGCTCTTTTAAATGATAATTCTTTAATTGATTTATCTATAAATGATATTCCTAAAAACAAATCTCTCCTAGAACCAATTTCTTCTGAAGAAATTAAAAAATTTGATAATTATAAATTAAATGAATTTGAAAAATATATTTGTAAATTTTCTGACAGAATTAATTATGAAAATAAAATAAATGAGAATTTTAATTTAATTCAAGTATTAGGTGATACTTTTCAAGATAAAAAGTTTAATCCTGTTATAAATCATAATACAGGTTTTAACTTATCAATTTTAAAAGCAAAAAAAGGTAAATTAGAAAATTTGAAATTTTCAAAGCCCACAATAATGTTTTCACAGAAAGGAAGTTGGCAAATAAAAATTGATGATTTTTTAATGAAACTCAATCCTAGAGATACAATTTCTATTCCAATTAATTCACAAGTAAATATTGAAATTAATGATGATGAAGAAAGTTTATTAAACTGTGTAACTCAAATCTAATGAAAGGATTTGATAATAAATATAAAAGTTTTCCTGATTTTATACTGAAGATTACAAAACAAATTTGGGAAGGTAAAGACGTTAACTCTATAGCAAATTTTTATACCAATGATATTCCTGTAAGATCTCCTTTTGGTGTTACTTATGGAAATAAACCAGTTATTGATGCAACGTTTAAAACATTAAAAGAATTCCCGAACAGACAATTATTGGGAGAAGATGTTATTTGGAATGGAAAAGATGATGAGGGCTATCATTCATCTCATAGAATTTTAAGTAAAGGCACTCATCTTGGAGAAGGTTATTACGGTAAACCAACAGGAAAAAATATTTATTATAGAGTTATTGCAGATTGTGCATGTAAAGATAATCAGGTTTACGATGAGTGGATTGTAAGAGATCAAGGTGCTATGGTTAGGCAGATAGGTTTCACACCTAAAGAATTTGCTCAAAAAATTATTGAAAATGAAGGTGGATTAGAAAAAGCACAAAAATTATTTAATTCTGAATCTGATATGAGTTCAAAGTATAAACCAAAACCTGCCCCAAAAAACTCTGTTGGAATAAAATATTCAAATATACTTAACAAAGTTTTTAAAGATGATTATGATTTTTCTGATTATGCAAGAGCAGCAAGTATTTATTGGCCAGGTAATAGAATTGGACATGGTAGAGAAGATATTGTGAAATTTTGGAAATTGTTAAAGGAAGCTTTAAATAATATAAAATTTTCTGTTGAACATATTGGATACTTAGAGGATCCAAATAAAAATTATAAGGCATCTATTAGATGGTTTTTAGAAGGAGTTCATTCGAATGATACCTCCGAATTTGGTGAGGCAACAAATAAAAATATTTTTGTCATGGGTATTAATCATGCAGAAATAAGTGACGGAAATGTTATAAGGGAGTGGGTTTTATTTGATGAAGTGGCAATCTGGAAACAAATTTTGATGAAATAATCTATGGTCAAAATTAAAACAACACATGTAGGAAGTCTACCAAGATCAAATGAGTTATCAGATCTTTTATTTAAGAAAGATCAAAAACAAAAAATTAATTTAGATGCATTTGATCAAATAGTTAATAGAGATGTAAAGGAAGTTGTAAAAAAACAAATCGATGTAGGTATAGATTTTATCAGCGATGGTGAAATGTCTAAAATAAGTTATGCTACTTATGTTAAGGATAGAATTGATGGTTTTTCTGGTGAAAGTGAGAGAAAAGCACCAAAAGATTTAGACGATTTTCCTTCTTTTAAAGAAAGAATAGCTAGAACAGGTGGAACACCTACATATACAAGGCCTTGTTGTACAAATGAACTAAAAATAAAAGATAAGACTTCTCTTTCAAAAGATATAAAAAATTTTAAAGAAGCATTAAATAAAAATAATCACAAAAATGGATTTATGAATGCTGCTTCACCAGGTGTTATATCTGCATTTTTACCAAATAAATTTTATAAAGATGATGATGAGTATTTAGAAAATTTGTCAAATGTAATGAAAGAAGAATATGAGGAAATTACTTCTAATGGAATTAAATTACAGTTGGATTGTCCTGATTTAGCATTAGCTAGACATATGACTTTTAAAGATCTTTCTGAAAAAGAATTTTTATTAAGAGCTGAGAAACAAATTGAATGTCTTAATAACGCAATTAGTAATATTGATAATTCAAACATAAGACTACATATTTGTTGGGGTAATTATGAAGGACCACATTTACATGATATTGCTCTTGAAAAAATAATGCCAATAGCATTAAAAGCAAATGTGCAAACCTATCTAATCGAGTCATCTAATCCAAGACACTCTCATGAATGGCAAATTTTTGAAAATTTAAAAATCCCAAATGATAAAATTATTGCACCAGGAGTTATAGACTCTACAACTAATTTTGTTGAGCATCCAGAAGTTGTGAAACATAGAATTTTAACATATTCGAAAGTGATTGATATTGAGCAACTATTAGCTGGTACTGATTGTGGATTTAGTACCTTTGCTGGTTTTGGAAATGTAGACGAAAATATAGTTTATAAAAAACTCGAAGCGCTCGTAAGAGGCTCAGAGCTTGCGTCAAAAGTGATTTAATTATCTCTTTTATTCTTTTTGAGGAATAGATATAGTTTTTATACTTAAATTATAATTTAACTAACAAATATAGAGAGAAAAATATGAGAAAAATACTAGTTACTTTATTGTTTCTACTATTTGGGACTTCTGCTTTTGCAGATTGTAACATTAAAAGTGGTTCAATAAATATTTTGGCTAATGATTTTCCTGCATTAAGAACTTTCGTTGAAACTTCTAAACAATGTAAAGGAAGTGCTGATTTTAAAGTGACTCACTCATCTGAGCATAACAAAATCGCCGTGCCAGCATTAACCGCAAATCCTTCTGAATTTTCTGCTAGGATTGCTGCTAACAGTTCAATTGTTCCTTTAATGAACCAAGATTTAATTAGACCATTAGACGATCTTGTTAAAAAATATGGAAAAGGAATTCAGGACTCACAATTAATTACAATTGATGGAAAAGTTATGGCTGTAGCATTTATGGCCAATACACAACACTTATACTACAGAGAAGATGTTTTAAAAGATCTTGGCATAGCTGTTCCAAAAACATACGAGGAAGTAGTTGCTGCATCTGAAAAAATTAGAGCTTCAGGTAAAATGCAATATCCTTATGCTGCTGCATACAAAGCAGGATGGAATTTAGCAGAGGAGTTTGTAAACATGTTTATTGGTCATGGTGGTGAATTCTTTAAAGCAGGCGGTGCACAACCTAACATTAATAACGCTAAAGGTGTTGCTACTTTAAATATGCTAAAAAAATTATCTGAACTAAGTAATCCTGATTACTTAACTCACGATAGTGAAGCTATTAAAGTTGAATGGGAGTCAGGGAATGTTGCATTAATGACATTATGGGCTTCAAGATCGGGTACTCTTTTAGATGATGAAGGAGATCCAAACATTACTAAAGCAACAAAACTAACTGGACCAGCTACAGTGGGTGGTGGAAATATTCCAGCAGCTACACTATGGTGGGATGGTTTCACGCTTGCTAAAAATAGATCAGATGCAGACGCAGAAGCAACATTTAGAGCTTTAGCACATGCAGCATCAAATAAGAAAATGGTAGCTGACGCTGCTGACCAAGCTGTTTGGTTAGTTGAAGGATTTGTTCCAGGACCAAAATCTATTGGTGTAATTGAAGCTGTAAAAATGAGAGCAAAACCATATCCAATGTTACCGCAAATGGGTTTAATGCATGGTGCATTAGGAAGTGAAATCGTTGAATTTTTACAAGGAAAAGAGTCTGCAGAACAAGCATTGAAAGATGTTGAAGCTGCTTATATTAGTAAAGCTAAAGAACAAGGCTTTCTATAAATTCTAAAACTTTTTAAGTGGGGATTAATTCCCCACTTACTTAAAATTTAATGCCTAATAAAACTTTTTTTTGGTTTTTTTTACCAACAGGTTTAGCAATGATCCTGTTTATTGGGCTCCCAATTATATCAACAGGGATTCAATCTTTTTATGCTCAACATGATCAAGTTGTAAAAGAAGTTAAAAAGTGTGACCCTTTTGGTTGTACTGTTTCAATAGTTGTAAATAACGAAGAAACTACAAAATTAAGAGAGGCTAAACCGCTAGGTAAATTTAATGGATTTGGAACCTATGTAGATAGAAATCATCTTGCTATTGATGAAATTAAAAAATTTTGGAATGAAACTGAGAGTTTTGGTGCTTTCGTAGATCAAGTAACAAATCTACCATTTTACAAGGCATTAATATTTACCCTAACCTATTGTTTATTTGTTACACCAAATGTTCTCTTGTTAGGATTTATTATCGCCCTAAGTTTAAATGCTGTTGCAAGAAAAATCAGGGGACCATTAATTTTTGGAACAATATTGCCAATGATAGTAACGCCTCTAGTAGGGTCTCTTGTGTTATTCTGGATGATAGACTCTCAAGGAATTATTGGAGCTAATATTCAAAATTTAATGAATGATCCATATTTATCACTTAAATCCTCTAAAACATTAACCTGGATAACTATTATTATTTATGGAATTTGGCATCACTCACCTTTTGCATTTGTTGTATTTTATGCAGCACTTCAAACAGTACCCCAAGAACCAGTTGAAGCTGCAATTATTGACGGAGCGTCTAGGTTTCAAAGAATTAAACATATAGTCTTACCACATATTTATCCTGTAGTTACTTTTGTAGCTTTGATTTCATTAATGGATAACTTTAGAGTTTTTGAGCCAATAATTGGTTTTAGTGCTGAGGGCAGTGCGCAATCATTATCATGGTTAATTTATGATAATTTAGTTAACGAGGAAGTAATATTATTTGGATCTGCTGCAGCAACCTCTATGATGACAATTGTTGGTATAGCAATTTTATTAGCACCAGTTTTAATTAGAACATGGAAAGAATTTAAGACCGCGAGATAATTATGGATTATGGTTTAGATAAAAAATCAACAAGTTTAAAAACTTTTAATACAATATTTATTATTGTTTGGCTTTTAATTGCTTGCTTTCCTTTCATTTGGACTTTTTGGGGATCATTTAAAGTTAGAGCTGATTTTTTTTCAAGATCAGATTGGTGGTATGCTATTTCTGCCTTCAATACTTTAATTGAAACCGGTGGAAAGTTTACCACAGACGCATATACACAGGCTTGGACTGAAGGAGAATTTTGGAAAGCATCTAAAAATACAATAATTGTGACTGTATTTGTGGTTAGTATTTCTTTGTTTTTAGGAACACTCGGTGCGTATGCACTTTCAAGATCAACTGAAAGATATGCATTTTGGATTTTAATAGCAGCTTTAATTTTTAGAGCAATGCCTCATATCACATTAGTATCGGGATATTTATTTCCTTTTTTTCAATTACAAATCTGGGGAATTCTCCCAACAACCATTGTTGTGCTAGTTGCGATAAATCAACCATTTACTTTATGGTTACTGTATTCATTTTTTAAAACAGTACCTAAGGAACTTGATGAAAGTGCTTTAATAGATGGATGTTCATACTTTCAAGCGTTTAGACATATTATAATGCCTGTAATGTGGCCAGGAGTAATTACTGCAGGATTATTTAGTTTAATGCTTGCTTACAATGATTTTACGGTAACCGCATTACTTTTAAACCAAGAAAATCATACTATGGTTCCAAAAATTCAAAGTTATTTAGGAACAAATCAACATGAAGGAAATTTAATGTGGGCAGTTTCTGCAGTGGTGTCGGCAACAGCTCCTCTATTTATGTTAGTGATGTTTTTTCAAAGACAGGTTATTAGTGGTTTAACTGCTGGAGCTGTAAAAGGTTGAAATATTACAAAGCTTTACTTTTTGGTTCTATTGGATCTATTGTTGAAACTTCAGACATTCAAAGAAAGTCATTTAACAAAGCATTTAAACAATATGGGCTTGATTGGAATTGGACTAAGCGTGAATATTTAACTTTATTAAGTAAATCTGGTGGAAAAGACAGAATATCTAGATACGCAAAAAAGAATAAAAAAATTGTAAACTCTGCATATTTAAGAAATTTAAAAACTAAAATATTTAATAATTATCTTAAAAAAAATCAGCTTAAATTAAGACCAGGTGTTAAAAATTTAATTTTTTTATGTAAGAAAGAAAAAATAAAATTAGCTTTTGTCTCATCAACATCTTCAAACAATATTAACGCGATTTTACATACATTAAGAAATTCAATTAATAAAAAAGATTTTAGTTTTGTAGGTAACTCTAAGTTAGTTAAAAAATTAAAACCTAATCCTGCAATATACTTACTGGCCCTTAAAAAACTAAAGCTTAAAGCTAAAGATTGTTTGGCCATTGAAGATACACAAGAAAGTCTAAATTCAGCTAGGCGAGCTAAGATAAAATGTATAATTTTTCCTGGAAAATTTCACTCTTCAAGAAAATTTATTGGTGCTTATAAAAAAGTTTATAGACTTAGTAAAAATATTATTTTGAAATAAATTCTTTTACTAAATTATTAAATTGATCAGGTTGTTCTAAGTGAACATTATGAGCACAATCTTTAAAAATTTCTAAACGACTATTTTTTATATTTTTATTTAATGTATCAACTTGTTCAAAATTATAAGAGGTATCTTTATCACCCCATATTATAAGGGTATCATTTTTTATATTTTTTAAATTATCTATTCCTCTCCAATTTTTCATTGCCAATAAAGCATTATCAGCAGTCTCTAAAGAAACATCTTTAACTGCATTTTTGCATAAATAATAATTTTTATCTTTATCTCCTTTAACAAACCATTTTTTTGGAACTCTAGAAAATGAAACCTCAATTCCATCTTTTTTTAATTTTTCTCTTGTTTCATCTATTTTTTCAAATCTACCAGGTATTTCTCCAATCGATCCAGTAGCAAAACAAATTAATTTATTTACTCTATTACCAATTAGTTTTGCAATTTCTTGAACAATCATTCCTCCCATTGAATGTCCAATTAAATTAAATTTATCAATATTTTTTTGATCTAATAAATCTATTATTTGTCTGGCCATTTTATTTATAGAGTCTAAAGATTTAACATTATGACTTTCACCAAACCCTGGTAGAGCTGGAATTATTACACGATAATGTTTTGAAAAAAATTCTTTTTGAAAGTTCCACATTTCAGATGATCCTAAATAACCATGAACAAAAACAAATGGAAACCCTTTACCTACGTCCTCTACATAAATATTACTCACAACATTTCCTTAATAATAAAAAAAATTAAGACAGTCATAAAACCTATAATAAATATATTAATTACTTTCCAAATTTTTTTACTTTTAGCATACTTTGATAAATAATTAGATAAATACCCCAATATAAAAAAAAATAAAAATGATGCTATAGACGCACCTACCCCAAATAAAATTTTTTGATTTAGTAAATAATTTTTTGAAAAATTTCCAAGAAAAAAAACTGTATCAGAATAAACGTGTGGATTTAAATAGGTAAATCCTAAAGTTTTAAGTATGATATTTAATTTTGAAATTTTATTTGGCTCAATGCTAAAATTAAAATCTGAATAATGAAATTTTATTTTTTTATAAATAAAGTGAATTAAAAATAAAATTAAAAATAAATTTAAAATTAGTTCAATTAAAGAATTAAAATATTGATTAAAATAATGGAAAAGGAAAATACCTAAAAAAATTAATATCAGATCTGATAAAGAGCATATTAAACAAACAATAAATACGTGTTGTTTTTTTAAACCTTGTTCTATTACAAATATATTCTGGGCACCTATAGCTAAAATTAAGCTTATCCCTGTGAAGAAGCCTAATACTAGGTTTTCCATTAAGGTTTTGGACTACTCTGGATTTGCTGTTAAAGTTTTAATTTCTAGTATATTTTCGTTTGGGTCTTTAACAAAAAAAGTTTCTTGCTCGTATTTTGTTCCTTTAAATCTCAAATAAGGTTCGTCGTAATACTTGGTTCCACTATCCTTTAATCTTTGTTTTAGAGCATCAAAGTCTTTTCTTGATAAATGAACACCAAAATGAGGAACTGAAACATTTCCCATGTCTACATCGTGTCTCTCATTATCTAATTTATGTTCACTTTTATGTAAGGTTAATTCATTGCCCCAAAAATCAACGTCAGCCCACTCTTGTGCTGAGTTGTCTAATCTGCATCCTAAAGTTTCACTGTAAAATTTTTTTGCTATTTCCAGGTCTCCACAAGGGATAGCTAGATGAAAACAATTAGTGTTTTTATACATTTAAACCTCTTTAAATTAAGCAATTAAGTACTATATAAGGCATATTATTTTTTAATCAACAGCAACAAAACTGAAAAAATATGAGTGATTTTTTACAATCAATAATTGATAGAGATCCTGCTGCAAAATCTAAGCTAAGTTTAATATTAACTTATCCTGGAGTTAAGGCAGTTTTTTTTCATAGAATAGCAAATTTTTTTAGTACTGCAAAATTTCATTTGATTGCAAGAATCATTTCTCAATTTTCAAGATTCTTAACTGGCATCGAAATACATCCAAACGCAAAAATTGGAAAAAATTTATTTATCGATCATGGCATGGGCGTTGTGATTGGAGAAACTTCAGAAATTGGAGATAATGTTACTATCTATCACATGGTTACGTTAGGTGGAATTGCTCCAAGTATTAATTCAAATGACCAACGAAATATGAAAAGACATCCTACTATAAAAGAAGATGTAGTTATTGGTTCGGGTGCACAAGTATTAGGTCCTGTAGTCGTTGGCAAAGGTGCTAGAATTGGAGCAAATGCAGTTATTACAAAAGATGTTTCAGAAAATGCTGTAATGGTTGGAATTCCTGCAAGAAGTGTTGGAGTAGCAGATAGTGAATTTAAACCTTATGGAATTACGTCTGATAGTGATAAAAAATCAGATAATGAATAATACCCAAAACGATTTTATATCTGGAATAGGAAATACTCCATTAATTAAACTCAGAGCAGCCTCTGAAATTACTGGGTGTAACATTTATGGAAAAGCAGAATTTTTAAATCCTGGAGGATCAGTAAAAGATAGAGCTGCACTTGCATTAATTAAAGATGCTCAAGAAAAAAAATTAATTTCTAAAGGTGGGACTGTTGTTGAAGGAACAGCTGGTAATACAGGAATAGGTTTGGGTCTTTTAGGTAATTCTCTTGGCTACAAAACTATAATTGTAATGAATGACAATCAAACACAAGAGAAAAAAGATTTACTTCGAAACCTTGGAGCTGAATTAAGATTAGTTCCACCAAAGCCTTATAAAGATGACAACAACTTTGTAAAAGTAGCAGCAAGACTTGCAGATGAACTAAGACCTACAAACAATAATGGGGTTATTTGGGCTAACCAGTTTGATAATACTGCAAATGCTAGAGGACATTATGAGGGAACAGGTCAAGAAATTTGGAAACAAACTGAGGGCAAGGTTGATGGCTTTGTATGTTCTTCTGGAACTGGAGGAACTATTTCAGGTGTAAGTAATGCACTTAAAGAAAAAAACAAAGATATAAAAATTTACCTATCTGATCCAAAAGGTTCTGCTCTTTATAATTACATTAAAAATGGTGAACTTAAATCGGAGGGTGGTTCAATTACTGAAGGTATTGGCTCAAGTAGAGTGACTGCGAACTTTGGTGAAGCCAAAATTGATGACGCATACTCCATTGATGACCATGAGGCTCTGCCTATTCTATACGATTTAATTCAAAACGAAGGTTTAAGTCTGGGCACAAGCTGTGGGATAAATATTGCAGGAGCAATTAGAATGGGAAAAGAGTTAGGGCCAGGAAAAACTATTGTAACTATTCTTTGTGATAGAAGTGACAAATACGCAACTAAAATGTTTAATAAAAAATTTTTAGAAGAAAAAGGTTTGCCGATACCTAATTGGTTTTAAATATAAATTTTATCAGCTAATCCGTAAGTAAGAATAGCACTTAAAATTGTAAGTACTCCAGCAGCTATTACACCTTCACTGTTAGTCTTTTCAGTGTGTCCAAGTTTATTTATGTAAATGGTATAAATACCAAATATTAAGTACATTAAATTTTGAACAAATACTAAATTAAAGAACGCCCAAGTTCCATTTACTCCTCCATCTCTAACGAACATTATATAAATAGCCATTAAGAAAGACCCAACAAAAGGAGCTCCAAAAAATCTTGTAATCACAGCTGCTGAATGATCGATGTTATATTGATCCATAAAACTCTTTGTTCCAACTATAGCTCTAAAAGCATAAACAGCGTAAACAAGAAAATGAACAACAAAAATGATTAGGTAAATAACTCCATTAAACTTTTCGATCATAAATAATTACTATCAAATATTTAAATTAAATAAAACAGCATAATCAACATTTTTTATACTCTCAAAATGCATATCTGTCGCGCGTTATAAACACATGAGACTCATTATTAAAAATGTAACACTCTTTGATATAAGATACATTAAATACAATTTATTAGGAAAATAATGAAAAAAATAATTTTTACTTTTTTACTCGTTCTGCTAACAGCAACTTCTCATGCAAATATAAGCAATAAAGAAATATCTGAGTCTTTAAAATGTGCAGGAATTTTTACATCTACTCAATTTATTAAACAAGGTGAGCTTCCAAATGGAGATTTAGCTTACAAAGAAAATAGTTTGGCTGCAGCAAAGGTTACTAGAGAATTTCTTATAAATGAGGGAGTTTTAGAGGATAAAATAAATTCAAGTATAAATTCTACTGTTGATGAAATGTTTGGTAAACCTTATCAAAAAACTTTAATGGATAATTGCTATGCATTTATTTTCAAATTAATACCAAATGGTAAAGAAAAAGTAGAGGAAACTTCTAAAACAATTTATGGAGGATAAAATATGATTATAAAAATAGAGGAAAATATAAAATCGTTTTCAGCATGGAGGGATATGGTTAAAGATAATGCTGAAAAAATTAAAGGATTTGGTGCAACCATTATTTTTGCTGGTGTATCAAAAGAAGACGCTTCAAAATTTACAGTGATTGTAAAATATGCAACAATGCAGGGGTTTGAGGCATTTAAAAATGATAAAGAACTTCACGCTGCAAGAGCTGCAGCTGGTGTTGACTTAGATTCTGCAAAAATCACTCCCATGGATGGAGACTTTATGGAAAATTTTTCAGGATAATAAAATAGGAGGAAAAAATGGAAAAAGAAATGCTAGTAGTAGCAAAGTTAAAAGAAGGTACTTTTGAGAAATTCATGGGATTTATGCAATCTCCTGAAGGACTTGCTGAAAGGGCTAAAGTTGCTGTGGTTGAAAAAACAATTGGAACTGTAACTCCAGACAAAAGCACTGTAATGTTTAAAATATTTTGTACTGATGAAGCTGCACTTCATAAGTTTATAGAAGGTACAGAGGTATCAAAGCCAATAATGGATGAAGTGTTAGACAGTTACTCAATATATGATTTAACTAAGGTTAAATAGAAAGCTGAGGCTACACATACTGACTAATCTCTGCTAGACTATATAACTAAATAATTGGTAACAAGGAGGAAAAATGGCTGGGATAGAAGTAAAAAGTTTTGATAAAGCAGATGAAGTAAATGATAATTTTAATAATGCTAAAATCGAAGCGGTCAAAGTTGGAAATCAAAGATTGATGAAACTTACTTTGCAACCAGGTTGGCAATGGTCAAAAGATATAAAGCCAACAGTTGGTGGCGATAGCTGTCAAGCTACACATCTTGGTATAATTATCTCAGGTGCTGTTTGTGCAAAACATAATGATGGAACTGAACTAACTTATAAAGCTGGTGATGCATATTCAATACAACCAGGTCATGATGGATGGGTTGTTGGAGATAAACCAGCAGTAGTATATGAATTTCATGGAATGTGGGGTGAATAATGTCAAAATTTTATGTAATTGGAAAAGCAAGTCCTGAGTTATTAAAAAAAATGCATGCTGACCCTTCTGCAGATAGAGGAGCAGTAATGAAATCCATGTGTGATAGCTTAGGAGTAAAAGCTATAAGTTACGAATGGTTAAGAGGACGTTTTGATGTTCTTTTCTGTGTTGAAGGTGATTACGAAAGTGTTCTTGCTATGAAAGTAACTGTTTTAAATAGTGGAATGATGTCAGATCTTATGGTTCATGAAGTATTTGATTACAACAGTGCATTTAAAAAGGCAGCTGATGTTTCAAAAAGTTATAAAAAACCAGGTGAATAAATAGAAAGGAATAACATGTCTATATTAGAGAAATATAGTGCTGCTTTAAAAAATAAAGATGAAGCAGTGATGAATGAGCTTTTGCATGATGATTTTAAATTCACAATGCACAAGTCAGGAAATGTTTTAACCAAAAGTGATGTTATCAAATGGGCAATGAGTGGTGATATTAATCAAGATAAGGTTAGAATTGTTTATGAAAATGACGAAGTTGGTATTCACCATGCCTTTGTAACATTTAATGATGGTAATGTTGAGGCGGTAATGGCAGTTTATAAATATGACAATGGAAAAATTGTTAGTTTAGAAACTGGTGCTACACCAATGCCAAAATAAGTGAGTGAAATTGATTTTTATTTTTCGATAGGAAGTACATATACCTATCTATCCGTAACTAGAATACTTGATGTTGAAAAACAACATCAAGTAAAATTTAACTGGAAACCTTTTTCAGTAAGAGCAATCATGAAAGAGATGAATAATATCCCATTTCCAAAGGATAAAATAAATAAAGTTAATTACATGTGGAGAGACATTGAAAGAAGAGCTGAAGGTTATGGTTTTTTTGCCAAAACACCAGTACCCTATCCATTATCAGAATTTGATTTAGCTAACCAAATTGCAATACTTGGTTTTGAAAAAGGTTGGGGAGAAAAATTTGTTATTCTTACTTATAAGAAATGGTTTCAGGAAGGTAAAGAACCAGCTATCGAGCCAAGTATTTCTGAAGTTTGCTCAGAATTAAGCTTAGATAAAGATAAAATAATCTCTGACGCAAAATCTTCAGATATAGAAACAAAGTATAAAGAAAACACAAACTCGGCTCGTGAAAATAAAATATTTGGTAGCCCATCTTTTATTGTAAAAAATGAACTCTTTTGGGGAGATGATAGAATGGAAGATGCAATTAAATGGTCTCATAAATAATTCTATATATTCTCCTTAAATTCATTTAAAATCTCGAAATGAGTCTTGCAACTTCATATTTATTTTTGGGTGTAGCTGTTTTTCTAGGAGTTACCTCAAATAGTTTTGCTAAAAGTGCCGAAGGCTTTACTCTTCTTTTTCCAAGTATAATCACCGCTATCACAATTGTATTATGTATGTACGCACTTTCATTGGTAATGAAAAATATTCCAATGGGAATAACTTATGCTTCCTTTGCAGGTTTAACAATTATAGCAACGGTAGTGGTTGGAGTAATTAGATTTAATCAAGTACCAAATTTATATTCATTAATTGGTTTAGCTTTTATTATTGTTGGTGTTTTAATGGTTAACCTGTTAGGTAATAATTAATATGATTAATAAAAAATACGCTCAACCTTTATTTATGATTTTAATGTCGTTAGGTATGAGTGTTATTATGAGTGGTGTAGTTGTAGCTGTAAACACAGGTATTACAGATGGTTTCTTTTTTAGATGGGGATATTCTCTAATGTTTGCATATCCAATTGCTTTAATAGCTGCATTTACTTTAGCTCCTTTAATAAGACCTTTAGTTAATAAAATTGCATCAAAAGAATAATCATGAAACCATTGTTAGGTTATTTATTTTTAGCTAATGGAATAATTTTTGGAATTGCATCAAATAGTTTTGCTAAAATTTCTGAAGGATTTACAAAACTAACTCCTTCTGTACTGTGTATTTTGTTTATGTGTATTACAATGTTTTCTATTGCAAAAGCAATGTCTGCACTACCAGTTGGATTTGCCTACTCAACTTACAGTGGTTTGACAGTTACGGGTGTTGTCCTTTTCGCAGTTTTAAAATTTAACCAAATACCAAATATTTATGGAACTATTGGAATTATTTTAATTATAATTGGAGTAGTAATGGTTAATTACCTTGGTCGACTAAACTGATACTTTTTTAAAATTTCTGGAAGCTCATGACTTCCATCCTCATTTAATGGTAACTCATATTCGTTAACAACCGTGCTAGTATCTAAAGGTGAATATAAATGAGGATACATATCTCCATTTGATGCCTGTTCCCACAATAAATGTTCAAGCTTAAAAGCATTTACTCTTAATAAAACTAAATTTTCCTTTTTGGGGTAATGTTTGTTTAAAGTTTCCTTTACCTGATCCTCCTCTGAAAAATGAATATATCCATCTTTAAGATCTTTGTCTGATCCACCATATTTCCCTGATTGTTTAGCTTTTTGCCATTCATCTTTATCAATAACTTTAAAAATAAATTCTAAATTCATTTTACCAAGAAGAATTTGGACCTTTTAAAAATTCTATTTCTTCCTCTGTAGACTCTCTTCCTAATATTTCATTTCTATGAGGATATCTATGAAATTGTCTAACTACTTTTGTATGATCTTGCCAAAATTTTTTTATTTCATAATAACCTTCGTGCTCTCTTAAATATTTATTTAACAAGTAATAAGCCATTTCATGATCACTAATTTCCTCACTATGAATAAGTGGCAACAACATAAACAATCTTTGATTTACATTCATAGCTTCTAGATAACCAGAATAGACCGCATCATTTACAATTAATCTAGTTTTTTGATCATTTTCAAAAGCTTTTTTATCATTTCTAAACATATTCCGAGAGAACTGGTCAAAAAGTATAACTAAAGCTAAACAACTCATGGGGTTATCTTGCCAATCATCATATTCATTTTGGCATGCAAGTTCATAATCTTTTAAGAAATTATCTCTTATTTTTTGATCAAATATTTCATCTTTTTTGAAACGTATTTCTGAAGGGGTTTCTTTAAACCAGAAATCTATAATTGCTTGTGCTCTATCAGATATCATTCAGCCAATGGTTTTAATAATCTTAAAATTTTTTTATGATTATTAATATTATTTGAAACAATAATATTCCCTCCAGCCACTGGATTTTTATTGCCCCAAGTCGTTACTATTGCTCCACTTGCTCTCACTATTGGAATAATTGGATGAATATCCCAAATTTTATTTGCTGTTTGTGAAACTATTTCAAGTCTTCCCTCCGCTAATTGGCAATATGTCAAAGCATCAAAACATGGAAATTGCATCCTATTTATGAATTTTTGGATTTTAGATTGTTGTTTTAAGGATAACTGATTATGAAATGCAGCAGCTAATTTTGCATTTACAAAATTTATTTTAGAATTAACTTTAAGTTTTCTTTTTTTATTGTTCTCATAAACATAAGCTAAATTTTTATTTACATTTAAATAATATTTTCTCATTTTAGGAAAATTTGCTAATCCTAAAATAGGTTCGCCATTATAATTAAGTGAAATTAAATTGCTCCAGCTTGGATTTCCTGCAACATAAGACCGGGTCCCATCAATTGGATCAATTATCCATGAAAAATCGCTCTTAGTATTTTTATGACCATACTCCTCACCTATAATTTGGTGGCTTGGAAATTTTTTAGAAATTTTAAATCTTATAAATTTTTCAAATGCTTTGTCAGATGTTGTTACAGGATCGTAACCTTTGCCTATCATCTTGTTAGTTATCTTGAATGGTTTATCTAACTTAGTATAGTAAAATTTTGTTAAATCTTTAGCTAATTGATTTAAAAAGCTTGCATATATTGGATATTTTTTAGAATCAAATTTTTTCACAAAGAACTATTACTATTTAATTTATGTTGATTAAAGTTAAATTTTAAATAATTCTTAGATTACTAGTATGAAAATCGAGCTTATTAAAAACAAGGTTTATTTTAAAAATGGTTCTGAAAAAAAAGAAATTCACCCATTTTGGTTACGAGAAAGAGTTAATGGTGAGGATCACCTAGATAAAGGAACTCAGCAAAGACTTTTTGATCCTACTTTCTTAAGCAGTAATATTTCAATAAATAAGGTTAAAATTAACGAAAATTTCTTAGAAGTTGATTTTAATGATGGTGTTAATTCAAAACTAGAAATTGACAAAATAGCTTCTGAGTTTTCTCAAGAAGATATAATAATAAAATCCATAGAAAAAACTAAATGGGACTCCAATTTAAAAAATATTAAAAATTTTAAATACCAAGAAAATTTTTATGAAAGTAAAGAGATGCATGATCTACTTGTATCTTTTTATCAGTATGGTTTCGTTATAATAAAAAATATTCCAACATCGAAAAATTATATTGTTGAATTTGCAAATTCTATTGGAAGTGTAAGAAGAACAAATTTTGGTGAATTTTTTGATGTAAAATCCAAACCAGATCCAAACGATCTAGCTTATACATCATTGGCCTTGGCACCTCATACTGACAATCCTTATAGAAATCCTGTTCCCTGTATTCAACTTTTACATTGTATAGAAAGTAAAGTTTCAGGAGGATTATCAACATTGGTAGATGGTTATACAGTTACTGAAGATTTAAAAACTGAATACCCTGACTTTTATAAAATATTAACTGAAGTAAAAGTTAGGTTTAAATTTATAGATAAAGAAGTTATTTTAGAAACAATTTCTCCTTTAATTGAACTTCATTATGATAAAAGTTTTAAACAAGTACGCTTTAGCCCAAGACTAGACTACGTACCAATTTTAGATAAAGAAAAATTAGATATTTACTACCAAGCAAGAAAAAAGCTATCTGAAATGTATAATTCAGACAAATATAGAATAGAATTTAAACTTGAACCAAAAGATCTGATGATGATGGATAATCACAGGTTGCTCCATGGTAGGACAGCTTATGAAACGAAAGAAGGCGAAAGATATTTACAAGGTTGTTACATTGATTATGATAGTACCGAAGGTAAATTAAGACATTTAAAAAGAAAATATAATTTATAAATTTTTATTTATCTTTTTTATTTCTTTATACAAAGCGCTGTGATCATCATTATAATGACCTTGGTCTACCAATGATTTAAACATCTTTTTAATTAAATTTGAAATTGGCAACTTAATTTTGAACTCATTTGCACAATTTAAAATATTATTCATATCTTTAAGATGTGTTGACACTTTCCCTTTTGGGGAAAAATCTTTATTTATCATTCTTTTTCCATGATTTTGGAGTATTTTTCCATCAGCAAAACCCCCTGATAATGCTTTAATAAATTTATTCGCATCAACCCCAGTTTTTTCACATAAAAAAATTGCCTCTGCTACCGCTCCAATAGTTATTCCAACGATAATTTGATTTGCAAGTTTAGCTATTTGACCACTTCCAACAGACCCAACTAATATTGGGTTTCCTAAAACTTTCAAAATAGGAAAAATTTTATCAAAAATTTTTTTATTACCTCCAACCATTATGGCTAAACTTGCTTCCTTTGCTCCAATTGTTCCACCAGATACTGGTGCATCTAAAAAATTAATTTTTTTAGCTTTTAATAATTTGAAATATTTAATTGCAGTTTTAGGATTAACAGAAGACATATCAATTACAACAGAAGAAGGTTTGACTGTATTTTGAAATTCTTTGCTTCCTAAAACATCGTGAACTGCAGCATCATCTGTCAACATTGTGATAACAATATCAGCATTCTTGATAGCTCCACTTAATGAATTTAAAACTCTTGCACCATATTTTTCTAATGGTTTTGCCTTATGAATAGTTCTACTATAAACATTTATATTAAATTTATTTTCAGCAAGATTTTTAGCCATTGGATAACCCATTAAACCTGTGCCAATAAATGCTATTTTCATTTTTTAATAATAGTTTTTTTGATGATTAATGAAAACTTGAAATTAATTGAATATCGAGAAATTATCAAAGGCATAGGTTGTATTCAATAAATATATTTGCATAAATTTAAAATAAATTAATTGAAAATATATTAAATTTAATTACCTTTTTAATAGAAGGAGGTTTATGTTAATACTTTCACCACCTGATACTTAGCTGAACAGTTTTATATTTCAAAAATATAACTAAAAATAAAATCCCCTCGGATTTAAATGCCAAAGAGGCGATACAAGGGAGCTCTTTAGGTATACACTTAAAGAGCGAACCCTTTAAAAAACTTAATTTACAGATTTTAATATTTCTAGTGGAAGTGGAGCTTCTGGGTATTTTTTTTGACACAGCTTTTCGTAGTTTTTACAAAAACTCATGATAGTTTTTTGAACATCTTTTTTATCTTTATTTGAAAGATTAAGCTCTTTAATTAATTCACTGCAATTTTTTTCTAATTCTTTTATTTGTTCTCCTGAAAAAAATTCTCCTGTTTCTATTTCCCAATAGGTGTCATCAAGCTCATCATCAGTTAAATCATTTAATTTTTTTTGTAATAATTTTATAGTCTTGTCCTCTGTTGCCTTATCTCTCATGGGAGAATCCTTTAGTTTTCCTAGGCATTTATCTCTTAATCCATCAATGAAATGAAAATAAGGTTTACCCTCTGAAAAATCTTTAAAGTGATTTGTG
>QCDE01000004.1 GCA_003281005.1 Pelagibacteraceae bacterium AG-349-O05
AAAATTTCCAAAAATTACTTTTACAAAACCTGAAATGTGTATTTTTGAGAATATGTTAGAATTTAAAAGTATTAATCCTTCCAACCTGTAACAGTTTTTACTTCTAAATATTCTTCAAGCCCCCAAACTCCACCCTCTCTACCATTTCCTGATTGTCTGTATCCTCCAAAAGGTGTACCTGCGTCAGCTGCATTTCCATTAATATAAACACATCCTGATCTTAGTTTTTTAGCAACCCTATGAGCTTTTTCTCTGTCTTCTGTTTGCAAATAATTTCCCAAACCATAAGATGTATCATTTACAATATTTATTGCTTCATCTTCCTTTTCAAAAGGAATTATAGAAAGCACTGGACCAAAAATTTCTTCTTTTGCAATTCTCATTTTATTTGTTACGTTAGTAAAAATAGTTGGTTTAATAAAATAACCTTTGTTTAATCCATTCGGTAACTCAGGACCTCCTGCTGCTAATGTTGCTCCCTCAGATATTCCACTTTCAATTAAATTTATAATCTTATCGTATTGAGTTTTCGAAATTACAGGACCAATATGATCTCCTTTTTTCGATGCTTGATCTATTTTTATTTTATTTGCCTCATCAACTGCTTCATTTACTGCTCTTTCATAAATAGATTTTTCAACCAACATTCTTGTTGGAGCATCGCATGATTGTCCTGAATTACTCATTACATTTCTTATTCCATCTCTAACTGCATTTTTATAACTATCTGCAAAAACTATATTTCCACCTTTGCCACCAAGTTCTAAGCAAACTCTTTTTATAGTTTCAGCTGCATTTTTTGAAATTAATTTTCCTGCACGTGTTGAACCTGTAAAAGAAACCATATCAATATCGGGATGACTTGATATTTGAGTTCCTACTCCTTCACCATCTCCATTAACCAGATTAAATACTCCTTTTGGAAAACCAACTTGATCAATCATTTCTGCAAATAGCATTCCCGAAAGTGGTGCTATTTCTGATGGCTTGAGAATCATTGTGCACCCAGTTGCAAAGGCAGGAACTACCTTTAGAGCTATTTGGTTGATTGGCCAATTCCAAGGGGTAATTAGTCCACAAACACCGATTGGTTCATAATAAATGTGGTTATTAGATTTTTGATTAAAATGTTCATCAAATTCAAAGTCTTTAAGTCTTAAAATAAAATCTTCTAAGTGTGTTTGTCCAGATCCAGTTTGAACATCAGTTGCCCAATCCATTGGTGCACCCATTTCCAGTGAAATAGCCTCTGCCATTTCTCCAAACCTTTTTTTATAAACTACAAGTAATTTTTCGAGCAATTCTAACCTTTCTTTTTTGCTAGTTTCTTTCCAGGTTTCAAATGCAGTTTTTGCAGCATTAACCGCATTATCTGTGTCTTTTTTTGAACCTAATGAAATAATTGCACAAGGGTCTTCATTACAAGGATTGATTACCTCAAAGTCATTTTTTTCAATTGGGTCAACCCATTTACCGTTTATGTAAAATTTTCTTTTATCTAACATTTAATAATCTTAGCATATTTATTAAATTTCATAGCCTTTTTCTTCTGGTTCATTATCCACAAGCTCATCAGGAAAACCTTCGGCCCTAAAATCAATTTTATTTAAATCTTCCATTCTTTTTACAATCATCGAAGACCATGCCCTTGAACCATATTTTTTTTGACCATCTTTAAATATCTCAACTATCTTTGGAGAAATCTCTAAAGGAGCATTTAATTTCTTAGCCAGGTTATCAAATAAACCAGTATCTTTTAAAACAAGATCCATTGTGAAATTAATATTATAAGAGCCATTTAAAATAACCTGACTTTCTGTTTCATGAACAAATGAGTTTCCAGATGAAACCGCTATGCCTTTAAATGCTTTGGTGAGATCTAAATTTGATTTTTTCGCAATAGTCCATGCTTCACCTAAAGCTACCAAATGAACTGATGCCAAATAATTTGTTATAACTTTAAGAACTGACGCACTACCTAACTCCCCAGTGTGTAAAACTTTTCTACCCATTACAGTTAAGGCAGGTAATATTTTTTCAAAAGCTTTTCTATCTCCTCCTACAAATATAGCAATATTGCCTGTGGCTGCTCTATGACATCCTCCACTAACAGGTCCATCTAATGGGATAGCTTTTTTTGATATCACCTTATTTCCAAGTCTTTTAACCTCATCCTCATCTGTTGTGCTCATTTCTAACCAAATTTTATTTTCTGATAAACCATTTAAAATTCCATCTTCACTTTCCATAACCTCCGCAGAAACTTCGGGCGAGGGAAGAGAAGTAATAATTAGATCGGTTTGTTCTGCCAATTCTTTTGGAGACTTTGCAACCTTAGCACCTAGCTTTTTAAATTCATTTGCTAAACTTTCATCTATCTCTCTAACAGTAACATCAAAATTGTTTCTTATTAAGCTTCCAGCTAGTTTACCGCCTACATTTCCTAAACCAATAAAACCTATTTTCATTTTATTTCCTCTTCTTTTTTATTTTTTGTAAATACAATTAAAATCACACCTACTATTATTATTGCTCCACCTATAAATAATTCTTGTGTTGGTTTTTCACCTAAAAGAAAAATTGCAGCCAATAATCCTGTTGGGGGTATACCCATGGTAACAATAGGAAGCACTTTATAAAGCGGGTTGTTTTTTAAAACATAATAGAAACAACCATAAGTAATTGGTTGCATGATGAAACCAATATAAATTGCAATAATCCAATGATCAATCTTGGCATTTGTTAAATAATTAATTGTATTTCCATCAATTATTGCAGATAGCATTATTAGAGTTGGTCCAGAGAATAATGCCAACCATGCAACTAAAGCTAAAGGATTTATTTCTTTACTTAAAGGTTTAACCATAACTTGTCCAAGAGCCCATATAGCAGATCCTAAAATTGTAAGACCAATTCCAATAAATTTTCCATCCAAGTTAGGAGATCCAGTTAAAATATAAACACCAACAAAAGCGATAGCTATACCGACCAAAGCTCTAATAGTTGGTTTTTCTTTAAGCATGAAGTAAGCAAAAATAACTCCAAACGGAACTTCCATCTGAACCAAAAGAACTGCTGAGGACGCATCAATTAAATCTAAACCAGTATATGTAATACTATATTGCAACGTATTAGCGACTAATGATGCAACAAATATTCTTTTTAAACATGCTTTAGGAATTGGAAACCACCAAATTAATAATGATGCAGCAAATGTAAATCTGATACCCATTAAAAGAACAGGAGGAAAGGATTCAAAAGCTGGTTTAGCAATTACAAAACCAAAGCCTAAAAAAATAGGCACCAAGGAGGCTACAAAAGTATCTTTTATATTCATGCCTATTTTTAATATTAATGATTATTAAAGAACTTGTGGTATATTCACTTTTTAAAATATGAATTCAACAAAAATAGATCCTAAATTTATCAGCCAAGCTAATCCTAGAGTTGGTTTAATTGCACTTGCTAGTGATTTTATGATTGAAAAAGATTTTATAAATGTGATTAAAAATAAGAAAATCGATTTCTTTGTTAATCGTATTGAGTGTTACAACCCTCTCACGAAAGAAAATTTGATTAAAATGTCTAATAAAATCACTGATGTTACAAAAGATATATTACCTGATCAGGATATCGATTGTGTTGTTTATGGCTGTACATCTGGAACTATTGCTGCTGGTCATGATTCAATTGAACAAAAAGTTAAAGTGGCTAAACCAATGGCGGACGTATCAACACCAAGTACTGCTGCAATTAAAGCATTAAAGAAATTAAATATTAAGAAAGTTTCAATTTTCACACCTTACAGTAAAAAATTAAATGATGATGTACTTGACTATTTTAAAAGTGAAGGTTTTACAGTTACATCAAATTCTTATTTTGATATTCAAGATGACTATGACATTGGAAAAGTTGATCAAAATTATTTGTATGAAGTATTATCAAAAATAGATTTAAATGGAGCTGATGCTTTATTTGTTTCATGCACAGCTCTACCAGTTTTAGAAATTATTGATAAATTAGAAAAAAAATTAAATACTATAGTTTTATCTAGTAATCAGGCATTGATTTGGGATACCCTTGTAAAAATAAATAAAAATAATTCAGTAGAAGGGTTTGGAAAATTATTCCAAGTTAATTGATGTCTTTTACTAAAGAAGAGTACAAGCAAAGATTAACAAAAGTTAAAAAAATGATGCAAGAAAAAGGCATCGATCTTTTAATCTCACATGACACTAATAACATGAATTACCTAACAGGTTATGATGCATGGTCTTTTTATTATGCTCAATGTGCTATTGTTCATGTAAATGCTGATGAACCTTTATGTTTTGTAAGAGCACAGGATGCTGGTGGTGCGTATATAACAACTTACTTAAAAAACGAAAGTGTAATTGTTTACGATGAAAATTACATTCATAAATGGCCAAAACATCCTTATGATTATTTAGTTGAGATAATTAAAGAGAGAAAGTGGGACAAACTAAATATAGGTGTTGAAATGGATGCCCATTATTTTACCGCATTCTGTTATGAAAAAATTAAACAGGGATTACCAAACGCACAAATAAAGGATAGCGATCGTTTAGTTAATTGGGCAAGATTGGTTAAATCTGATGCTGAAATTGGTTATATGAAATCTGCTGCAAAAATATCAGAAAAAGGAATGAAAACTGCAATGGAAGTAATTAAACCGGGTGTTAGACAGTGTGATGCTGTAGGTGAAATTCAAAAAACATTATTTTATGGTACAGAGGAATTTGGTGGTGAGTATTCTAGTATTGCAACTTTACTCCCCACAGGAAAAGGAACTTCAGCTTCACATTTAACAGCAACTCAAGAAAAATTTGTAGATGGAGAGGCTACAATTATTGAATTATCTGGTGTTTATAAGAGATATCATGCTCCGATGGCCAGAACAGTTCTTCTTGGAAAACCTAATCAATTAAAGATTGATACAATGAACAAAACTATAGAAGCACTAAATGCTGGAATTAGTGCGATCAAACCAGGAAATACAGCAGATGATGTTGCAAAAGCTTTTTGGAAAATTTTAGAAAAATATGGAATAGAAAAAAAATCTAGAACAGGTTACTCAATTGGAATCGGTTATCCACCTGATTGGGGCGAGCATACACTTAATATTTATAAAGGAGATATGACAGTGCTTGAACCTAATGTTTGTTTTCATATGATAGCAGTGATGCAGTTTGGAGATTGGGGTGTTGAAGCTTCAGAAGCTATAAGAGTTACAGAGAATGGTTCAGAATTGTTCTGTAATTTTCCAAAAGAGCTTCATATTAAGAGTTAATTAGCTATTGAAATCTATTTATACAAATGTTTTATATGCACCTTTATGTCTAAAAATCCAGAATTCGTAAAATTTGATAAAGTAGATAAGAGTTATGACGGTAAAGTTCTTGTAGTTAAAGATCTTCAATTAGATATTGCAGAAGGTGAATTTATAACAATGTTAGGTCCATCTGGATCAGGTAAGACAACGTGTTTAATGATGTTAGCTGGATTTGAAACACCAACTCATGGGGAAATATTATTAGATGGAAATATAATTTCTAATATTCCACCTCATAAAAGAGGAATTGGAATGGTGTTTCAAAACTATGCATTATTCCCACATATGACGGTTTATGAAAACTTAGCTTTCCCTTTAAGAGTAAGAAAAGTTGAAAAAGACGAAATTGATAAAAAAGTTGATAAGGCTTTGTCGATGGTTTCATTAAATGGATTTGAAACTAGAATGCCAGCCCAACTTTCAGGTGGTCAACAACAAAGGGTTGCTGTAGCAAGAGCCTTAGTATTTGACCCAGCAGTTGTTTTGATGGATGAACCTCTAGGGGCGTTAGATAAAAATTTGAGAGAAAGTATGCAATATGAAATTAAACATATTCATGAAAGTATTGGTGTAACAGTAGTTTATGTAACTCATGATCAAAGCGAAGCATTAACTATGTCAAACAGAATTGCAGTATTTAACGATGGAAAAGTTCAACAACTTTCTGATCCTGCTGAACTTTATGAGAAGCCAGTTAATTCTTTTGTTGCCGAGTTCATTGGAGAAAATAATACTTTTAATGGAGAGGTAGTTGATATCGCCAAAGATAAATGTAAAGTTAAACTAGCAAATTCTGAAATTCTAGCTAATCCAATTTCAGTCAAATCCAAAGGTGATAAAACAACTGTTTCTTTAAGACCTGAACGGGCATTAATTAATCCAACTGATAAGATGGATAATATGTTTACTGGAAAGATTGAAGAAGTGATCTATCACGGAGATCATACAAGGGTTAGATTGAATCTTTTAGGAAGCTCTGAGTTTATTCTTAAGGTCCCTAACAGTACATCCAATTTAGAATTAAAAGTTAGTCAAGATATAAATATTGGATGGAATAGTATTGATGCTAGAGCATTAGACCCAAAATAATCTCGTTTAAAAATATATATATTTAATACAAGTATCTAAAGACAAAATCAGCTGTTGACTTAATCATTCCTATTTGTTGTACTTTTACTTATATAAATTAATTTATATCAACGTTTAAACGGAGGAATAATGAGAAAAATAAGTAAATTATTACTAGCTCTTTCTTTTGTTGTATCTCTAACTTCTTCAGCCTTTGCTGTTACAGTAGCATCATGGGGTGGAGCTTATACAGAGTCTCAAAAGCTAGGGTATGGTGATCCGACTGCTAAAGCACTTGGAGTAGAGATCAATTGGGTTGACTATTCTGGTGGTTTATCAGAGATCAAAGCACAAAAAGAGGCAGGTGCTATAACTTGGGATATTATAGATTTATTTGCATTCGATACTATTAATGGATGTGATGAAGGTTTATTTGTTAAATTTGATTTTGATAAAGATTTCCCAGCTGCACCAGATGGAACTCCAGCGAGTGAAGATTTTTTTGCTCCAATGCCGAGTGAATGTGCTGTAGGTAACATTCTATATTCTTGGAATTATGCTTATAACAAAAACAATGTTAAAGGCACTCCAAAAACTATTAAAGATTTCTTTAATACTAAAAAGTTCCCTGGAAAAAGAGCTATCTATAACAGTGCTTTAACTAATTTAGAAATCGCTTTAGCAGCAGATGGAGTTAAATTAGGTGACGGTGGAACTAGAGTTTACAGAAAACTTCTAGAAGATGGCGGAATCGACAGAGCGATGAATAAAATCAAAGCATTATGTACAGATCCAAAAGGTGGATGTGTATTCTGGTCAGCAGGTGCTCAACCACCAGAACTTTTAATGAGTGGTGAAGTTGTAATGGCAACTGGATGGAACGGAAGATTTTTTAATGCAATAGTTGGTGAAGGTGCACCACTTGTACAGGTATGGGATGGTCAAGGTCTTGACTACGAATATTTTGCACTTGTTAAAGGTGGACCAGATGAAGCAAATGCTAAAAAAGCTTTAGCTATGATGACTAACACAGAAATGTTAGCTGGTAGTGCAAAGTATATTGCTTATGCGCCATACAGAAAATCATCACTTGATGTAATTACTGCTGGTGAGCCGTGGTATAAAGATGGTAAAACTGAAATGATGCCAGCAATGCCAACAGCTCCCGCAAACACTAAGAATTACTTCTTAGTAGACCCATTCTTCTGGGCTGATAACAATACTGAGATCAGTGAGAAGTGGGAAGCAATGAAAGCAGGACTATAATTTCAGTTTTAAACACTGAATTTATATAATATATTTAGGGCGGTTATTGTTAACCGCCCTATTTTTTTATGAGCTCTGAAACAAAACAAATTTTAACAACTGACGGAATACCTTTAGAGGTCAGTTTAAAAAAAGCAGAAAAGAAGAATAAAATTAAAGCATTTCTTCTTGTAGCTCCACTACTGTTATTTTTAGTTATTACTTATATTTTTCCAATAGGCGATATGTTTATGAGAAGTGTTGATGACAAAATGATTACCAACATGCTTCCTAAAACTTTTAAAGCTATGGAAAAATGGGAAAATTTAGAAGAGCTACCTCCAGAGGAGGTTTATCGGAGTTTTTATGAAGACTATAAATTACTTGCTGAAAATCAACAGCATGGAAAATTAGGACAAAGATTAAATAAAGAAAAAAATGGTTTTAACACAATTACCAAAAAGCTTTTTAGACAAATTAAAAGAAAAAAAATTGATGAAAGTGTTAGTTTAAAAGAACAAATTAATAAACTTCATAAAAGATGGAGAAATGTAGAATACTGGCTAGCAATTAAAAGAACTGCTCCTCCTTATACTGTAGCAAAGTATTTGAAAGGCATGGATATGTACTTTGATTCTGATGGCAGCATAACCCAAGTAGAAGAGGATAGACGAATTCATAGAATTTTATGGCTTAGAACCTTAGAAATAGCATTTTTTGTTACACTTTTTAGCTTTTTTATGGGTTATCCAATAGCTCATTTACTGGCAACACTTCCTATGAAGTACAGCAACTTGTTGATGATTTGTGTATTACTCCCATTCTGGACATCCTTGCTTGTAAGGACTGCAAGTTGGATGATTTTGTTGCAACAACAAGGTCTGGTAAACGATTTCTTTGTAATGATTGGTTTGGTAGGAGACGATAACCGGCCAGAGATGATGTACAATAAAGTTGGAACTTACGTTGCGATGACACAAATATTATTACCTTTTATGGTTCTACCTTTATACAGTGTCATGAAAACAATATCACCAAGTTTAATGAGAGCAGGAAAATCATTAGGTGGAACACCTTTCGTTGCTTTTTGGAAAGTTTACTTTCCTTTAACAATTCCAGGAATAGGAGCTGGATGTTTGTTAGTTTTTATTTTAGCGATAGGATACTACATAACCCCAGCTTTGGTTGGTGGAGCATCAGGAACTTTAATAAGTAATCAAATTGCATTTCATATGAAGACAACTCTTGATTGGAGTTTTGCATCAGCAATGGGATTAATGCTTTTGACAGGAGTTTTGGTTATTTATTGGATTTATAACAAATTGGTTGGAGTTGATAACATTAAATTAGGATAATTATGGCATTACCAAGTTACACAGAAACTAGATATAGAATCTGGCATTATATTTATCTTACAATTTGTACCTTTGTTTTTTTCTTTTTGATTGCACCTCTATTTGTGATTTTCCCTTTGTCGTTTAATGCAGAAGAATTTTTAGTTTTTTCTGAAGGAATGAAAAATCTTGATCCAGATGCATTTTCTCTAAGATGGTACAAAGATATGATTTATGGAACAAAAAATCCCTGGGGTCTAGCTGCAAAAAATAGTTTTATAATAGCAATATTTGCAACTATTGGATCAATTATTTTAGGAACACTTGCTGCTTTAGGATTAAGTAGCAGACACATGCCTTATAAAGGATTAATAATGGCAACTTTAATATCACCCATGATTGTTCCTTTAATTATTTCAGGTGTTGCAATTTTCTTTTTTATGGCAAAAGCTGGTTTGGCAGCAACTCATACTGGAATAGTATTAGCTCATATAATACTTGGAACACCATTTGTTGTTATAACAGTAACAGCTACACTTTCTGGTTTTGATCATAGTGTTACGAGAGCTGCTGCAAGTTTGGGTAGTAACCCTGTAAATACATTTATGAAGATAACATTACCTTTAATATTACCTGGAGTAATATCTGGAGGGCTGTTTGCATTTGTAACATCTTTTGATGAAGTTGTTGTAGTGTTATTCTTAGCAGGTTTAGAAAATACAACTATCCCAATACAGATGTGGACTGGTTTAAGAGAACAGTTGAGCCCCACAATTCTTGCAGTTGCAACTTGTTTAATTCTTTTATCTACCTTGATATTAATTAGTGCAGAATTATTAAGAAGAAGATCTGAAAGATTAAGAGGAATTAATAGATAAAAAATTAAATTGACTCTATAATTGTTGCAATACCCATTCCCAAACCAATGCATTGAGTAGCAAGAGCATATTTTTTATTTTCTCTTTTTAAAAGTTGTGCAGCTTTTCCTGTTATTCTTGCACCTGTAGCACCTAATGGATGTCCCAAAGCAATCGCACCACCGTCTAAATTTAGTTTATTAATATTTATTTCTAAGTCTTTGATACAAGCAAGTGATTGAGATGCGAAAGCTTCATTTAGCTCTATAATATCAATGTCTTTTATTGAAAGTGTAGCTCTTTCCAAAGCTTTTTTAGCTGCTGAAATTGGACCTAATCCCATAAAATTTGGGTCACATCCCTCAACTGCAGTAGATTTTATTCTTCCAAAGATTTCTAAACCATTCTCTTTAGCAAAATTTTCTTCACATATTAGAGTTGCAGCAGCCCCATCAGTTAGAGGAGATGAAGTTGCAGCTGTTACAGTTCCATTTTGATCAAACGCTAACTTTAAACTATCCAATTTTTCCATTGTACTATTAGGTCTAATATTTTCATCTATTTCACAATTACCTATCTTAGTAATCTCGCTTTTAAATTTTTCTTTTTGTTGTGCTTCATTTGCTTTTCTATGACTTTCTAATGAGAACTCTTGTTGCTCTATTCTTGAAATATTATATTTTTTTGCAACATTCTCTGCAGTGATTCCCATTGATAAATATAAATGTGGATTTTGTTTTTCTTCATCTGAATAAGGATAAGGCAAAGGATCAAACCCACTTCTAACTCTTGTCATACTTTCTACCCCTCCACAAATAAATGCCTTACCTGAACCCATTGCTATTTTTCCAGCAGCAATATGAATTGCTTCCATTGAAGATCCACACCATCTATCTACAGTCATTCCTGGTACTCTAATATCTAAGTCAGACAAAAAGGTTACTAGTCTTCCAATATTAAAACACTGTTCACCAACTTGAAAAGCACATCCAATAACAACATCTTCAATATCTTTGGGATCAATTTTTGATTGTGAAACTAGGTTTTTAATTACTTCAGCTAGCAGATTAACTGGTTTTACATCTATTAATTTTCCTTTATTTGCCATTGCAAAAGGTGATCTAGAGTACCCGGCTATTACTGAATTGTACATTTTTCTCTTTAATATTGTATTAATTTATATAGCTTAGCGTTTTAATTAATCAGGAAATTTGTCTTATTTCAAGTTTTAGATTAATTCAATAAAAGTTTACTAATTATGGATATTAAAAAAGTAGTTGTTATTGGATCTGGTACGATGGGTAGTGGAATTGCAGCACACCTATGTAATGCCAATGTGCCAGTAACTCTTTTAGATTTAACAACAGAAATATCTGAAAAAGCTAGAGATAAAATTCATAAATCAAGACCTCCATTGCTTTTAGACAAAACTAAAATTGAAAATATTAAAGTTGGTAACATTAAAGATAATTTTGATATAGTGAAAGAAGCTGATTGGGTTGTTGAGGCAGTTGTTGAAAGAATTGATATAAAGCACAATATTTATGAAAAAATATTTAAGAATAGAAAACAGGGAGCAATTGTTTCATCTAATACATCATCTATCCCAATAAAAGTTTTGTCAGAAAAATTAACTGAAGAAGAAAAAAAAGACTTTTGTATAACTCATTTCTTTAATCCTGTCAGATACATGGGACTGTTAGAAATTGTTAAGAATGAAAATAATGATTTAAATAAAATTAATTCTCTTAAACAATTTTGTGAAATAGAATTAGGTAAAGGAGCTATTGTTTGTAATGATACTCCTGGTTTCTTGGGAAATAGAATAGGTGTTTATGCAATGCAGGTAGCAATGACTGAAGCATTTAGAATGAAACTATCAATTGAAGAAGCTGATGCAGTTTTTGGAAGACCCATGGGTATACCCAAAACAGGAGTTTTTGGTTTATATGACCTAATTGGAATTGATTTGATGGCTGATGTTTTAAAAAGTTTTATTAAAGAACTTTCTGAAAATGATCAATTTCAAATAGTTGCAAAAGAAATTCCATTAGTAAAAAAATTAATTGATACTGGTTACACTGGACGCAAAGGAAAAGGTGGTTTTTATAGAATGAATAAAAGTGGAAACCAGAAAATATTAGAAGCCATTAATTTAGAAACAGGTGAATACGTAACTTCAAAAAAAATAGATTTAGGGGTTGAGACTGTAAATATAAATAATTTAATTAATCGAAAAGATAAATATGGAGAATATGCTTGGGAAGTAATTTCTAAAATAATAAAATATGCATCTTCTCTAGTGCCAGGAATTACAGATAAGTTCAACGATATAGATGAAGCAATGAGACTTGGTTTTAATTGGGCAATGGGTCCTTTTGAAATGTTAAAATCAATTGGGGTAGAAAATTTTTTTTCAAGAATAGATAATTTTGAAAACAATAAATTTTTAGAAGATTTATCGAAATCAAAAGATGAAAACTTTTATGGAGAAAGACAACTTTACACTGCTATTGAAACACTAGGAAAAATTAGACCAGCAGCAATAAAAGTTGATAAAAATAATTCTGCTGAAATTTACCGTTTTAAAGATTTTAATATTGTTGAATTTACTACAAAAGCTTGTGCACTAGATTACGACTCGATGGATGCATTAAAAAATGCAACTGATAAACCGCTTATTGTTATGAATGAAAGTATGCAATTTTCTGCAGGTGTGAATTTAAGTTATACGATGAATTTTGCAGATAAGGGTGATTTCAAATCCATTGAAAAATTTATTAAATATTTTCAAGATACTTGCAAAACATTAAAATATTCTAAGTACCCAGTAGTGTCTGCGCCTTCTGGTCTCACATTGGGTGGTGGTTTTGAAGTTTTAGTTCAAAGCAACTTTGTTGCGTCACACACAAATATTGTGGTTGGTCTTGTAGAGACAATTGTTGGATTAGTGCCTGCTGGAGGTGGATGTAAAGAAATGCTTTGGAGATGGTCACAAACTGATGAAGCAAAATCTGATCCTGATTATGCTCCCTTGAAAGTATTTGATATTATTGGATACGCAAAAACCGCAACTTCTCCTGTAGAAGCAGAGCCTTTAAAATATTTAAAACCTGAAGATAAAAAAATCATGAATAGAAACAGTCTTTTTGAAGAGGCGAGAAATCTTATCAATCAAAATAATGATTTTGTTCCTCCGGAAGAGTGTAAATTTAATCTATCCGGAAAACCTTTGAAAGAGAAGATGATTAAGGTTTTAGAAAAATTATATAACGAAAAAATTATTCTAGATCATGGAATGCATGTTGGAACAGAACTGGCAAATGTTTTAAGTGGTGGTGATACAAATTTAGATAAAACTTTATCAGAAGACGATTTATACAAATTAGAGTTAGATTCTTTTATGAGATTGATAGAAAGTAAAAAAACTCAGGATAGAATTAAACACACTCTTTCAACTGGAAAGCCTTTAGTTAATTAGTACCTAGCATTCTGAAGGTATTTATATAATCAGGTCTAAGCACGTAGATTGCTTTATTCCCTGTTTTAATTTTCTTAAGAATATCTAGCCCAAACTTCACTTTTCCAATTGGAGTATATTCTCCTTGATAAATTGGGATTTCTTTTAAGGTTATAAAAAACTCACTATCCTCAGTGTCAAATTCCGTTGATCTTGCAAAACCAACGCTGCCTTCAGTAAATTCAAAATCATCATTAAGTTCTGATTTTAATAATCCTAATCCAGATTTTCCACTTCCAATTTTTGAGTAATCTAAATATTCAATGTTTCCAAATTCAATATCACCAGCTTGCACTAACGTATTTTCAACAACTTTATAGAAGGCTGAACCATCATACATTTTTTTTTTAATTAGTGTTTTAAATCTTTCAACAGCTTTTTGAGATATTTCTGGGTATAGCTCAATAATTACATTTCCACATTCTAAATTCATCACAGCAATATTATCTGGGTTTTCAAAGTTTAATTTTTTTAAATCATTTTTTTCTACAAACAAACATTTATTTTTTAATAAAAAAAAAGATGAAAAAGCAGAAACGCCTAAAACTAATAAAAAAATAAATAAAATTTTTTCTGATTTTGAAGCTTTAATTGTTTTAATCATAAAATATTTTCATCGATTTTAAATATATTGGTCTTAATAAAATTAACTTTATTTTTTAATATAGAGTCATTTTTTATTTTCTCTTCAATTAAATTTTTATTAACCATTAAAAAAGAAAAGATTTCAGCCATATCTTCTGATGGAATTGATTTTGAATATTCCGTTAAAAAACCATTTGTGTTTTCATATAAATCTAAATTTAATCTATCAGAGCAAGTGGAACATTCAGCGTATTCGAAATCAGAATTATTAAATAAAGAAAATTTTCCATCATCAAAATCATCCTCATAACTATTTTGTATCATATGAAAAATTTCATGATGGATCATTCTTTCAAAGTATTTTTCATTAAAATTTATGTCTAATATTAAGGTTCTATTTTTATTATCTGGTATTCCGCCAGTATTAATGTTCGAAATAAATAAACCTTCACAAAATACAATATATTTTAAATCTATTTTCTTTAGGAAATTAGAATTGTACCTTTTTATATTTCTTTCCATAACTGGAAATTTTATATTAAGATTTTCTTTATTTGTTTTGTTGCAAGTAATATTGTCATCTACTCCTATTTTAAAATCTCCTTTTGCATTTAGATAACGAATATTGTTCTCATTTTTTAGCTTGTAGATTTCTAAGTTTGGAATTTTTATTAGATTGTATATTTCATCAGCATTTACATGAGAAAACTGAAACATTAAGACAAATAATAATATGATTTTCATTAATTTATTATAGACGAATTAGATTAGATAATATTATCTTAGATTATTAAAAAATGACAAAAGAAAGAAACAAAAATCCTATTCAACCAGTAAGTGGAACAAAAGTACCACGATTTGCTGGACCGAGTACTTTTGCAAGATTGCCAGAATTGAGAGATGTTGAAAGTTGTGATGTTGCGATTGTCGGTGTTCCATTTGATGCTGGAACTAGCTATAGGCCTGGAGCAAGATTTGGCCCTCAGAGTATCCGACAAGCATCTAGACATTTAAGAACAAATTATCACCCAAGTTATGATGTGGAGCCTTTTAAAATACAACAAGTTGCTGATGCTGGAGATATTTCATGCAATCCATTTAGTATTGATGAAGCAATTAAACAAATAGAAGAGGGAGCAACTGATTTATTAAATAAAGTAGGTGGAATAATTAGTTTAGGCGGAGATCATACAATTGCAGTACCTCTGTTAAGAGCAATTAATAAAAAAAACAAAGGACCAGTATCTTTAGTTCATTTCGATGCTCATTTAGATACTTGGGATACTTATTTTGGCGCTCCATATACTCACGGAACTCCATTTCGAAGAGCAAGAGAAGAAGGTTTATTTTTAGATGATGCTTCAATGCATGTGGGAATAAGAGGACCTCTTTATAGTAGAGATGATATTAAAAATGATGAAAGTTTTGGTTTTAAAATAATTCACTGCGATGAATTTCAAACTGAAGGAACAGATAAAATTGCAGAAAGGATTAGAAAGAGAGTAGGAGATAATCCACTTTATCTATCTATAGATATTGATGTGTTAGATCCAGCATTTGCACCTGGTACAGGTACACCAGAAATAGCAGGAATGACAACTAGAGAAATGGTAAATGTTTTAAGAGGGTTGTCTGGATTAAATTTAGTTTCTGCTGATGTGGTTGAAGTTTCACCTGCATATGATCATGCAGAAGTTACATCTCTTGCAGCTGCAACAATAGTTTACGAATTAACAAATTTATTTGCAAAAACATAAAGAAAGGATAATTTTAAACCATGTTAGATAAAAAAAATTTTTATATTAATGGAGCTTGGGTTAAACCAAATAGTGCTGAGGAAATTAAAGTAATAGATCCAGCTACAGAGGAAAACTGTGCTGTAATTACTTTAGGAAATAAGGCAGATGTTAATCTAGCAGTTAGTGCAGCAAAAGACGCTTACGAGTCTTGGGCTTTTTCTTCTAAAGAAGAAAGGATCGTATTATTAGAAAAACTTTATGAAAATTATAAAAAAAGATGGGCAGATATTGCAGAAGCCATAACACTTGAAATGGGTGCTCCAAAGGATTTTGCTACAAAATTACAAGCAGGAACAGGAGCAAGTCATATTAAATCATTCATCAGATATTTAAAAAATTTTGAATTTGAAAAACCTTTAGGAGAACACGCCCCTAACCAAAGATTAATTTATGAACCAAAAGGAGTTTGTGCATTAATAACACCATGGAATTGGCCAATGAACCAAGTTTGTTTAAAAGTAATGCCAGCAATTGCTGCAGGTTGCACAATGGTTTTAAAGCCATCAGAATTAGCACCACTTTCATCAATGATACTTGCTGAAATTATTGATGAAGTAAAATTTCCTAAAGGTGTGTTTAATTTAGTTAATGGTGATGGAGCAACAACAGGTGATGCTCTCACATGTCATCCAGATATTAATATGATTTCTTTCACAGGATCAACAAGAGCTGGAGCTTTAATTTCTCAAAATGCTGCTAAAGATTTTAAAAGAGTAAGCTTAGAGCTAGGTGGTAAAGGAGCAAATATAATTTTTAAAGATGCTGATCCAGAAGCTATTGAAAGAGGCGCTTTAAGATGTTTTAGAAATTCTGGACAATCTTGTAACGCGCCAACAAGAATGTTGGTTGAGAAATCAATGTACGATGAGGCCCTTGAGAGATTAAAAAAATATACTGAAAACTTTGAGGTTGGTGATCCTAAAAAAGAAGGAGAGCACATAGGTCCAGTTATTTCAGAAACTCAATACAATAAAATTCAAAGCTTAATTCAAAAAGGTATTGACGAAGGAGCAAAATTAGTTGCTGGAGGAACAGGTAAACCTGATGGATTAGATAAAGGTTACTTTGTTAAACCAACTGTATTTGCAGATGTAAATAATGATATGGATGTTGCAAGAACTGAAATTTTTGGACCTGTTTTATCTGTTATCCCATTTGAAACAGAAGAAGATGCAATTAAAATTGCAAATGATACTTCTTATGGACTAACAAACTATATCCAAACTCAAGATTCTGAAAAAGTTCAAAGAGTTGCTAGAAAATTAAGATCTGGAATGGTGGATGTTAACGGAGCTGGTATTGCAGTTGATGCACCATTTGGAGGTTTTAAACACTCTGGAATAGGTAGAGAAGCAGGTGAACACGGGCTAGAAGAATTTTTAGAGGTAAAAGCTGTAGGTGGTTGGAGTTAATTTACCGATTTATCTTTTACACCTTCTAAAAACTTAAGGCATTTTTTTATTTCATTTAATTCTATGAACTCATCAATTTTGTGAGCTTGTTCTATAGATCCAGGTCCGCAAACAACCGTACTGATTCCTAATTCTTGAAATAAACCAGCCTCTGTCCCAAAAGAAACTACTTCTCTAGAATTATCACCAGTTATATTTGATACAAATTCACATGCTTCAGATTCATCTAGTCTGCTAAAACCAACAACTTCACCTATCACTTCTTTTTTAATATAAGAATCTGGAAATACTTTTTTCATTTCTGGCAGAAGTACTTCATTTGCATATTTATCAATTTCATTAGTAACAAATTCCCCATCTTCTTTAACAACTGGTCTCGTTTCCCATTCAACACTACATTTATCTGCAATGACATTATGGGCAATACCACCTTTAATACCTCCAATTGATAAAGTTGAATGTGGAGGATCAAAAACACTATTTTCTTTTACTCTTTTTTTTAATTGTTCTCTTATTTCCAAAAGTTTTCCAACATACCTAGTAGCATATTCAGCAGCATTTACTCCTAAATGTGGTTTTGAACTATGTCCTGCGAGTCCTCCAAAGTGAACTGTGTATTCGTTCATACCTTTGTGAGCATCTATAATTTTCATTGTAGTTGGTTCACCAATTATACAAATTCCATTTTTGATATCTCTTTTTTTCAATTCCTCTATTAACAAAGGAGCTCCAATACATGCTGTCTCTTCATCAAATGTGTAACAGAAATGTAAGTCTCTATCTAAATTACTTTCTTTGAATATAGGTGCATAAGCAAGTGTACATGCGATAAAACCTTTCATGTCACATGAACCTCTTCCATATAATTTATCATTTTTAATAGTTGCAACGAATGGATCGCTACTCCAACCTTTAGATACGGGAACCACATCAGTGTGTCCAGATAATATAATTGGTTTTTTTGTGCTTTGATTTTTTGCTTTTAAAGTTCCAAAAAGATTTACTCTTTTTTTATCACCATCATAAACTTTGAAAGTATCTATTCCGACGTTATTTAAAATTTTTTCACAATATTTAATTAAATTACTGTTATCTTGACCTGATACAGTTTTAAATGCGATTAAGTCAGTTAAAATCTTGATTGATTTTTCATATAAATTGTTATCTATACTCATAAACTTAAAACACTATATTATATTATGATTAAAGAGCAAATTACCTATAATGATTTTGATAAAGTAGATATTAGAATTGGTACTGTAATTTCTGTAAAAAAAAATGAAAAAGCTAGAAAACCTTCATTAGTTATAGAAGTTGATTTTGGAAGTGAAATTGGTATTAAGCAATCTTCAGCTCAAATTACTCATTACTATAATGAGGAGAATTTAAAAGGAAAACAAGTTATTGCTGTTTGTAACTTTCCTGAGAAAAACATTGCTGGAATAGTTTCTCAAGTATTGGTTTTAGGAGCAATTGATGCTGATGGCAAGGTTACGCTTGTTCATCCCTCTCAAAAAGCAGAAAATGGATTACCAATCGCTTAGTAATGCATCCTGAAATTCTTTCTATAACTTTATTTGGAATTGTTGCAGCATTTACTCCTGGACCAAATAATTTTGTTGCTTTCTATTCTGGTTTCAATTTTGGTATTCTAAGAACACTACCGCATATAATTGGTGTAACTTTAGGGTTTCCTTTTTTGTTATTATGTTTAGCTCTAGGTCTTATAAATATTTTTAAGCTCTATCCTTTGATCCAAGAGGTGTTAAAATATTTAGGAACACTATTTTTAATTTATTTAGCATACAAAATTTCTTTTTCAGGACCTTCTGATAAGGAAAATAAAAATAAAAATCCAATTAAGTTTCATGAAACATTTATTTTTCAATTTTTAAATCCTAAAGGCGTTATTGCATCAATTATTCTTGTTTCAACTTATATTAATCCAGGAGAAACCTTTATAAGTTATACGACTCAAATTATTATTATGGCCTTAATTGTTTCAGTGACCAGTATAACTCTGTGGACTTTTTTAGGTAAATTTTTTAGGAAATTCGCGACAAATCAGAAATTTATTAATTACTTTAATTATGCTATGTCACTGCTTCTTTTAACAAGCATAATAACTTTTTATTTATAATATGACCCCAGGAAACAAAAATTCTTATAATTCACTTAAAAAAATTACAGTTAATGACAAGGAGTATAATTATTACTCGTTAAATGAAGCAGAAAAAAATGGTCTTGAAGGAATAAATAAACTTCCAAAATCTCTTAAAGTTTTATTAGAAAATTTGTTAAGATACGAAGACGACTTAAGTGTCACAAAATCTCAAATAGAGGCGATTAAAAACTGGCTAAAGACAAAAAAATCTAAAACTGAAATTGCATATAGACCAGCAAGAGTTTTACTTCAAGATTATACAGGAATACCTGCAGTTGCAGATTTAGCTGCAATGAGAGAAGCAGTCAAAGAAAAAAATAAAGATCCAAATACAATCAATCCATTATCTGCAGTTGATCTTGTAATTGATCACTCTGTACAAGTCGACCAGTCTGCAAAAGCAGATTCTTTTGAAAAAAATGTCGATATAGAATTTGAAAGAAATGGTGAAAGATATTCTTTTTTGAAATGGGGACAGCAAGCATTTAATAATTTTAGAATAGTTCCACCAGGAACAGGAATTTGTCACCAAGTAAATCTAGAATATTTGTCAAAAGTCGTTTGGTCTGAAGAATTTAAAGGAGAAAAATATCTTTTTCCAGATACTTTAGTTGGAACGGATAGTCACACAACTATGGTAAATGGTTTATCTGTTTTAGGATGGGGTGTTGGAGGTATTGAAGCTGAAGCAGGAATGTTAGGTCAACCAATTTCTATGTTAATACCAGAAGTAATTGGTTTTGAAATGAAAAACAAATTGCCAGAAGGAACTACTGCAACAGATTTAGTTTTAACTGTTGTTAAAATGTTAAGAGACAAAGGTGTGGTTGGTAAGTTTGTTGAGTTTTATGGAGAGGGTTTAAAAAATTTAACTCTTGCAGATAGAGCTACAATTGCAAACATGGCACCGGAATATGGTGCTACTTGTGGTTTTTTTCCTATTGATGAGGAAACATTAAAGTATTTAAAATTTTCTGGAAGAGATCAACAAACTGTTGATATCGTAGAAAATTATGCCAAGGAACAAGGTTTATGGGCAAGTAACAAGATAGAATTTACTGACATTATATCTTTAGATATGTCCACAGTTGTACCAACTATTTCAGGACCAAAAAGACCTCAAGACAAAGTTCTTTTAACAGATGCACCTAGTTCGTTTCAAAAAGTATTGCAGGAAGCTACAAATAAAAATGAAAAATCAATTTCAAAAGTAACAAATACAGATTATGAAATTAAAGATGGTTCAATATTAATTGCAGCAATAACATCTTGTACGAACACTTCTAATCCAAATGTTCTAATTGGGGCTGGACTATTAGCTAAAAAAGCTATTGAAAAAGGTTTACAAGTTAAACCTTGGGTAAAAACTTCTCTAGCACCTGGATCTCAGGTAGTTACAGATTATTTGGCAAAAGCTGGATTAAACACTTATTTAGATCAGCTTGGCTTTAATTTAGTTGGGTATGGCTGCACAACTTGCATTGGAAATTCAGGACCACTTCCAGAAAATATTGTAGAAGCGATCCAAAAAGAAAATATTTATGCAGTTTCAGTTTTATCAGGAAATAGAAATTTTGAGGGAAGAATTTCTCCACATATAAAAGCTAACTATTTGGCTTCACCTCCACTTGTCGTTGCATATGCAATAGCTGGGCATATGGAATTTGATTTATACAAAGATTCATTAGGAAAAGATAAAGAAGGAAAAAATGTATTTTTAAAAGATATTTGGCCTTCAAATAAAGAGATAGAAGATACATTAAAAGACTCACTTAATGCTGAGATGTTTATACAAAGATATTCAAATGTTTCTGAGGGCCCAACTCAATGGCAAAAAATTAAAACTGATAAAAGCAGTATCTATAATTGGGATGAAGGATCAACATATGTAAAAAAACCTCCATTTTTTGAATCTTTACCAGATAAACCAGAAGGATTTAAAGAAATTAAGGATGCAAGACCATTATTAATTTTAGGCGATATGGTTACCACTGACCATATATCCCCAGCTGGCAGTATTCAAAAAGATAGTCCAACTGGTGAATATTTCATGGAACACCAAATTTTACCTAAGGATTATAATTCATATGGGTCGAGAAGAGGTAACCATGAAGTTATGATGCGAGGAACTTTTGCAAATATAAGAATTAGAAATGAAATGGCTCCTGGCACAGAAGGTGGTTTTACAAAGTTATATCCAGAAGAAAAAATTCTTCCTGTCTATGATGCGGTAGTTGAATATAAAAAAAGAGGAACAGATTTAGTTGTAATTGGTGGAAAAGAGTATGGAACTGGATCGTCTAGAGATTGGGCAGCTAAAGGAACAAAATTACTTGGGATAAAAGCAGTAATTGCTGAGAGTTTTGAAAGAATTCACAGATCTAATTTAATTGGAATGGGTATATTGCCATTACAATTTATCGACGATGTAAATAGAAAAAATCTAAAATTAATTGGTTCTGAATTAATTAGTATTCTAAATATAGAAAAAGGTGTTAAACCCTCAGATGAAGTGACAGTCGAAATTAAATATGCTTCTGGCGAAATAAAGAAAATTAAAACTTTATGCAGAATTGATACAAAAAATGAATTAGAGTATTATAAAAACGGAGGTATTCTGCAGTACGTTTTAAGGAATATGATTTAGTTATGGACGAAGATTTATCAATTATTAATACCAATACTAGAAATGAAAAAATTAAGAATTTTTTTGTAAATAATAAAAATAAAATAATTTTAGGTATAATTATTTTAATAATTATTATTGTAGGTGTTTTTAGTTACGATAAATATTTAATTAATAAAAAAAAAGATATCTCAGATAGTTATAATTCAACAATAATTGATTATTCAGAAAAAACAAAAGAAAAAACAGCTAGCAGTCTGATTGAAATTATAAACAAGAAAGACCCAACTTATTCACCTCTATCACTTTATTTTATCATTGATAATAATCTTGTAAGTGATCAGTCCAAAATCAATTCGTGGTTTGATATATTGATAAAAGATACTTCATTAGACAGTGAGATTAACAACTTAATTGTATACAAGAAGGCACTCTACAATGCAGATAACGCTCAAGAAAGCGAGCTTCTAAATATTTTAAATCCACTGATAAATTCAAAAAGTGTCTGGAAATCACATTCTTTATATTTAATGGCAGAATATTTTTATGCAAATAATCAAAAACAAAAAGCTAAAGAATTTTTCAACCAAATAATAGCTTTAGAAAATTCAAATCCAGATATAAGGCTTCAAGCAGAGAAAAGATTGAACAGAGACTTGAGTGAATAAATTAATTTTTACTTTAATTGTATTATTTTTTCTTAGTAACTGTTCATTTAACGAAAACTCCAGAATTTGGAAAGACAAAGAAAACAAATTAGAAACAGATAAAAAAATAACAAAAGTTTTTGTAAAAGAAAATGTAAGTGTTTCAGAATTTAATAGAGATTTAAAATTAGATTTATCATCAATAAAAATAAATAATAAAAAAAATGACAATCAAAATAATCTTGGTTTGCAAAATTACCAAGGTGAATTAACAAAGATTGGTAACTTTAAATTTTCAAAGTTAGAGGAACTTAATCAATTATATTTCGAACCGATTTTTTTGAACAATGGAATAATATTTTTTGATAAAAAGGGTTCAATTATTAGGTATGATAATAATCAAAAAGTTATTTGGAAAAAAAACCATTATTCAAAAGCTGAAAAAAAATTAAAACCAAAACTTAATTTTTTAGTAGATGGCCAAAATCTTTTAGTAACTGATAGTATAGCAAAATATTATTCTGTGAATATTAGTACTGGAGAATTAAATTGGTTAAAAAATAATGATTATCCATTTAATTCAAATATTAAAAAGCATAAGGATAAAATATTTGTTATCGATTATAAAAATACATTGAGATGTTTTAAAATTAAAGATGGTTCTGAATGTTGGAATTTGCAAACAGAGGACTCATTTACAATTTCAAATATTAAATATTCTTTAATTATTTTAAAAGATAATGTTATTTTTAATAATTCTATAGGAGATATTACAGCTGTAGATATTGAAACTGGTTTAATTACATGGCAACTACCTACACAGAGTAGCTCGATAATAAATGAAACTTATAACTTTAAAACTTCTAAATTAGTATCAGATGGGAGTTCTGTATTTTTTTCAAATAATAAAAATCAGTTTTATTCAATTGATTTAAAAACAGGAACAACAAACTGGATAAATGAAGTTAATTCTAATGTAAAACCTATTTTGGTTGGAAATCTAATTTTTACAATCTCTAATGAAGGTTATTTATATTTAATTGACAAAAATAAAGGCAATATAGTTCGTATTACAGATCTATTTCTGAATTACAAAGATAAAAACAGAAAAAATATTTATCCAATTGGTTTTGTAATTGGAGACAAAAACGTATTTTTAACTAACTCAGACGGCAAGATGATTATAGCCGGGATTGAGGATGGAAAAATAATAAAAATTGAAAAAGTTTCTGGTGGATTAGTTTCTGAACCGTTTATATTTAATAACAATTTATATGTAGTAAGAAATGGTTCAATTGTACAATATAACTAAACATGTTCTTAAAATTTTTAGAAAAAATTGGCAGAAAAAAAGTTGTATTAGATAGAGGACCTTCACATCCTAATTTTAAAGAGGCAAAGCCTTGGATGAACCGTTATTATGTTTTGATGAGGTATCGACCTAAATGGTTTCCGTTTAATATATTAATTCATGAGATGCTAGCAGATGACCATGGAGAAGGAGTACATAATCACACATTTCCTTATATCACTATAATTTTAAGAGGCGGTTATTGGGAAACATTAAGCACTGGTAAGTTTTGGCGTCCACCAGGGTATATTGGCTTTAGATCAGCAAATAATTTGCATCGAGTAGATTTGAAACCAGGAACCAAACCATTAACTTTATTTATCTCAGGTCCATTTGGGCTAAGGAAAGGACCAAGATCAGAGTATGGTGTTGACTTTAAAACTAAAAAAAATTGATGCCAAAAAAATTTGAAAAAGAATTCATATCTTATTGTGAAAATCAAAATTTAGAAGTTAATCCTAATCAAATCAAAGTTGTTAAAAAATTACAAGATTACCATAATAGTAATTACAAATCATTTTTTTCAAGATTATTTTCCAAACAAAAAAATAAAAAAGGATTTTATTTATATGGTGGTGTAGGGGTTGGTAAAACAATGATTTTAAACTTCTTTTATGATCATCTTGAAAAAAAAAAATTAAAAAAGCATTTTAATGAATTTATGTTAGGTTTTCATGATTTTGCCCATGAGAAAAAAGAAAAAAATGAAGAAAATGTAATCAATCAATTTGTTAAAAATTTAAAATCAAAAGCTTCATTAATTTATTTCGATGAGTTCCAAGTAACAAATATTGTTGATGCAATGATTTTAGGAAAACTATTTGAACAAATATTTAAAGAAGATATAAAAATTATTCTTACTTCAAACACTAAAATTTCAGAACTTTATAAAGAAGGTCTTCAACGTGAACAATTTATACCTTTTATAAAAATAATGGAACATAAATCAATTGAATATGAATTAAAAATTGAGGATGATTATAGAAAATCTAATGATAATCAAAAACAAAGATATTTTTTTCCACTTAATCAAGAAACTAATTTTAAGATTAACAAATTTTTTAGAACCATAACAAAGGATAAAAAACAATCTTCAATAAAAATTAATGTGAAGGGAAGAGAATTTAAAATAGAAAACTTTTATGAGGGAATCGTTAGATGTGACTTTAATCAACTTTGTGATCAAAATTTAGGAGCGGAAGATTATTTAGAAATAGTTAAAAATTGTAAATTTATGGTAATAGATCAAATACCTCAATTTAATGATGTGAATTCAAATCAACAACAACGTTTTATCACTTTGTTAGATGTAATTTATGACAAGGATATTTCATTAGCAGTTACAGCTGATCAGAATTTAGATAAATTTACTTCCTCAAGATTGTTAGCAAAACCATTTAAACGTACCATTAGTCGTTTGTATGAACTTACATCGAAGGAGTATAATTAATGAAACAAGAATTCTATAATCTTCAAATTAATACTAATGGTCAAAAGTTATATGAGTTTACTAATGATACAATTCAATGGATTAGTCAAAATACCTTTAAAAATGGTATTCTTAATTTAAGCATTCAGCACACAAGCGCCTCATTAATTGTTCAAGAAAATGCAGATCCAGATGTACAAACAGATTTAATAAATTATTTTGATAAATTAGCTCCTATGGATAACAAACTATATGTTCATACTACGGAGGGAAAAGATGATATGCCTGCACATATTAAATCCGCATTAACAAATAATCAAATTTCTCTAAGTGTGAAAGATAATGAATTGTTGCTTGGAACTTGGCAGGGCATATATTTATTTGAACACAGATTAGTGGCCCAAAAAAGAACTATAATTCATCATTTTATTGGAGAATAAAATTAAATTTATTTTTTCTTCAAAGATTGAAACGCTTCAAGAGCTGCAGCTCTAGCTTTTTCATGAACCACAATAGGGCTCGGGTAATCCTTACCAACAATTGTTTTAATAGCTTGTTGATACTTTAATTCCATTTCCCATGGTTTATGAATAAATTTGTTTGGCACATTTTTGAGTTCTGGAACCCATTTTTTCACATAAATACCTTCTTTATCAAATTTTTCACCCTGAAGTATTGGATTGAAAATTCTAAAGTAGGGAGCTGCATCTGCACCACAACCAGCAACCCATTGCCATTGAGCAACATTATTTGCTTTATTAAAATCTAGTAGACAATTTCTAAAATGCTTCTCACCTTCAGTCCAATTTATTCTCAAATGTTTGACTAAAAATGAACCAACTACCATTCTTATTCTATTATGCATCCATCCAGTCTCATATAATTCTCTCATACCTGCATCAACAATAGGATAACCAGTCATTCCCGCTTTCCATGCTTTTAAGAATTTTTCATTTTTCGCCCAAGGAAATTTATCAAATTCCTTTCTAAAATTTCCTTTTAAAAATTCAGGGAAATAATTAATTAAGCTATGTGAAAACTCTCTCCAACCGATCTCATTAATATATTTTCTATAACCAATTCCTTTTGATTTAATTTCAGAACATTTTTTCCATATACTACCTACATGAATTTGGCCATGTTTGATGAAAGGAGATAATTTAGAGGTTCCTTCAACAGATGGTATATCTCTAGAAGTTCCATAATCCCTAATTTTATTATCAATTAAGTTTTTAAGTATTTTTTTTGACTCATTTTCTGAAACTTTCCAATACTTTTCAAATTTTTTATACCAATTTTTTTTTGGTAAAATATCATTTGCTCCAATACATTTCTTAAAGTATGAAATCTTTTTTGTTTTTTTTTTAACGATATAATTTTTACTTGGTGGCTGATTTAGATATACTTGTTCAGCATTTCTCCAAAAAGGTGTAAACACCTTAAAGGGAGTTCCATCATTTTTTGTTATCTCTTGAAATTCATTTAAAACATTACCTTTGAAATATTTATAATTAATTTCATTTTTAATGAATAAATCACGTATTTTTTTTCCTTTAGCTATTACATCTGGTTCATAAATTTTATTCCAATAAATTGAAATGTTATCTTTTTTATTTAATTTAGAAAAAATCTCTAATTCGTCACCTTTTACTATCTCAAGATTAATTTTATAATCTGATAAATTTTTTTTTAAGTTTTCTAGAGATTTGTATACCCACCATTTTTGAGCCTCTCTTTTATTATCGAAATCATTATTATTATAAATATATAATGCAATTACAGAGTCATGATTTTGTGTTGCAAAAGATAGACCAGGATTATTTTCAATTCTAAAATCTTCTCTTATCCAAAAAATACCTAAGCTATTCATTAGTTTAATTTTGATTTATTAATTTTTGATACATTTCTTGGTCAGTATCTCCCTCACAACCAAAAACTAAAACATTTGATTTTTCATTGAGGTCTAATTTTTCTTTAATTGCTTGATCCTCACAACTTGTTATCAAACTGATTACACCAGGAGCTGAATTTTCTCCTGCAATTATTTTATCATTACTAAAGCTTGAATTTCCAAGTAATTTCATAGTTTTTGCAATATCATCATCTGGTAAACTTATACAATGTTTAACTGAATTTTTGAGTATTTCCCATGGGACCAATGATACTTCGCCACAAGACATTCCTCCCATTAAACTCTCTCTTTTAATAACTATTTTTTCTATTTTACCAGTTTTTATACTTTCCATTACACACGCAGCACTATCTGGTTCAACAACTATAATTGTTGGAATATAGTTTAAATATCTTGCAATACCCGCAACCATAGCAGCAGCCATGCCACCAACGCCAGCCTGTAAAATGATATGAGTTATTTTCTCTTCCAGAATTTGTTTACTTATCTCCTTCATCATTACCGTATAACCTGCCATTGTATACTTAGGTACAATCATATAATCTTTCCAAGCAACATCTTGAACTATTTGCCAATTATTTTCAGTAGATTGCTTTATGCATTCCATTAAAGATTTTTCATAATTACCTTTTACTTTTACTACATCTGCACCAAGTGCAGTCATAGCCTTGCCTCTTGCATCACTTACAAATTCACTAATGAATATTTTACAGCTTAGACCTAATCTTTTAGCCCCCCAGGCAACTGATCTTCCATGATTGCCAGCAGTAGCTGTTGCCACTACTATATCTTTATTTCCTTCGGTTACTTTTTCTACCGCATAAGCTCCTCCTAAAGCTTTAAAAGATTTTAAATCAAATCTTTTATTTTCGTCTTTATAAAAAATTTTGTTTAAATTTAATTCTTTTGAAAGTTTGTTTAAAGAAAGTAAGGGAGTAGGAGAATAACCTTTCCACTCGGAAATACTCTTATAAGCATCATCAATTTCTTTTGAAGTTAGAGAACTTAGAATTTCTTTTTTATTAAATGAGTAATTATTATTGTCTATAAATTCTGTGTATTTCCACTGATGACCGTTAGATAATATAGTCATGCACTAACAATCTAAAGTATTATCTTTTTCCCACTTTGTAACATCTTTTGTTTTATTAAAACTATCTTTTGACTTGAATTCATTTATTTCTGAACTTCTTAACTTTATATAACTTTCAATAACATCTTTGCCAAAAGCATCATTCATATCTTTATTATTTTTTAATAAATTTAAAGACTGTTCCAGTTCATCAGGTAGCTTAGGTAAATTTGGATATTTGGCGTGGTCCTCATACATGTTACAATCTAAAGGTTTGCCTGGATCAACTTTGTTTTTTAAACCGTATAGACCAGCCGCTAAAACACCTGCTTGTAATAAGTAAGGATTAGCTGAACCATCCATTAATCTTAACTCAAATCTTCCAGGATCTGGGATTCTTATCATGTGTGTTCGATTATTGCCTGTGTAGGAAATACTACTCGGTGACCATGAAGCTCCAGATTTTGTAGGTGGTGCATTTATTCTTCTGTAACTATTGATTGTTGGGTTAAAAAATGCAGACAAAGATGAAGCATTTTTAATCACTCCACCTAAAAAATTATAGGCCATTTTACTTAAACCAAGTTTGTCTTTATTGTCTAAGAATTTATTTTTAGCACCTTGCCAAACTGATACATGAGCATGACAACCATTGCCTGTTAAATTTCCAAATGGTTTAGGCATAAATGTTGCTCTTAATCCGTGCTTTTCAGCAATTGTTTTTACCATAAATTTAAAAAAGGTATGTCTATCGGCTGTTTTTAGGCAATCTGAATAATCCCAATTCATTTCAAATTGTCCGTTAGCATCCTCATGATCGTTTTGATACGGGCCCCATCCCATTTCAATCATGCAATCACAAATTTCTTTAATTAAATCATACCTTCTCATTAACGCTGATTGATCATAACAAGGTTTAGACTGAGTATCTCTTGGATCTGCAATTGAGTTTCCATCAGGTGAAATTAAAAAATATTCACACTCAACGCCCGATTTCATTGTTAAATTTTGTTTTTTTAATTTTTTTATTTGATTTTTTAACATCACTCTGGGTGATGCATCTACCGGTTTGCCATTCATCCACAAGTCAGATGCTAACCATCCAACTTCTTTATTCCATGGAAGTTGAATTAAACTATCTGGATCAGGAATTCCAAACATGTCTGAGTCAGCAGGTGTCATATCTAACCATGCTGCAAATCCAGCAAAACCAGCTCCTGCATTTTGCATTTCTTTTATTGCATGAGCAGGTACTAATTTTGATCTTAATACACCAAATAAATCTACAAAACTGATTAAAAAATATTTAATTTTTTTTTGCTTAGCAATTTGAAATAAATTTTTAGACACAACTTAAGTTAACACAATTATTTAAAAAAAGATAAAATTGTTTCTTTATAATAAATTAAATTAACAAGAATAATTACAATTACAGCTAGTATCACTCCATACTTAGCTTTAGGAAATGCTACCCCTCTCATTTTAGAAGGTCTTAGTTCTTCGTTATCTTTATTATCCATATTTTCTAAAAAAAAAGGGCGCCACAATTAAGTAGCGCCCAAATTTATTTTTTAATTACCAATCGGTAATATTGCTTTTATGGTCATTAGCACCATGTCTTTTTCTAGCTAGTCTATCAAGTTCTTCACTCTCAGATTTAGCTGTTAAAACATGCCAACCAACCCACAAAATAATAGCAATGATTACCAGTATTCCTTCACTAGATCCAGCACCAGGATAAACAGCACCAGCAACCTCTTCAGCTGGTTTGTTAAGGTGATCTATCCAGTTTGTAACTGTAGCCATATATTACTCTCCTTTACCTGGTTGCGGACGCAACTGCTTTTTCGTCCTCTTTAGCAGTCTCCATTATTTCATAGTCTAGTCCAGCTATCTCAACTTCACGAGGGATTCTTAATTTACCCATACCATGAAGAACTCTAGCTATGACATAGCCCGGTATTAGTCCAAGAACAACGAACATTATTAATGCACCGATGAATTGACCTAATGGGTTAATTGTAGCATAAGTTGTTCCATCCCACATAGCGCCAACACTGTAACCAGATGATGGGTAACCATTTAAGACAAAACCGCAAATTACTAGACCAATAAATCCAGCATATCCATGTACCGCTACTGCACCAACTGCATCATCAATTTTGAACTTACGTTCAACCCAGTAATGTAGTTTGTATGAAATAACAACACCGATCATACCGATGATCATTGCTTGAATTGGATGATATAAATCATTTCCAGCTGAAGCACATATGATACCTGCTAGTCCACTAGAGTATGTCCAGAAAGGATCACCTTTAGCAATCCAATAACCGGCTAATAATCCTCCTGATAATGACATCAAGAAGTTAAAAGTTATACCACTAAGTGTAGTAGGGGTTACGTATATGTTTGTAGCTGTCCAATAACTTATGCCTTCCATCCCATATTCGGGTCCAAGGTCAAAGATTGGTATATTACATGCTGCATAAAATCCCCAGAAGCCAGTATAAATTAAAAATAATCCAATTGTTACTAGCCAAGGATTTCTCGGTCCAATGTTTCTTGGTTCACCACTAGATGAAAACTTACCTATTCTTGGTCCTAAAACAAATAGAACACCTAAAGCAAATCCACCTGCAATAGCATGAATAACTCCTGACGCATAAGCATCATGATATCCTAAAAGTTTTAACATCCATCCATCAAAGTGCCATCCCCAAGCAGCATCGATCGTCCAAAAAACAGATCCAATTGCAATTGCTAAAATTCCAAATGCAAAAGTCGTAATTCTTTCAATGATTGCTCCAGAAACGATAGAAGCAGCTGTCCAAGAGAAAAGTAAAAAGGCAGCCCAGAAGACACCAGAAATATGGTCTCCTAAATTGACAGCCATTAAATCACTTGTAGCCGTATACCATGTTGCACTAAATGCTGACTCGTCCGTGATGAGCGCAGTGCTTTCATTCATTATTGATGGCGCTAATCCAGGTCCTGTTGGAAAAGCCCAGTAAATCCACCAACCAAATAAAAACCATGTTACTGTTACCAATGGTATCAGCATCGTGTTTTTCATAAGAGTATGTTGATGGTGTTTGTATCGAGAAGCTCCAACTTCATACATACAGAAACCGACGTGAATTAAAAACATCAGTACTACTGTTACCCAATAGTAAAACTCTGTAAATATGGTTGTAAGAGCACCTAACTGATCAGTCATATTCTCTCTCCATATTAGTTTACGGAAGCCTATTAAATTTTATGATTCGATACAAATATAAAAACCTTTAAAAACCTAGCTTGTGCACAAGGTTTTTAAAAAAAATCAACTTTTAATTGAAATATTAAAATTTTAAGTAAGCTTTTTTCAAATCAACAAGTGGATGTTTTGGAGACATTTGAAACTTAACCAAAAGTTCTCTTGCAATCATATCTCTATCTTGTTGATTATTGGGTAGTTTAATTGACTTTGGAATTGTAACCCAACCATTTGCATTTCTGCAGAATACAGCAGGTCTATCATCTTCATAGCCCATATGGACGTCTTCCAACCAATTTAAATCATCCCACCCCATCGCTTCTATATATTTCTTAAGAAATGGAGTTAATTTAGAATAGTCAGGTAAAAGATTAACATCGTATCTGTAACCAATAGACTGGCCAATCATTTTTTCTCTGGCAGTCTCTTTCTTTTTGCCTAACTGACCTTTTATCTCTTTTGTTTTTGCTACTTTTTTATTTTTTTTCTTTGGCATAATAGTTACCTCTATATTTTATGGTAGTTATCAACACCAACTGTGTAGTTAGTTCCAGCTAATGGAACTTTTGCTAAAGCTGATGCTTCTGATGTTAAAGCAGCTAAATCTTCAGGCTCTAGAGAGTGGATATTTGTTTTTCCACAAGCTCTTGCTAATAGCTGAGCTTCTAAAGTCATTGAGTGAAGATAATTATAAACTCTTAATGCAGCATCATCAGGGTTTAATCTTGCTCTTAATTTAGGATCCTGTGTTGCAACACCCACTGGACAACGTCCAGTATGGCAGTGATAACATTCACCTGCTTTTACACCCATTTCTTTTTCAAAATCAGCTTCTGGGATATCTTTGTTACAGTTTAATGCAATCATAGATCCAGTACCAATAGCGATTGCATCAGCTCCAAGAGCCAAAGCCTTAGCCATGTCAGCGCCGTCTCTTACTCCACCAGCATAAATTAATGTTACTTTTCCAGTTTTACCAACATCATCGATTGCTCTTCTAGCTTCTCGAATTGCAGCAATACCTGGAATACCAGTGTTTGCAGCAGCGATATGTGGGCCTGCTCCAGTAGAACCTTCCATTCCATCTAAGTAAATGGAGTCAGGATCACATTTTGCAGCCATACGTACATCATCATAAACTTTAGATGCACCTAACTTTAACTGAATTGGCACTTTATTTTTTGTTAACTGTCTTAGTTCCTCTACTTTTAAAGCTAAATCGTCTGGTCCTAGCCAGTCAGGGTGTCTCGCTGGAGATCTTTGATCAATACCAGATGGTAACGATCTCATTTCAGCAACTTGGTCAGTAACTTTTTGACCCATTAAGTGTCCGCCCATTCCAACTTTTTGACCTTGTCCAATAAATACTTCAATCCCATCTGCTAATTGTGCATGATGTGGATTAAAACCATATCTTGATTGAATACATTGGTAATACCATTTTTCAGAGTATCTTCTTTCATCAGGTATCATTCCACCTTCACCTGAACATGTAGCACTCCCAGCCATAGTTGCTCCTCTTGCTAAAGCAGTTTTTGCTTCATAAGAAAGCGCACCGAAACTCATTCCTGTAATATAAACTGGAATATCTAACTCAATTGGATTTTCACATCTTGGTCCAATAACAGTTTTCGTTTCACATTTTTCTCTGTAACCTTCGATTACAAATCTAGTTAGTGTTCCAGGTAAGAAAACTAAATCATCAAAAGTAGGAATTTTTTTCATCAATGCCATTCCTCGCATTCTGTATCTTCCTAATTGAGATTTAATATGAATATCGTCTATTACTTCAGGTGTGAAGATAGCGTTATGACCTAATAAACTTTTATTTCTTTTACCTTCTTCATGTACATGGACATCAGCTTTTCCACCAACACCTTTTCCATTTTTTTTAACTTTTTTAGGTTTTTTCTTAGGCATTATATTGCTCCCTTCTTCTCTGTAGGTTCCAAATTATCATAATTCCAAAGTTTTTTACCTGCTACAATTTTTTTCATTTTACTTACATCAAAATTTTCACCGATTTCAGCAACTTTTAATTTTCTTTTAAGCCAGTCTTGGTCACTAGATGTTAATTCTGAATCTACAGCATCACTACCATAAGAACCAATTTCTCCACCTACGAAAATTGTCCCATCATACATAGAGTCACCCAGGTTAATTCCAACGTTTCCAAGGATAATTATTCTTCCTCTTTGCATCATAAAACCTGTGAATGCACCCGCATCTCCACCAATAATGATAGTTCCACCTTTCATGTCAATACCAGTTCTGGCACCAACGCTACCTTTACAAATTAAATCTCCACCTCTAATTGCCGCACCAAAACAAGATCCAGCATTTTTTTCGATTACTACTTTACCAGCCATTAGGTTTTCTGCACATGACCATCCAACTCTTCCATTAATTCTGACTATTGGACCATCGCATGAACCCATACCAAAGTACCCTAAACTTCCTTCAAAAATTAAATTCAGTTTATTTAAAATACCAACTCCAAGACTGTGTTTACCCTGAGGGTTTTTAATAACTATTGTTCCATACCCTTGACTCATTAAGTTATCAATTTCTTTGTTTGCTTCAGGAGCTGTCATATCTTTAACATCAATCTCGGTTCTTTTATTAAAATCTACATCGTGTGTACCAAAGTAATAAAAGTTTTCTGCCTCATCAGGATTAAAGAATTTTTGTTGAGTTCTTCCTGTTAATACCTCTGTATGCATACCCATTGATTGGGCTTTTGATTTTTTTGAAACAGTTTTTAAATTTGCCATACTTTAACCTCCCCATCAAATGGATCATATGTATCAATTTCTTGTGGTAATACAGATCTAATCGCAATTTCTTCAGATCCCATAGCCACTAAATCATCTGACTCATATAAAACTAAAGGTTTTGCAGCCATTGTATCTTTTGCCATTCCTAAAGAGTCTTTTGTTGCTACAAAGTAAGTAAAAACACCATCTAAACCTGTTAAAGATGCTTTCATTCCTTCTTCTAAAGTTGCTCCATCTCTCATTTTTTCAGCAAGGTAAACTGCAATTAATTCTGAGTCACACTCAGACATAAATCTCATACCTTTGTTTTCTAAAACTCTTCTGTTATTCCAATAATTGGTTAACTGTCCGTTATGAACTACTGATACATCGCTAAAAGGATATCCCCAGAATGGGTGAGCAGACTTTATATCTACACCAGATTCCGTTGCCATTCTAGCATGACCAATAGCATGCGTACCCACTACTTTGTCTAAACTATATCTATCGCAAACCATTTTGGCGTTTCCAAGGTCTTTAATAACTTCTAAAGATTTACCCATAGAAAGAATTTCTACACCAGGAATACTTTCTATACGCTGTGAAAATTCTAAAAGGTCTTTAACATTATAATCAATTTCATATCTTAAAGAATAGGGAAGAGTTCTCTCCTCTTTAACTATTTTAGCTCCCATCTCAGCCAGAGTTTCATCTACAATTTTTTTTCTTTCATCGTAAACAGAAACATCTTCCATAACTGATGAACTACCTTCTCCTACGTTTTCTCCAACTTTAAAACGCATAATGAAATTTTTTCCATCTGTATCTCCATATAAAGCGTAACCTGTAGAGTCTTCTCCTCTATGTTTTAACGCTTGGAGCATCCCTTGTAGTTCGCTTCCAACATTTGAAGATTTCCCTCTATGAATTAAACCTGCTATTCCACACATATATTTATACCCTTTCTATCTATTTCTGTGACCTACGGTAGACAATCAAGATAAGTATCCAGATCCCATTGTGTTGTTGCACCAAGAAATCTTTCCCACTCATCGTTTTTATACCAATGGAAAACTTTATACATTTCATCTGGCATTGCAGATTTGATTACTTCATCTTCTGCCAGTCTATCTAAAGCTTCACCCAAACTTAATGGAAGCTTTTTAACATCTTTACCAGCTTTCTGAGCTTCATAAATATTTCTAGACTCAGGAGCTGCTGGTTTCATTTTCTTACTTATACCTTCGTCGCAAGCTTTTAATAATGCAGCACCTAATAAATAAGGATTGTGCATCGAGTCTACTGATCTGTATTCAAATCTTCCTGGAGCAGAAACCCTTAAACCACAAGTTCTGTTTTGATATCCCCAATCAGCATAAACGGGAGCCCAAAAACCTTGATCCCATAATCTTCTGTAAGAATTTACAGTTGAAGATCCAAGAGCTGTTAATGCTGGCAAGTGCTTCATAATGCCTGCAATAGATTGCAAACCAATTTTTCCTGGTAATTGCATGTCTTTTGTATCCGGCATGAAAGTATTAGTTCCACCTTCAACATAACTAAATACTTCTTCTACACCTGGTAGAGTTTTATTTCCAAGTTTGTTAAGTTTTATTTTTCCACCTTTCCATAAAGACATGTTTGTATGACAACCACTAGCAGAAACACCCATAAATGGTTTTGTCATAAAACAAGCTATTAAATTATGTTCTCTTGCAACTTGAGCACAAATTTGTCTATATGTTGATAATCTATCTGCATTTCTTAAAACGTTATCGTAAGTCCAGTTTAATTCTAATTGTCCTGGAGCATCTTCATGATCTCCTTGAATCATATCAAGACCCATTGCTTTTGCATATTCGATTACTTTCATAAATACTGGTCTTAATGATTCGAATTGATCAATGTGATAACAGAATGGTTTAGAAAAACCTTTACCTGTAGGCGTTCCATCCTCATTTTTTGTTAACCACATCATTTCAGGCTCAGTTCCAACTCTTAATTCTAGACCATGTTTTTTCTTAAATTCATCCATGAAAATTCTTAGGTTTCCTCTGCAGTCTGAAGTTAAATGACCGCCTGGATTTTTTCTTTCTTCTCTGTTTCTAAAACAAGTTACAAATACTCTTCCAACTCTTTTATCCCATGGTAATTGAACAAAAGTTTCAGGATCAGGTATTCCAACAAGCTCCATAGCCTCAGGACCATATCCAATATAATTATTGTGACGATCTAAGAATAAGTTTGCGGTAGCACCGTAAACTAATTGAAATCCTTTTTCTGCAGTTCTTTCCCAATGATCTGCAGGTATACCTTTACCAACAACTCGACCTGTTACAGAAATGAATTGATAATAAATGTAAGTAATGCCAAGTTCATTAATTTTTTCTCTAACCTTTTTAACTAATTTTGCTCTACCTGGCTGGTTAACATGTTTTTCTAGATCTGTCATTTTCACCCCTCAATGAATTTAATTTATTCAAACGTAGCTGAAAAATTTATTTGTGTCTAGGCTTTGAGTCTAGCTCCAAGGAAACGGACTGTTCGAAGTAGGGTGTAGTTCTCCCTTCTCGTAACGGTTGAATCTAAATGGTTTTAACAAATCACTTTCAGTACCAAGAATTTCTTTTGCAACAAGCTCACCAACACCGATCATTTTGTAACCATGATTTGCATCTGCGATCATGTAAACATTTTCAAAAAATCTATCAAAGATTGGGAACGAGTCTGGTGTCATACATCCAAGACCACCTGAAGGTCCTTTTCTATATAAATCAGATTTACCTTCAAATCTTTTTTGACAATGAGCTAATGCTGAGCACCACATTTCACTAAATGCATCTGTTGTTTGATACTCAGGTGAATCCAAACCATAAGGATCAACGTTAACTTGATCGAAATGTTTTTTAACTATGTAAGGAGATGTTCCACCTTGCACTCCTAAACCTTCAATATCAGGTTTGTAATAAATTCCCCAAATCTTATCTGTAATTAATTTTTTTGTTTTGTCCGAATATAATGGAGCTGTAGAGTCTACGTGAACTACAGGTGGTTGTTTACCATCATTTGTTTTTAAAAAATCTGGTTCAACTCCAATAACACCTTCTTGTAAAAACCAATATGTCCACATGTCAGTCTCATGCATCTTACCATCTTTACCCAAAATATTTGCGGTCTTTGGTAGTTCTAGCATGTTCCAAAAATCTCTTGCCCATGGACCTGCACCAATTACTACTTGTTCACACTCAATGTTTCCTTTATCAGTTTCGACACCTGTAACTGCTTGACTGTTACTTCCTCTTTTAAAACCTGTTACTTTTACACCTTTCATTACTTGAACACCATTTGAAGTAGATTTGTTTTCTAGTGCTTTAATTGAATCTTTGTTGAATGCATATCCACCTTTTTTTTCATGAAGAACAGAAGTTATACCTTGTGCTTGCCAATCATCAAAAATACCTTTCATATAATTTGCACAATCTTTTTCACCTTCTATAAAATCTGACTCATAGCCGATTGCTTTTTGTTGTTCGTAGATACTTGCAACATCTTTATGCATCACTTCAGGTGATATTTGTAAATAACCAACAGGATTATATTTAAATGCTTTAGGATCACTCTCCCAAACAGAAACTGAATGAGCCATCAATTCTCTCATTGCTGGTTGAAAATAATTATTTCTTACTACACCGCAAGCAATTCCACTTGCACCAGCAGCTGTATCTTTTTTTTCTAATACAATTATGTCACCAGGATTTTTGTATGTTTCTGAAAGTTTCCAAGCAGTACTTAGACCATGTATTCCACCACCGATTATAACTACTTTAGCTTTCGAAGGTAATGTCGTCATAACAAAACATTATTTTTTGGCAGTGGCAATTAATATAATTTTTTATAGAACTAAAAATTATATATAAAAAATAGATACTTAAATTTTTATTAAAAAATGGCTAATAACTTATGTTTTTTAAAGTGACTAAATAATCATTAAACTCTTTTATAAATGATTCACTTGGCATTATATTTTTTATTCTCTGGTCTGCTGAAGTTTTTTCAAGTCTAAAGAATCCTTTTTCACAAGCCTCGGTGATTATCAAAGCTGATTTAGGTCGAGAAGTTTTAAAAAGTTTTGTTTTTAATTCTTCTACTGATAATTTTTTACCCTCTTTATAAGATGACATTACTAGCAACATCATATGATAATGGGACGGTGATTTTCTAAAAAAATAATTACTTGATGTATGAGACTGTCTCATTTGATCTTCCCAAAAATCTAAAAGCGTTTTCTTTTCTTTTGGCATAGCTCTTAAGCCTTGACTCTCGATTTAGTTGGATCATAAAAAGGAAAACCAACTACTTTTGCACCAATTCTTTTTTGATGACCATCAATTTTACCAATCTCTACATCAGTACCAATCTCAGAGTACTGAACGTCTATTCTACAAAGTGCAATATTTTTATTTAAAGTGGAGGACAAACATCCACTTGTAACTATACCAACTTGAGATCTTCCAATATGAACACAGTCTCCATGACCAGCTATCTCTTTGCCAGCAAGTTCCAATCCTACTAATTTTTTTTGAGGGTTTGCTTTTCTTTTAACTAATTCCTCTTTACCAATGAAATCTTCCTCTTTTGTTTTCAATGGAACAGCAAAACCTATACCTGCTTCAAAGGGATCTTGTTCACCATCAAACTCAGCACCAAATAAAATTAAACCTGCCTCAATTCTAAGTTTATCTAAAGCTGCAAACCCAGCTGGAATGAGCCCATCATCTTTACCTGCTTCCATTAATTTATCCCAAACTTCTGGCGCATGTTTTGGATGACACCATATCTCATAACCTAACTCACCAGTATAACCAGTTCTTGAAACAATTAATGGTATACCTTGAAGTTCTTCTATTCTGCATATTGTAAATCTGAACCAGCCCAACTCATCTATCGAAGGTTGTGTTGGTGGTGTAAAGATGATTTTTTTTAAAATTTCTCTACTTTTAGGACCTTGCAAAGATACATTACTAATTTGGTCAGTAGAGTTTTTAACAATAGCATTAAAATTCTTTTTCTTTGCAATTTCTTTAAGCCATTCGCCACCATACTCATCTCCACATATCCATCTAAAACCTGTTTCGCTTAATCTTAAAAGGGTTCCATCATCAAACATCATTCCATTTTCGTAACACATTGCGGAATACACAACCTGTCCAACAGAAAGTTTTTTAATATTTCTTGTAAGAGTGTAGTTCATTAACTCTTCAGCATCAGGACCAATTATTTCAAATTTTCTTAGTGATGATAGATCAATTAATACAGCATCATTTCTGCAAGCATTGTACTCATTAACCAAACCATGTTTGGTGTAATCGTTTGGAAGCCAAAACCCTCTAGCATCAACATAGTTTCTAGTTAATTTTGAAGTTCTTTCATAAAAGCCAGAATTTCTAGTAAGTTTATTTTCAGAGTCTGTTTTCATTCTAAACCCAAATGACTTTCTAAATTCTTTATTTTTGTCATAAGTTCTAACAAATATATTAGTAGGATTCCATGAATTACATGGATCTATATCGCTTGGACATGCAGTTGTTCCAATTGTTAAATCTTTTAAAGCTTTAAACATTACATAATCACCAGGTCTTGAATAAGATTCATCAGAAATAACAGAATTTAATCCTCCGGCAGAAGTGTTAAAAAATAAATTAATTGCATGCCAACCTTTTTGTTTCTGAACACCGTATTTCGACATACTTTCAGTTAAATTATCTGAACAATTTGGATGACCAAAATATCCTGCGTCTTCATAATATTTTGATGTACATGCTAGATTAAAAGTATCATGTTTACCTACAGTATCTCTTATAACTTCAACAAGAGGCTCATGGTCTGTATCATAAAATTTAGAGTGCAATCCAGGTCCAGGAAAAGTATTTCCCATAAATGTTCTAGTGGTTTGCCAGTCTAATCCTTTTTCAATCCCTTTGTCTAATTTTTTTGTGTCAAATGCTACGAAGTCAGAACATTGTCTGCCAGTTGGACTAATTACCTGAATATAATCTCCCTCTTTTACTTGGTAAGATATAGAAGTTTCTTTATTTATGTTTTCTTCATACAGAGGTTCAAATACAGGATCTGGTATTACATTTAATTCTTTATCATTAACGATTTTGGATCTTTTAATATAAATCGTTAAATCACTTGGAGGATTTTGATTTGTGACATCCATATCCTCGCTAGGTGCAGCAAAAATAGCAAAACATTTATCCTTTGATTTAAATTTCATGTTTTCTCCTGGCTTAGTATCAGGATCAAATATGATTGAAGATTTAGAGTCTGAAATATTTAAGTTTCTTTTTTTTAATTGATAATTTGTTGCTAATATCGTTTCATCTTTACCATTAAGAATATTCCTAATAAAATTTTTTTCATTGTTTGATTTTAAATTTAAAATTCCAACATCAGATTTACCATCTTTGTTAAAACAAACTATTTCACAAATTTGATTACCCTCATTATTAATAATTTCTAATTCATCATCAGGAAAAATTTGAAAAGCAGTAAGAGCACCGCCATTAACAACATGTCTTTCAACTCCAGGTGGTAAAATATTTAAACCAGGATATTTAATATCTTTACTTGTTCCTAACATTTTAATTTTTAAATATTGTTATATTTTTTATCATTATTTTTATTGTTTAAATATATATATATATTTTAGAACTAATAATTCTTTACCTACCTATTTGTTTTGTCATAGACTATTAAATATTAATATTAATAGAGGGGTATACATGAAAAAAATAATATCATTACTGTCTGCTCTAGTTATTTCTGTAGTAAGTTTTGCAGGAATTTCTAACGCTGATAGCAAGAAGCCTATCGTTATCCCAACTCATAACTGGTCAAGTCAAATTGTAATGGCCTACGTTATTGGTGGAATTTTCGAAAGTATGGGCAATAACGTTAAATACGTTAACGCAGACTCACAAGCAGTTTATGAGTCAATTAGAATTGGAGATGTAACTATATCTCACGAGGTATGGGAATCTGCATTTGGTAAATCTTTTACTACTGCTTTAGATAAAGGTGGTTTATTAGATTGGGGTGATCATGAAGCAAGAACTCTTGAGGATATGGGATATCCAAACTGGGTTGCTGAAAAAGGATTATGCCCAGGTTTACCAGACTGGACAGCTTTAAAAAACCCAGATTGTGCTAAGAACTTTACAACACCTGATTCACCAGATGGAAAAGGAAGAATGTTGGAAGGTCCACAAACTTGGCATGGTGACTTAATCCCACAAAGGGTTGATGCACTAGGTTTAGGTGACTTATGGTGGGTTAAATTTGCTGGAAGTGCTGATGCACTTTGGGCAGAATTAGCTGCAGCTGAAAAAGAAGGAAGAGGAACAATTATCTTCAACTGGACGCCTAACTTTACAGATGGTGCTGGTTTTACATTTATTGACTTCCCTCCATACACAGCTGGTTGTAGACCAGAAGATGGTGGAGATGGTAAATGTGGTTCTCCTGATGGATACTTGAAAAAAGCAGTTCATGAGGATTTCCCAAAAACTCATCCAGATGCAGCAGCAACGTTTAAGAAAATGTCATTCTCTACAAGTCAAATTGGTGCAATGGCAGCTTTAGTTGACGTTGACAAAATGACTCACGAAGATGCAGCTAAAAAATGGTTAGCTGATAACGAGTCAGTTTGGAAAGCATTTACTAAATAAGGTTAAAAGTTAAAATATATAATCTCTCCCAACATAGTTGGGGGAGATTTTTTTTTAATTACATAAATTATGATTAAAAAATTTTTTTTATCTGTTTTATTAAATTTATTTTTTTTTAATTTATCTTTTGCAAAAAACATCAATATTCAAGAAAATATTAATTTAAGTTTTAAATGTAAGCTAGAAAAAAAAATAATTAAGAACTCAGAATATAATTACAAAACTTTTTTAGCAGAAGAATTAAACGATAAAGATTTAGATCAATTTCAAATTAAAGCAATAAAACCTGAAACACTTTTTATAGATGGGCTTTCTTTATTTCTTTCAAAATCTAAAAAACTAAACGTTAAAATTGTCAATAAAGATGTTGTTTTATTTAAAGCAATTGATGAAGGAAAGAGCTATTCAGAATCTGCCATTGTCACTAGAAAATCAGGTGAATTAATCCATGAGATTACAAAAAATGTTAAAAGCGAAAACTCAGAAAAATATATATTCTTTTATTCATGTAAAAAAAAAGAGAAAAAAGTCTGATTTTTTTTTTAACAATTTTGTGTAAAATATTAAAATGAAAAGATTAATTATTACTATAATTTTAGGTTTGTTAGTTTCATCTTCTGTTTTAGCAAGAAGCACTGGTTGCAAAGAGGGTGATTGTGATAACGGTTATGGAAAATGGGTTTATACGGATAAAACCACTTATGAAGGGGAGTGGGTTTCTACAAAAAAACAAGGACAAGGTGTAGAGACTTGGCCAAATGGATATATTTATAAAGGTGAATTTAAAAATAGTGTTTGGAGTGGAATTGGAACATTAATATTTCCTGATGGCTCCACTTATGAAGGAGAGTGGGCGAACGGTTTTATGAATGGTCAAGGAACATTTACTTGGGCAGATGGAAAACAAAAATCAGGCATTTGGAAAAACGGTAAGTTACAAGAATAATGTCAAAAGAAAATTTTATTAACAAAATAAAAGATTTACCTGAGTCTTTGAGACAATTTATTGGTCTTATATTTATTACTTTAATAGTAATCATATCTTTTAGTATTTTAAATGGAATTTTTGGCCAGGGTGATGATTTGGTAAAAAGAATGAAGTTAGAGGAAGAAAGAATTGCTGAAGAAAAAAAACTTAGTGAATTAATATCTAAATTACCCTCTGGAATATTGGTTTCTTTTGACGGAACTGATCATTACAAATTAACAGATGAGGTATATGAGCAGGTATGTAAAGCTACAAAGCTAATTCCTCAAAGAGCAATAATGGGTGCTAATTTCTTAAATTTTAGAGCACATGAGCTTTATACAATTAATGGAAATAAAATTGATGAGACTTTTGTTAAATGGGATGAAGAAAAAGGTAAATGTTTCGCGGGTTTTACAGTAAGTGGAAATAACGTAGGTGTTGATGAAAGTATTACTATAAGTGGAGAAGCTTTAAGTTTTTTAAGCACTGGAATTGATACAAGAGTTTATTTTATTAAAAATTTTTAACGAGGAAAGGCAACAATTATTAACATTTTAATTTTATAGAATTTAATATAACTTTAAATTAATTTATGTCTGAGACTGTAATTAAATGTGAGTCAGTTTATAAAATTTTTGGACAAAATGCCAAAAAGATGCTTGAAGAATCTAATGGCAATGTAGATGCAAAAACCTTTCAGGAAAGAGGATGTATAGTTGGAGTTAATAATGCTTCTTTCGAAGTTGCAAAAGGAGAAATGTTAGTAGTGATGGGGTTATCTGGTTCGGGCAAATCAACTTTGCTTCGATGTATATCAAGACTAACAGATGCAACAGGTGGAAAAATTTTCATAGAAGGTCAAGATTTACTTGAATTAAATAATAAAGAATTAATTGAACTTAGAAGAAGTAAAATGGGAATGGTATTTCAAAGTTTTGCTCTACTACCTCATAAAACAGTAGTTGAAAACATTGCTTTCCCACTCCAGATCAAAGGTACAAAGACTGAAGATAGTATTAATAGAGCAATGGAAATGGTAAAACTAGTTGGCCTAGATGGAAGAGAAAACTATTTCCCAAGAGAACTTTCAGGTGGACAACAACAACGAGTAGGGATCGCAAGATCATTAGCAGTAGAGCCTGATATATGGTTTTTAGATGAACCTTTTTCTGCATTAGATCCATTAATAAGAAAAGAAATGCAGGATGAGTTTTTAAGACTTCAGGAAAAATTACAGAAGACCATCATGTTCATTACTCATGATTTTGATGAAGCATTAAAGTTAGCTGATCGTATAGCAATCATGAAAGATGGTATAATTGAACAATTAGATACACCTGCAAACATTGTATTAAATCCTGCAACTGAATATGTAAGAAAGTTTACTGAAGAAGTACCGAGAGAGAAAGTTTTGATTATTGAGGATGTAATGGATGCTTCAAGTAAAGATAATTTAGGAGATTTAAAAGTATCAAAAGATGAAATTATAGAAAATGTTGCAGAAAAAATACTTACTCAAGAAAAATTAGTTGGAGTAGTTGACTCAAATAATAATATTGTAGGATCAATTAAACCTTCAAAAATAATAGATACAGTTTTTGGAGGAAGAAAAAACGGTAATTAAAATATGGAGTATTTAAAAAAATATCCAAAATTATTTCAATGGTTATTTTTGTTAATTGTATTTTTTGCTTTATGTTTTGCAATTGATGTTCCTGAAACTTATAAATTTATAAGAGGCCAGGCTGAATTTGTTAAAGATCCAAACCAAAGTGTTTACTTTTTTCTAGGTAAAGAGGTTAGGTATTATGCCTTTGATGTATTTTGGAGATTGCCTCCACTTCTAGGATGGCTGCCTATTTGGATAAATGACTCTTTATTTTTCTTAATGAATGAATGGATGCCAATGGAGTTTTGGAACGAAGATACTCAAGAATTTAAAACTCGACCATTATTATTAGAGATAAGTAGAAATTTAACTTCATTTATGACTTTTTTAATTGAATTAATAAGGGAGATTTTACTTGGAGGTTTAGAAACTATTGTTGCATTTACAAGTTGGGATTTTATTGATGCTTATCCATGGTTAGAGTTACCAGGTTTACCTTGGACCATTGTTGCAGCTGGAGCAGCTATACTATCTTATAAATTAAGCGGAAAAGGATTGGCTTTGTTTGCAGGTTTAACAATGATCTATATTTCTATATTTGGTCAATGGAAACCATCAATGCAAACGCTTTCTTTTATACTTGTTGCAGCTCCACTTTCATTTATTTTTGGTTTAGGCCTAGGTATTGCAGCTTACAAAAGTAAACGAGTTGAAAAAGCTTTGTACCCAATTCTTCTAGTGATGCAGACTATGCCACAATACGCTGTATTAGTTCCTGCACTTGTTTTATTTGGAGTAGGTGATCACGCTGCTGTAATTATTACGATGGTTGTTGCGGTTCCACCAATGATATTGTTAACAATATTAGGTTTAAGAGCCATACCTCCAGAAGTTATTGAAGCTGGAAGAATGAGCGGTTGTACCAATTGGCAATTAATGTTCAAGGTACTAATTCCAACAGCAAGAAGAGATATTTTAATTGGAGTTAACCAAGTTATTATGGTTTGTTTTTCAATGGCAGTTATATCTGCGTTCATTGGCGCGAAAGGATTAGGATTTAATTTGTTGTTAGCACTTAATCAACTCAATATTGGTTTAGCGCTTGAGGCTGGTTTATGTATTAGTTTAATTGCAATTTTACTTGATAAAATGTCTTTGGCATGGGCAAATAAACAAACAGATTATTTTGGAAATCTGACATTTTTCCAAAGAAATAAAAACGTAATATTTTTTGCAGCTTCATTCGTAATTGGAATAATTCTTGCATATGTTGGGACTTTTATTTTCAAAGGTAGTTTTAATTACTTGTTTGAAATTCCTCATAATAAAGGAATATCAACAGCAGATTTTTGGAATAAAGGAGTTGATTGGATTTTTGATACTTTCTTCGTTTATATTAAAGCATTTAATACATGGTTAATTCAAGATGTGCTTCAGCCGATGAGAGCTTTGTATTTAAGAATGCCTGCAGTTGCTACATTGGTACTAGCAGTTGGTGCAGGATATTTAATTGGAGGAGTTCGATCAGCATTAGTTGTTGCTGCTTTGACTTTATTTATAGCATTAAGTCCATGGTGGGATAGAGCACTAGTAACCTTATACATGGCAACTTTTGGTGTAGTTATCTCTTGTTTAATAGGATTTACAGTTGGAACATTATGTTTTCAAAATAAAAAATCAGCAGCATTTATGCTAGGTGTTTGTGATATATTTCAAACATTCCCATCATTTGTATACCTAATACCTGTAATGATGCTTTTTGGAATTACAGATACTTCTGTATTAATTGCAGTAATTGTTTATGCAACAATTCCTGCAACAAGGTACACAATTGAAGGTTTAAGAAGTGTTCCTGTCGGCTTGCATGAAGCTGCAACAATGTCTGGTGTTAATAAATTTCAAAGATTAACTAAAATTGAGTTTCCATTAGCATTTCCACACATGATGCTTGGTATAAATCAAACAATAGTTTTTGCTTTATTTATGGTGATAATTGGAGCATTTATCGGAACAGAAGATCTTGGACAATATATTTTAAAAGCCCTATCAGATAAAAATGGAGCAGGAATTGGCTTAACACTTGGTATCTGTGTTGCGTTTATAGGATTGATTTTTGATAACTTAATTAGAACTTGGGTAGAAAAAAGAAAAAAACACTTAGGCATAGCGTAGTCCGTTGAAAAAATTTATAATTTCTATTGATCAAGGTACTACTTCTTCAAGAGTAATACTTTTTAACACTAAAGGTAAAATCGAATTTGTTTCTCAGTATGAATTTAGACAATATTTCCCAAAGAATGGATGGGTAGAACATAACCCAAATGAGATTTGGTCAACAACCCTTAAAGCACTTAAGAATGTTATTAATAAAGCTAATAAAATTAGAGGTCGCATTATCAGTATTGGAATTACCAACCAAAGAGAAACAACAATCTTATGGAATAAGAAAACAGGAAAACCAGTTTACAATGCAATAGTTTGGCAAGATCGAAGAACCCAAGAATACTGTAAAAAACTTAAAAATAAAAAATATGAAAATGATTTTAGAAAGAAAACAGGATTATTTATTGATCCTTATTTTTCAGCTACAAAAGTAAGGTGGATTTTAGACAATGTAAAGGAGTCTAAAAAATTATTAAAATCAAACAATTTATTATTTGGCACGGTTGACACATTTTTAATTTGGAAATTAACTAAAGGAAAACAACATTTAACCGAAGCTACAAACGCAAGTAGGACAATGTTGTTTAATATTAATAACAATAAATGGGATCATGAGATTTTAAAAAAATTAAATATTCCAAATAGTATTCTACCCGAAGTAAAAAATTCAGCTGATGACTTTGGCAAAACTGATAAAAAAATTATTGGAAAAGAGATTCCTATATCTGCCGTTTTAGGCGATCAACAGGCTGCTGCGGTTGGTCAAACTTGTTTTGATAAAGGTTCAATTAAAAGCACTTATGGAACAGGGGCTTTTGTAATTATGAATACAGGCTCCAAGAAAATAAATTCCAAAAATAAATTGTTAACAACAATATGTTATCGATTGAATAATAAAACTACTTATGCTTTAGAGGGATCAATTTTCATAGCTGGCGCTGGCATACAATGGTTAAGAGATAAAATGAAATTGATAAAAAAAGCAACAGAAACAGAAAAAATAGCAAGATCATCAAATATAAATGATGGTATCTATGTCGTTCCCGCTTTTAGCGGCATGGGTGCACCTTATTGGAGACCAGATGCAAGAGGTTTAATTACAGGTTTAACTAGGGATAGTAATTGGCAAAGTTTAGTAAGAGCAACAGTAGAGTCAGTTGCTTATCAAACTTATGATCTTTTTAACGCTATGAATAAAGACGGTTTAAAACCTAGAATAGTAAAAATTGATGGTGGTATGGTTGCAAACAATTGGTTTTCACAATTCTTGTCAGACACAATAAATTTAAAAGTAATTAGACCAAAAGTATTGGAAACTACCGCATTAGGAGTTGCGCTCTTTGCTGGATATCAAGTTGGTGAGTTTAAATCATTAAATCAAATTAAAAATATTTGGCAAAAAGATAAAGCTTTTTCACCAAAAATTAAGAATTCATTGAGAAATCAATTATTACAGGGATGGAAACTAGCAATCAAAAAAACTTTGGCATAGTTTAAGATATGAAAAAAATTGTAATTATTGGTGCTGGTGCAATGGGATCTGCTTTTTCTGTTCCATGTGCAGATAATTCAAATGAAGTTTTTTTGGTTGGATCATTTCTTGAAGATAATGTTATTGATGAAATTAAAAATTCAAATAATTTTCATCCAACTTTAAAAAGTCAATTACCAAAAAATGTAAAAGTTTTAAAATATTCAGAGTTTAATGAAAATATTAAATATAACATTGATCTTTTAGTTGTTGGAGTTAGCTCAAAAGGAATTGAATGGATAGGTAACGAAATTTCAAATTTTTATAAATCAACAGTTGATATTCTCTTACTAACAAAAGGTTTAGCTTTAATTGATAACAAATTTGAAACTTTGGCAGAAAAATTAGATAATATTTTAAAAAAAAAAGGAATCACTGATGCTAAAATTTCTGCAGTAGCAGGACCTTGTTTAGCTAATGGTTTAGTAAATAGAATAAATAGTAGTGTTGTATTGGCAAATCAAAATATAAACATTGTAAAAAATATAGGATCAATAATTTCAACAAATTATTATTCTACGGAGTATTCAGATGATTTAATAGGTGTTGAGGTGTGTGCTGCTACAAAAAATATTTACTCCATGTTAATTGGAGCTTCAGAAGGTTTGAGCAGCAAATCACTAAACAGCGAGACAAAAAAAAAATTTTTTCTTAATACAGCTGCATCTTTGGTCTACAAAGCTGTTGCTGAAATGAAATCTTTAACTAAAAAATTAAATGGTAAAGAAGAGTCTGCTTATGGTTTAGCAGGATTAGGAGATTTATATGTTAGTTCTGCTGGAGGGAGGAATAGTAAAATGGGATATTATTTAGGCCAAGGTCATTTATTTAAAGAGGCTAAAGAGAAATTTATGAAAGATATTACTGTAGAAGGTGCTGATTTAGCTTTCGAAATAGGACCAAAAATTTTAAAAGAATTTGAAGAAAAAGAATTTCCTCTACTTTTTAGTGTAATTAAATGTATTTGCGATAACCAGAAGTTAGAAATTAACTGGTAATATTATTTTTGATTTAAAAAAGTCTTCATTGAGTCATCCATCGCTTTTTCCCAAGCTGTATGATGCACAGGTGCAACGGATCCAGTTACGGGGGATGAGAATGATTTGTTTCTATAAGTTAGAATATCCTCTACTTTATGGTGTTCCCATTCTTTGAAATGTTTTCTAATTAATTCAAAATCAATTTTAGGGTAATCTGACATATCATGAAGTTCTTTGGTATATTCTGTTTGAAAATCAATCATTTGATCAGGGTTTTCTAATTTTTCTTCCATAGCAACCCATTTATTGATGTCTTTATCTATTTCGTCATCACTTGGCATTTTGATTTTTCCCATAATTACATCTCTTGCGTACCATCCCTGACAATCAAACATATTAAATGTATGAAATTGATCCTGCATACCTAAGTATAAAAGTTTATGATTATCTTGCCACACAACACCTTTGTAAAGTTTTGGTGGATATAATCTGTTATGTGTTTTTAATTTTAAGCTTTCATCTAAAAATGGGAAATGATGTAGATATCCTGTACATAAAATAACCACATCAGCATCTTGTTCAGTTCCATCTTTAAAGATGGCTTTTTTTCCTTCTAACCTGTCTAAATAATGAACTTCTTTCATATCTTTTGGCCATTTGAAACCCATTGGGTTATGCCTGTAACCGATTGTTACACTTTTAGCGCCATACTTATTACATTGTAGAGCCACATCTTCAGCAGAATAACTGCTTCCTAAAACAATCACATCTTTTCCTCTGAATTCTTCAGCATCTCTAAAATCATGTGAGTGCATTATTCTTCCTGGGAAAGAATTCATTCCTTCGTATTCAGGAATAAAAGGCACAGAAAAATGACCTGTAGAGACTACCACATAATCAAATGTATCATTTAAAATTTTATTATTTACTTTGTCTTGGTAGCTAATTTCAAACTTATCATTTTTATAAACAGTATTTGTAACTCTAGTATTAAATTTAATCTTACTTTTTATATTTCCTTTGCTCACTCTTCCTAAAATATAATCTTGTAGCACTTCTCTTGGGGGGAAAGAGGGAATTGGCTTTCCAAAATGTTCATCAAAAGAATAATCAGCAAATTCTAAACACTCCTTAGGTCCGTTTGACCATAAGTATCTATACATACTATTAGGCACAGGATCTCCATATTGATCAGAACCTGTTCTCCAGTTGTAATTCCACAAACCGCCCCAACTCTCTTGTTTTTCAAAGCAAACTATTTCAGGAATTTTTTCTCCTTTTTTTTCTAAATGCTCAAATGCTCTTAAAATTGAAAGTCCACATGGACCAGCGCCTATGATTGCTACTTTTGACATAGAATTTTTCCTATCATTAATAAATTTATAATTATATCTTACTAACAATTTTTAAAAAAATAAAATTATATTTTGTTATGGGTATTAATTGGAATTATCCAACCACTATGTGGATAGGAGAAAATAGAATTGAAGATTTATCCTTAGCCTGTAAAGAGTTAAATATTTCAAATCCATTATTTGTAACAGACAAGGATTTAATTAACTTAGATTTAATAAAAAATATAATATTAATATTAAAAAAAAGTTTTGAAAATTTAGCTATCTTTTCTAATTTTACGGGAAATCCAATTGGAGAAAATGTAGAAGAAGGCGTTAAAGTTTATAATAGCGCAGATTGTGACGGCGTAATAGCTTTAGGAGGTGGAAGTGGTTTAGATGTTGGAAAAGCTATAGCATTTATGTGCAATCAATCTCGACCGATATGGGATTTTGAAGATATTGGTGATTATTGGACAAGAGCCGATAGTTCTAAAATTTCAAAAATTATTGCAGTTCCAACCACTGCTGGAACAGGATCTGAAACAGGTAGAGCATCTGCAATCATAAATAAAGAAACAGGTGCAAAAAAAATTATTTTTCACCCAAAAATGTTACCTTCGATTGTTATTTTAGATCCTTTACTTACAATAGATTTATCTCCAAGATTAACAGCAGCAACAGGAATGGATGCGCTTGCACATAATTTAGAAGCGTTTTGTGCACCAGGATATCATCCAATGGCTGATGGGATGGCAATAGAAGGAATGAAACTAATTAAAAATTCATTAATTAAAGCTTTTAAAAATGGAAAAGATGTTAAGGCTAGAATGGATTTACTTTCTGCAGCTTCAATGGGATCGACTGCATTTCAGAAAGGATTGGGAGCAATTCACTCATTGAGCCATCCAGTAAACGGTAAATTTAATGTTCACCACGGCTTATCAAACGCAATATTTATGCCTTATGTTTTAACATTTAATAAACCCTCAATTGAAAATAAAATAATATCAATTTGTGATTATCTTAATTTAAATAAAAATTTTGATAGTTTTTTAAATTGGATTTTGGAATTAAGAAAAAATTTAAATATTCCACATAAATTGTCAGATGTGATGGATTGTAATAATATTGATTTAGATGAACTTTCTTTAATGGCATTTGAAGATCCATCAACAGGAGGAAATCCTAAAAAGTTAAGTCGAAATGATCTAAAAGAAATGTATATAAAAAGCATTTCTGGAGAATTATTTTAATGAAAAAAGTATTGATAGTAGAAGGAAACTTACGAGAAGAAAACCAAAGTTTTTCTGAGGCTGGAATTCAAACACATACAGAAAGTCTTAAAGATAGTTTGGCTTATTTCACAGATAAATTAGAAACCCACGTGGTTAATCCTTCTTCAGATGAAAATATCGACAAAAATATTGATGCACTTGAAAGCTATGATGGTCTTATTTGGGGCGGTAGTAGTTTAAATATTTATAACAATACTCCAGAAATAAAAAGACAAATTGAATTTATGAAAGAATGTCAGAAAAAAATCAAAAAAATTTTAGCAATATGTTGGGGCATGCAAGTAGCTGTAACAGCAGCAGGAGGGGAGGTTAAAAAAGCTACAAAAGGATCTCATAGAGGCATTGCCTCAAATATAGAAATTAATGAAAATGGTTTAAATCATCCACTTTATAAAAATAAAGATCAAAAATTTAACACACCAGCATTTAATTTTGATGAAGTCGTAACAATGCCAGAAGACTCAATTTTATTAGCCTCAAACTCAATAAATAACGTTCAAGGAATAAATTTTAAAGTTGGTAACTGTAATATATGGGGTCTCCAATACCATCCTGAGATTACTTATAATAAAATGATTAATTTGATTATATTTAGAAAAGAACGATTGTTAGAAAGAGGTGCTTTTAAAGATCAAAATGAGATAGATAGTCATATCGAGCATATTGAAAGAGAAAATAAAAAACTAGATAAAATCTCAAGAATGAGAGAATTAGAGAATTGGTTAAATTATCTTGGACTAGAATAACCCTTCAATTTCACCTTTGTCATTTAATTTTATTGAGTCTGCTGCAGGTACTCTAGGCAACCCTGGCATTGTCATGATTTCACCACACACAACAACGATAAACTCAGCACCAGAAGAAAGTCTTACTTCTCTTACAGGCAAAACATGACCTGTGGGCGCACCTTTTAAATTTGGGTCTGTTGAAAAACTGTATTGAGTTTTTGCAATACAAACAGGCAATTTACCATAACCTTTTTCTTCAAAATCTTTTAATTGTTGTCTCACTTTTGTATCAGCTACTACTTCAGAAGCGCTATAAATTTCTTGTGCAATTTTTTCTATTTTTTTGAATAGTGATAGATCGTCCTCGTATAAAAATTTAAATGTATCTTTTTTATCTTCACAAATTTCTGTAACATTTTTAGCAAGTTCAATAGTTCCCTCGCTACCGTTAGACCAATGTGTGCATTTAGAGGCTTTTACACCTTGCGTTTCACAAAAATCTAACAAAGTTTTCATTTCATCTTCTGTATCCGTAATAAAATGATTAACTGCAACTGTAACAGGCAATCCAAACTTTCTAATATTATTTATATGCCTACGTAAATTTACCATTCCCTCTTTTAGTGCTGATATATTTTCTTTTTTTAAATCTTCTTTAGCAACCCCTCCATGCATTTTTAACGCTCTTATCGTTGCTACGATAACTACGCAATCTGGTTTGAGACTAGATTTTCTACACTTAATATTCAAAAATTTTTCAGCTCCCAAATCAGCTCCAAAACCTGCCTCTGTTACAACGTAGTCAGCTAATTTTAGACCTGCTTTAGTTGCAATAACCGAATTACATCCATGAGCAATATTTGCAAAAGGCCCACCATGAATTATTGCAGGATTGTTTTCTAGAGTTTGAGTCACATTGGGTCTTATTGCTTCCTTAAGCAAAACAGTCATTGGACCTTGTGCATTTAAATCTTTTGCATAAATTGATCGCTTATCTCTAGTATAACCAATTGTAATATTTCCAATTCTATTTTCTAAATCTTTTAGATCTGTCGCTAAACAAAAAATAGCCATTAGCTCAGATGCAACTGTAATATCGAAACTATCTTGCCTTGGATAACCATTAGCCACTCCTCCAAGATCAACAATAATAGATCTTAACGATCTATCATTCATATCCATTACTCTTCTCCAAACAACTCTTCTAACATCAATGTTAAGTTTGTTGCCCCAATAAATATGATTGTCAATCAATGCAGATAGTAAATTATGTGCAGATGTAATAGCATGAAAGTCACCTGTAAAATGAAGATTGATTTGTTCCATTGGCACTACTTGGGCATAACCACCACCAGCAGCTCCACCTTTCATTCCAAATGATGGGCCAAGACTTGGTTCTCTTAAACAAACAATAGATTTTTTTCTAATTTTATTTAAACCGTCATTTAAACCAACAGAAGTTGTAGTTTTCCCCTCACCAGCTGGAGTGGGAGTAATTGCAGTAACTAAAATTAATTTGCCATTTTCTTTTTTAAGAGTATTTAAATATTCCAAATTTATTTTGGCTATGTGTCTACCCATTGGACTAAAAGCAAAATTTTCATCTGGCACTCCAACCTTAGAAAGTATATCTTTTATTGGTTGCATCTTAGCTTCTCGAGCTATTTGAATGTCAGATTTTACTTCGGCCATAAATAATCTAATAAATTAAAAGTTTTTTATCTGTGACTTCTTATCCTTTTTTGAGATATTTGGAAACTTCTAAAAAATATATATAAAAAAAATAAGCACTATTTAAATTGATTGTTATAAAATTATTTGATGCAAAAATATTCTATATTTAACCTTGTTAAAAACGCTTTTTCAAACCATGAAAATTGGGATCTGGCCTGGAAAGATCCAACACCTAAGGAAGAATACGATGTTGTAATTATTGGCGGTGGAGGCCATGGATTAGCTACAGCATATTATCTTGCTAAAGAACATAATATTACAAATGTTGCAATTATAGAAAAAGGATGGATTGGCGGTGGAAACGTTGGGCGTAATACTACAATTATTAGATCAAATTATATGCATGACGAAAATGGTTTGTTCAGTGAGTTCGGAATGGATTTATGGAGAAAGATGAGTCAAGATTTAAACTATAACGTAATGTTTTCTCCAAGAGGAATAATTAACCTTGCGCACTCAGACGCTCAAATGAATGCTTATGCAAGAAGAGGAAATTCAATGAGGTTAAATGGAATTGATGCAGTTCTTTTAAATAGAGAACAAGTTAAAGAAATAATTCCAATGGCCGATTTTTCTGAAAACGTAAGGTTCCCAATATTTGGAGGTTTGATGCAGCCAAGTGCAGGAACAGCAAGACATGATGCTGTTGCATGGGGTTATGCACGTCAGGCAGACTCCATGGGGGTAGATATAATTCAAAATTGTGAGGTTATAGGCTTCGATGTTTCAGCAGGAAAAATAAATGGCATCAGAACTTCACGAGGAAATATCAAAGCAAAAAAAGTTGGTATTTGCGTTGCGGGTAGCACAAATATTTTAGCAGAAAAATTAAATATGACATTACCAATTGAAACTCATTTACTCCAAGCATGTGTTTCTGAGCCAGTTAAACCAGTTTTAGATAATGTAGTTACGTTTGGTGCAGGACACTTTTATGTAAGTCAATCTGACAAAGGTGAGATGGTAATGGGCGGTGATCTTGATGGTTATAATAGTTATGCTCAAAGAGGAAACTTACCAACATTACAACATGTATTAACTGAAGGTATAGCCATGATGCCATTTTTGAGTAAATTAAAAATGCTTAGAACGTGGGGTGGTATTATGGATATGTCAATGGATGGTTCACCTATTATCGATAAAACACACATTGATGGTTTGTATTTGAATTGTGGATGGTGCTATGGAGGATTTAAAGCTACACCTGCATCGGGTTGGACATTTGCTCATACTATTGCTCAAGATAGAGTGCATGAATTAAATGCCGGTTATAGCTTAAATAGATTTAATACTGGCCATCTTATTGATGAAAAGGGACTCGGAACAAAAACCTGGATATCGTAAATGCTTTACATAAATTGCCCACACTGTGGAATGAGATCTCAAAATGAATTTTCATATGGTGGCGATGCAAGCGTTAAAAGACCAGAGCTTAATAAAGAAGTTTCTGATCAAGAATGGGATAATTTTGTTTACAATAGAAAAAGTTTAAGAGGAAAGCATTTAGAGCTATGGCAACATATTTCTGGATGTAGACAATGGATAAAGGTTGAGAGAGATACCGCAACCCATGAAATTTTTAGAACTTTTAAAGCTGATGAGGAAGTTGCTTAATGACTCAAGCTTTTAGAATTGAAAATGTTGGATTAATTAATAGAGATAAAAAATTATCTTTTAAATTTAATGGTAAAACATACTTTGGTTATGAAGGTGACACCTTAGCATCAGCTTTATTAGCAAATGGAGTTCATTTAGTAGGAAGAAGTTTTAAGTATCATAGACCTAGAGGTTTCTTTGGTGCAGGTGTAGATGAGCCTTATGCAGTAGTTCAACTTTATAGAAATGGTGAAACAGAACCAAATATTAAAGCTACAGAGCAGGAACTTTTTGATGGTTTAGAGGCAAAAAGTGTTAATTGTTGGCCAAGTGTGAATTTTGATATTGGAGCAATAAATAATTTTTTAAAAATTTTCCTACCTGCGGGTTTTTATTACAAAACTTTTATGTGGCCAAAAAGTTTTTGGTACAGAATTTATGAACCATTTATTAGAAAAGCAGCTGGTTTAGGTGTTGCTTCAACTAAACATGATAAAGAAAGATATGAACATAAGTATGAATACTGTGATTTATTAATTGCAGGTTCAGGACCTTCGGGATTAGCTAGTGCATTTGCTGCAGCAAAAAATGGAGCTAAAGTAATTTTAGCTGAAGATAAACCAAGATTTGGCGGATCTTTACTAACAAGTGATGTCAATATTGGCAATCAATCAGGAAAAGATTGGGCTGAGGGGATAATTGCAGAACTCAAAACTATGCCAAATGTTGTTGTAAAAAATAGATCTCAAATTTTTGGATATTATGATCACAATATGCTTGTGATGTCAGAAAAAGTTAGTGATCATTTACCATCAACTAAAAAATATCATCCTAATAAAAGACTATGGTACATTCGTGCAAAAGAAGTTTTGATTTCCTCTGGTTCAATTGAAAGACCAATAGTTTTTGGAAATAATGATACGCCAGGAGTTATGCTTTCTTCAGCTGCTAAAGAATATTTAAAAGTATATGGTGTTTTAGTTGGAAGAAAACCGTTAGTATTTACAAATAATGATAGTGGATACGAAACAGCAATCGAATTTAAAAAACATGGAGTAGATCCAATTGTTTTAGACTCAAGAAAAAACCCTGAGTCAGAAATAATTGATGAAGCAAAAAATTTAGGAATTAATATAAAGAATTCTTATGTTGTGGTTGCAGCACAAGGGTATAAAAAAGTAAAATCTGCAGATATTGCGAGTATTTCAGAGGATAAAAAACAACTCGGTGAAATAGAAAATTTACAATGTGATTGTATTTGTGTTTCTGGTTTTTGGACACCAACCATTCATTTAGCATCTCAATCAGGAAATAAAACTAAGTTTAAAGAAGAAATTGATGCATTTGTTCCAGGGCAATCAAAACAAAATGAAATTACTTTAGGTGCAGCTAATGGAGTATTTTCGCTTGATGAAACATTAAAAACTTCATTCAGAGCAGGAAGTGAATTATCAAAAAAAATTACTGAAAAAGATAATGAGATAGCTATTCCAAATGTTGTTGAAAAGAAATCTTCTCAACATGATAAATTTTGGTGTGTTCCATTGCCAAAAGGTAAAAATTATAAAAGATTTTTAGATTTTCAAAATGATGTAGCGGTATCTGATGTAGAAATAGCTTTAAGAGAAGGGTATCGATCAATTGAACACGTTAAAAGATATACAACTTTAGGAATGGCAACAGATCAAGGAAAAACAAGTAATTTAAATGGATTGCAATTAGTATCCGAAATTGAAAACAAAGTAGTTCCTGCAGTAGGTCATACAACTTTTAGACCCCCATACACTCCAGTTTCTATTGGAGCAATAGTGGGAAGAGAGGTTGGAAAACATTCAAAACCAACAAGAAAATCTCCAATGCATTCATGGCATGAAAAAAATAATGCAGTTTTTGTTGATGCGGGTGTTTGGTTAAGACCTCGGTATTATAAAAGAGGAAATGAAAATTTATTCGAGGCATCTAAAAGAGAGGCTAAAAATGTGAGAGCAAATGTTGGAGTTTGTGACGTAACAACTTTAGGAAAAATTGATGTTAAAGGTCCTGATGCAGCAGAGTTATTAAATAGAGTTTATACAAATGCATGGTTGAAGCTACCAGTTGGCAAAGCTAGATATGGTGTAATGTTAAGAGAAGACGGAATTGTTATGGATGACGGAACAACTACAAGAATTTCAGAAAATCATTATCATATGACCACTACCACTGCTCAAGCAGCAAACGTTCTTTCTCATTTAGAATATTATTTGCAACTCGTTTGGCCTGAATTAAATGTGAATGTAGTTTCAACTACAGAACAATGGGCTGGAGCAGCTATCGCTGGACCTAAATCTCGAGATTTATTAAAAAAATTATTTCCAAATTCTGATGTATCAAATGAAGGCTTACCTTTTATGGGCTACATGGAAGGAGATTTATTTGGTGTTAAAGCAAGAATATTTAGAATTTCGTTTTCAGGCGAGCTTGCTTATGAAGTAAATGTTGAGTCTGATTATGGAAATTTTATGTGGGAAAAAATAATTAAAGTTGGTGAAGAATTTAATATTCAACCATATGGAACAGAGGCATTATCAACTCTTAGAATTGAAATGGGACATGTTGCTGGATCAGAACTTGATGGTAGAACAATTCCATTCGACAATGCTTTAGAAGGTCTTGTTAGTAAAAAGAAAGATTTTATTGGAAAAAGATCATTACAACGAACTGCATTTACAGCTGAAGATAGACAGAGAATAGTAGGGGTAGTTCCATTAGACAAACAAACAAGTATACCAGAAGGCTCTCACTTAGTTAAAGATGATAAAGCACCATTGCCAAATCCAAAGTTAGGTCATATCTCTGCATCATGTTGGAGTGTTGAATATGATAATCCTTTTTCTTTAGCAATTTTGAAAGATGGAAAAAATATGATAGGTCAAAAACTTTTTGCGATGTCACCACTTAAAAATAAAGTAATACCAGTTGAGATAGTTTCATCACATTATGTAGACCCAAAAGGCGAAAGAGTCAGATCATGACATTAATTTCAGCTTTATCAAATGTTCATGCAAAAGGTCAATTTGGAGATTGTGAAGATAAAAATGAAAATGATTTACTTAAAATATCTGAAATCAAAAATTTATTAATTGTTCAAATATTTCAGTACAAAAATTCTTCACTTTCATTTGAGGGTATTGATATTGATGGTTTAAAATTAAAAAATGAACCTTTAACCGTGGTATTTAATGAAAATACAAGGATTATGTGGAATGGACCAAAAAATTGGCTTTTAGTTTCAACAAAAAAGGATTTAATTAAAAATGTATCAGATAATTTTAAAGATACAGATTTTGCTATAACAGATTTATCTCATTCTAGAGCTATTATTGAAATCGAAGGAAATGATTCGATAGAAGTTTTGAAAAAAGGATGTCCTTTTAATTTTAATACATTGGATAAAAATAATTCAATTAACTCAACTTATAATGGAATAGCTTTTACTGTAGATAAGTTTGGTGAAAATCCAAATAAAGTAAGATTATTTGTTTTAAGAAGTTTTGGCGAATCTTTATATCATTCTATCACAGACGCATCTCTAGAGTTTGGCTTTGAATCTTTATAAACTTAAATTTTCAATCCCTTGTTGCAATATAAACACCTATAGAAGTAATTAGAAATCCAATTAGATCCAACCTAGTTAAACTTTCATCTAAAAAAAGCCAAGCCATAAAAGCAGACGTTGCTGGAATTAAAAAAAATATAGAAACAGTTTTGCTTGCTGAATTATTTTTAATTAAAAACATTAATATTGTAAATGCTCCAAATGATACCAAAAATATTTGATGGCTCATTGCAATTATAAATGTTTGTGAGAAATCAATATATGGATCAACAAATAAAATAATTATTAATAAATGGAAAATGCATCCACCAATAGCTTGATTCATATTACTTACTGATAAAGGCAAGTTGTTACTCAATTTTTTTTGCCATAAAGTTGAAAATGTAATTGCCAACAAAGCTATTATTGTTGAGATCAAACCCACTGCTGGTATTTTTGAACCAATATCAAATCCTAACACAAGACCGGCGCCAGCAAATCCCAAGAAAACACCTACCCATTGTTTTGTAGATACTTTTTCATTTAAGATGGGACCGCTTAATGCATTTGTGAGAATTGGTTGAAGGGTTACAATTAACGCTGCTATTGCTGTTGGCATGCCTATTGAAATTGAGTAAAAGACACCACCAAGATAAAAACCATGAAACAACACACCACTAAAAAAAGATTCAAAAAAGTTTCTTTTATTTACTAGAATTTTTTGTTTTGAATAAATTGAAAATAAAAAAAAACCAAAAGCAACTAATGCAAATCTAAAAGCTAAAGCAGCAAATGGATCACTGTTATCTATAATAGGTTTAGTGGTTATAAAAGCAGAGGACCATAGGAGTATAAATATGAAAGGGAATATTTTAATCATCATGTTTAATAAACAAATAAATTAAATAAAATCAAACAAATCAGTACCTATTATGAGCAAATTCGGCGTAGTAATGAAATACCAAATCACTTAAAGTTCAGTTATGAAGTTTAGATTATTTAGAATTTTAACAATTATACTAACCTTTTTCTTTTTGACAGGTTTTGTGCCCATTCTTTCATTTGTTGGCCCAGGTGTAACAGCTCTTACTTCAGGCAATGTCTATAAAGCTAGTGCACAATTTATAGTTAATCAACATATAGAAAAAGAAACTGGAAAAAATTCTTTAGCTTTAATTAAAGAAACGTTTGTAGAAGAAACAGATATAAAAACAAAAAATAATTCATTTGATGAAGACTTAAGAAAATTAGTAGAAACAAGAATTAAAATGACTAGACAAAAACTAGATAATCAAAATTTACAAAAATTGCTTAAAAAGCGAATAGAGGTTACTAGATCAATACTTGATTTAAATAATACTACTCAATAATATTTAGATATATAAGGTTTTCTTGTTTAGTTTCTTTACACCACATTTCATAGCTTTCACAAACTCTCCACAAGTGATCAAAAGCTCTCTGTGAAATTTCTAATGGAAAATGACTCTTGGTATAATAAAGCTTTGGTATCTTCATTAAAAATTTTACCATAGAATCTTTTTGTAGTTCTAACAGTCTTAAAGTTTCTTCATTAATTTTTTTCTTAGTTATCTTATCAATAGATTTATTATTCTTAAGTTCTAAAAACCATTTATCATGAAATTCTCCAGAACTTAAAATGTCATATTCCTTAGTAGTCATAAAAATTTCAAATGCCTGTATATTATTAATTTCAGGATTTTGTTTTTTAATATTAATTATATTTGAATAAACAAATTCAGCAGCTCTTAACACATAAGGCTTTTCAATCTTATTAGTCATAAACTAATTTTTATGCTTAACCATAGCTGAATGAGCCAAAATTAAGTTAGGGTCTAAAAATACTTTTGAAGATTTTACATTTTCAAATGATTTAAATGCAAAAATCGCAATAGGGAGCTCTGTACAACCTAAAATGATTTTTTTACACTTAGTTTTAATTAAGAAATCAATTGCAGGTTTAATTGCTTTTGCTGCAGCCTTTACATTACCCATTTTAACTAATTTAATTGCTTTATTAACTGACAATTTTTGTATTTTTTGAGATGGCTCTATTAACTGATAATCTTTTTCAAAAAATTTTTTATAAACTCCAGTTTTAAGAGTACCCTCAGTCGCTAAGAGACCGACTTTGGAGTTTTTTTTGCATTTTTTTTTTGTAAATTTGAAAACTTCTTTTGGCATATTGATTATTGGAATATTAATTTTATTCTGCAAATCATCAAACCAATAATGAGCTGTGTTACAAGGTATAACTATAAATTTACATTTATTCTTTTCCAGAAGCTTACAACCTTTGAGCAAACTTTTTAAAACTTTGTTATATTTTGCTCTACTAATTTTATTTGTAGATTTGTTTGAGAGATTTTTAGTTTGAGAGCCAATAGATTCAGGTCTGCCAGGAATATTTGATTTATTATAAAGTAAAAATAATGGATACTCTTGGTCAATTTTTCCTCTATTTAAAACTGCAAGTTTGTTACAAAAATCAAGACCTGCTTGAGTTCCCATTCCACCTAAAATTCCAATCATAATTTTGATAAATTTATTAATATTTTAATTTAAATCTATAATTGATAATTGTGTTTAAAGATTGTTTTTAAATAAGGTATTGGCTGAATAATAAATTTATTAAAGTTAAATAAATTTTTCAGCCAATAAGAAGTGTGAAATTATGCAGTTTTTAAGTTAACTGCTGAAGGACCTTTAGGACCATCTTCAACATCGAAAGTCAAAGCTTGACCCTCATCTAAACCGTTCATACCAGCATCTCTTACTGCTGAAACATGTACAAACACATCTTTTTCTTTATCTTCTCTTTCAATAAAACCAAAACCTTTGGTTGGATTGAACCACTTTACTTTACCTTGTAGACTCATATTATTCTTCTTACTTTTTGTTATATTTAATTATTACTTATAATTAAGTAATATTGGCTTTCTTTAGATTTTATTGGGTTTTGTCAACAAAATAGATCAAAAATTAAAATAATTTTTTAAATATCGTCTATAAGCATAGTTAAATAAACAGAATTGATGTCTTCTTCATAGGGCGCAAAAGGTTCGCATACTTTGAAACCAGTTTTTTTGAAAAGTTTTCTTGCTGGTATAAAAAAATCACCTGCTCCTGTTTCGATACTTAACCTTTTTATTTTAAGCTTTTTAGCTTCATTAATTAAATGATTGATTACATTAATCCCTTGGCCTTGGTTTCTAAAATTATCATGAATTCTTATAGATTTAAATTCTCCATGCTGTTTATCTAAAAATTTTAAAGCACCACAACCGATTAGTTTTTCATCATCCCACAAACTCCAAAATTTAATTGATGGTACTTTTAAACCAGGAATATCCAATACATGAGCACTTCCCTCCGGAGAGGCAGCTCTAAGTTCAATAAAATGTTTGGTTAGAAGCTCATTTACTTCTGAATTATCAAAATTACCTTCTATTGATTTTAACATTTATATTAAAGTTGTGATATGACCCATTTTTCTTTTTTCTTTTATATCTTTTTTTAAATAATCAAAGAAAAATTCATTATCATTAAATTTTTGCATGTTTCTATAATGAGTAATTTGATCACCAAGCAAATTCATCATTTTAGCATTAGATATTTTTTTTAAAGGAATTTGTTCTAAACCACATACAGCTCTTACATGATTTTCAAATTGACTTACATTAAAAGCATTTATTGTTAGATGTCCTGAGTTATGTACTCTAGGTGCAATCTCGTTAACATAAAGATTATCATTTCTGTCAATAAAAAATTCTACACATAAAGTTCCGACGTATTTAAGCTCTTCAGCAATTAGCATTGCCCAATCTTTAGATTGATCAAAAATTTTTTCATTAATTTCTGCAGGAATTTTTGAATATTTTAAAATTTGATCTTCATGAGTATTTTCTATTGGCTCATATATCTCGTATTTGTTGTTACTAAACCTTGTAATTATAATTGAAATCTCTTTTTTTAATTTAACAAGTTTTTCAAGAATATATCCTTTTGAAAAATCAATATTTAATGAATTAAGTTCATCGCTTGATTTAATTGGATATTGACCTTTGCCATCATAACCAAGTGTTGTTGTTTTTAATATTCCTGGCAAAAATTCTATCAAGGCATCTATGTCAGATTTTTTTTCAATCGAAACATATCTTGTTGTTCTAATATTTAATTTATTAACAAAATCTTTTTCAGCTAATCGATGTTGAATTAATCTGTTAACTGAAGGCTTTGGCAAAACAGATTTAAATTTGTTTATTTCATTTAATGTTTCATATGGAATATTTTCAAATTCATAAGTGACTAAATCAACCTGATTTATAAATTCTTTTATTTTCTCTTTATCATCATAACTTCCAGTAACAAATTGATTACAAAAATTTTGTGCTGGTGCGTCTATATCATCACAAAAAACAACTGTTTTAACATTTAATTTTTTAGCTGCTATTGCAAGCATACTTCCAAGTTGACCACCCCCAATGATACCAAGAGTAATTTCTGACATTTTATTTTGGAGATTTCTTTACTGATTTAGTTTGTGAAGTTCTAAAATTTTTAAGTTTTTTTAGAACATTTGAATTATTATTAGCGATTATTGCTGCAGCCAATAAAGCAGCATTAATGGCACCATCCTCTCCTATAGCGAGGGTTCCTACAGGTATTCCTTTAGGCATTTGTGCAATTGACAACAAACTATCTAACCCTTTAAGTTTTTTACTTTCAACTGGAACACCAAGTACCGGTATATGTGTAAGTGCAGATATCATCCCTGGAAGATGAGCAGATCCTCCAGCACCTGCAATTATTACTCCTATATGATTTTGCTGAACTTTTGCAGCATATTCATACATTCTTTTAGGTGTTCTGTGAGCAGATATAATTTTTGTTTCGAATGAAACGCCAATTTTTTTTAGGGTTTTTTCGGCCAGTTTCATTACTTTATAGTCTGATTGACTTCCCATTATGATTGAAACTTTTAATTTACTATTTTTTTTCATGAAAATTGATCAATCTGTTTATTTCAAAATTAACTTAAAATTTCAATAAAATTAATAGTATTTAAAATACATATTGATTAGAGTTAAGCTTACTATGAATTATAAAATCGATAATCTTCAATATTGTAATTGGTCTAGAAAAATCTTTGAGATTAATAGATCTGCTGGATTAGATGCTGTCCATGTTACCATAGTTTACCATGAAGATTTTGATGAATTACTGCTTGAAATAAAAAAATGGGAAAAATTATTTAAAGAAAACTCTGATTTAATTTTTCCTGGTAAGAATTTTCACGATATTGATCAAGCAAATAAAGAAAATAAAACTGCAATATTCTTTGGTTTTCAAAATTGTTCGCCGATCGAAGATGACATAAAATTAGTTGAAAAGGTTCATGAATTAGGATGTAGATTTATGCAACTTACTTATAATAACCAATCTTTGCTAGCAACTGGTTGTTATGAAAAAGTAGATAGTGGTGTTACAAATTTTGGACGCGAGGTTATAAGAGAAATGAATAGAGTTGGCCTTGTGGTTGATATGTCACATTCTGCAGAAAAAAGCACTTTTGATGCAATTGAATTAAGTGAAAAACCAATTGCAATTACTCATGCTAACCCTTCTTTTTGGCATCCAGCTAAAAGAAATAAGTCTTCAGATTTATTAAAAAATTTAAGTGATAGTGGAGGTATATTGGGTTTATCATTATACCCTCATCATTTAAAAAACAATACAAATTGTACTCTAGATAGTTTTTGTGAAATGGTGGCAAAAACAGCTGAAATAATGGATGTAAACAAAATAGGAATAGGATCAGATCTTTGTTTAGATCATCCAGATACTGTTGTTGAATGGATGAGAAACGGTTCTTGGTCTAAAAGTAAAAATTTTGGCGAAGGATCAAAAAATAAACCAGGCTTTCCAAAACAACCTGATTGGTTTCTTGATGCAAGAGGGTTTTCAAATATTGAAAAAGGTCTTAAAAAAGTGGGCTTTTCGGATGTTGAGACACATGGAATACTTGGAAATAACTGGTACAATTTTTATAAATCAATTTAATTATGAAAGTTGAATTAAGAGACCCAAATAAGATAATGAAATTATCAAGACTAGGATCTTTTCATCAATCAAAATTATCTTTTTTAAGAAGTTTTCTTAATGAATTTAAAGAGTGGGAATATAAAAGAGATTTATTTAATTTAAATGAAAATGGTTTTGGAGAAGCTGTTTATTCATTTAAAAAAAATAAAAGAGTTTATTCTTTAATTTGTTTTGCAAATGAAATCAAAGATGAAGAAAGATCAGATAGAGTTATTGCAACAAAATGGGATGCAGCTTTTACATTACATGATGGAGTTCCTACAAATAAAGACATTGAAAGATTAAAAAATGAAGTTCCAAAACAAGAAGTTGGCAGACTTTCTTATAAAGAATTAACTTTATCGAGAGCAAACAAATCAGTAAGAATTTATAATCATGTAGTTGAAAGTTTGAGCAAAGGTAAGCAGCCAGATTTAAACTTATTATCAAAAGTAGGCTATTTATATAGGACTACAGCGGTATATGGCTCAGGCAAATTTGGTCTTGCAGATCGATTTAGAATTAAAAATCGTGAGGAAATTAATGGTCCATTCAGATTAGAAATGATGTTGGTTTATTTGGTAAGACAATTTACTTTTGATCAAGTCAATCATGTTGCTTATCATAAAAATCCAAAAACAGCTGTTAAGTTAGATGATAATATTTGTAAAAATTTGGGAATTGGTAATTCTACAGGCCTAGGTATGGCTCCTTTTATAGTTAATCACCCAACTCTACTAAATAATTGGATTTTAAGTAGAGAAAAGGCACTTAAAAAAATTAGAGAAATTAAAAATGTAAAAAGTCAAGATAGTGATTTATTTATAGATTGTGTAAAAAAATCATTAAGAAACATTACAAGCTGGAATACCGATAGCGAATATCAGCAAACAAAAATCACATCATTACTAAAAGATGTAGAAAAATTTTTAAATTTTATAAAAAAAGATTTTAATTTTGAGAGCGATTATCCTTTTAACACAATCTATCAATGGTTAGAGGATAATACATGCGAGGAATGCATTGAATACATTGTTTCAATAATGATGGAACCTTATAACGATATTACAAATCCTTTGGTAAAAGAAATGAGCTCAGACGAAGAAAAATATTTTAATATTCCAACGCATAGAAAAGTAAAAGAATTGCGTAATATCATCGAAGCAAAGTATCCAAACATTTTAGGTATTAATTTTGAAGAAAAAGAAAATAATAAAAACTTTTGGTTTATTTCAAAAAATAAAGAAGAACCTAGATTGGCGGATCGTTTTGAAGAATATGGATCAGAATTAGAACAGCCTTTAGCAATAGCGAGAGATATAAAAAAACTTTACGACAAATTATTAGTCTCAAAAAATAGTTTAACTATTGCTGAGTTTTTAACATCAAACTCTAAATTAAGACATGTAGTGAGAAGAGCATTCATTGTAGAAAAATTTCCTTACTCAGAAATACAGGATAATACAATTGGTAAAGATTTAATGCCAATTGATATGCTAAGACTAAAATTATCTTTTTTTGGGGCATTAAAATTTGATCCGCGATCTGACAAATGGTTAAGAATTTGCATGTTTCAAGGAGCACCACTTCCAAATGAGCTAAAAAATTATGATGAGCAATGGGTATATAAAACCAATATTTAATAATGAAATCACTTAGTGAAATTGAAACTACTGTTAAAAGAGCTTCAAAGGCAGCAGGATATTCTTGGGGAGTTTCTGAGGAAACAGGAAAAAGTATAAGGTTGTTAGAGCTATTTAGTTTACCAGGTATTAAGCACCTTAATGAATATTTTAATCAAAAAAACAAAAGTAAATTTGAAAATTTAAATTTAATTAGGGAAAATAACTCTTCATCGAATAATCCTTACTGTCCAATTACTTTAGGTGTTAGTTTTTTAGATCAAATAAATGTTTTAGAAAATTTAAAAAAAATTGAGTTTAAAAATGTTGCTTATCCAATAATTTTTATTTCATTCATAAGTCGTTCATCAGAAATTATTGGAAAAAAAATTAATGTAAAAATAGATGAAAAAAAAATGTTACTAAATTTAAATGTAAATATTTTTTCAAATTTTATTGACCAAGAATTTCCAAAGGTAGCGAATACAATTGAGGTCAATCTACTTGAAAATGAAGATAACTTTACAGAGGATGAATGGAATAATTTATACAAGTTATCCGAAGAAACTTTTGTTGAAGAGAGTGACAGTTTAAAAGAGGGTGCGGCAGGTGCTGGTTTGACAGATAATGATTGATAAAATAGATGAAAAAAATCTAAAGGTAGATACTGACGAATTAAACAATATCTGCGATGAATGCAAAGAGGAAGACGAAAGTGTTACTCAAAATTTAATTCTTACTGGGTTTAAATTATGTAAATCTTGTAGAGTATCTAAGACTATATTTCCACTTTAACTGATTTGACTTACTGGAAGCATATTCATTCTACTCATCACAAATGAAATAGATAAAAATGCAATAATTAAAAAGGATAAAAGTACAATCCCAAAAGATTTAAAATTAGATTTTAAATTTAATATTTGTTTAGTTGAAATTATTAAACCCGCAAAAATCCAAAATTGGGTAAGAAAAATTATTGGTATCATTAAATCTGGTGTGACAGCAAAAAATCTTAATAAACCAGGGGCATGTGCAAATCCAACAGCTGTTAAAACTTTTTTAAAAGAAACCTTAGTTTGCTTGTCAGGAAATAATTTAACTCCAATTACAAAGATAAAAATCGCCCATATTAGCCAAGTAACTATTGCAGTTAGACCAGACATTGCAATAGCTGTTTTAATAATTGTATTTGCTGCTACTGCTCCAGCGATACCATCTAGGATCATTATAATCCCAGCAAAGTATATTGATGCTTCTCCAAAATTTTTATTATCCGAATAAAGAGTTTTGTCTAATTTTATTGACTTAAAAATTATATTTAAAAATTCAGCAAACATTAATTTTTTTTATTTTTATTTTTTTGAGCCTTATAAGAAACAATTAATGGAAATATTATTAAAGCAATAGCAATGATAATGCAAACTGCTATTAGGAAACTTTTGGTCATCAGAATTGAAAAGGGGAGCTGAAATTAGCTCCCCTTTAGTAAATTTTAGCCTTTTACAACTTCTCTTGTATTTGCATTGAAAGACTCTTTGAATGGAATATCCACAACTACAGCATCTACAGGTGTTCCTGGAGTATCTGAGTATTTTTCTGGAAGATGAACTTTAAACTTAGTTCCAACTTTATTTTTTGGAAATCCATTAGGATTTAAAGTTCCATCAAACGGAACATATCCCATAGCAATATTAGTTTTCTTTTCCGGATGCCACCATGGTGAAGTAATAAATCCAACTGGATCCCCACCACTTTCTGGCGATACTAACCAAAAGTCAGGCGCGTAATCATCAATTGGTTTACCACCTAGCTCCATTCCAACTAGTTGAAGTTTATATGGTTTTTTTCCAGCTTTTATATCTGCTCCCATTTTCTCCAAAGCAGCTTTACCCACATAATCAGCTTTTTTATTCCATTCACCTTTACCAGATAATGAAACTTGATAACCTAAATTACATTGAAACGGATTATGTTGTTGATCCATATCTTGTCCCCAAGAAAGAATACCCGCTTGGATTCTTCTATGGTGTGCAGGCGCAATAACCATCAAGTTATGTTTTTTTCCCGCATCTAATACTGCATTCCACATATCTTCAGCATACAAAGTTGCATTTCTTAAGTAAATCTCATATCCAGCTTCTCCTGAAAAACCAGATTGAGAAATTACACAACTTCTTCCACCAACTGTTGCTTCTGCCAATCCATAGAAAGGCATATTATCAAAATCAACTTGGTCACCACAAAGGTCTTGCATTAAAGCTTTTGATTTAGGACCTTGAATTTGTACTGGACATGCATCGATTTCTTCAATTGTGCAATTAAATTTTCCATCCGCATTTACACCTTGCAAATACATTCCAATATCAGAATCTGATAATGAAAACCAAAATTCATCTTTTGAAATTCTTAAAAGAATTGGATCATTTAAAACTCCTCCATAAGCATTACACAAGATTACATATCTTGCTCTCATAGGAGAAATTTTTGTTGCATCTCTAGTTATAACGTAGTCAGTAAATTTTTCTGCATCTGGACCTTTAACTCTTATTTGTCTTTCAACAGCTACATTCCACATTGTTACATGGTTAACGATTGCATCATATTCAACCATTGCACCACCGTCTTCAGGTTTTACATAACCTCTTGGATGATAAATTCGATTGTATACAGTTGCTCTCCAACAACCTGCCTGCATTGATAAATGCCAATAAGGTGACTTTCTCACTCTTGTTGAAATTAATAATTCAACTTTAGTTGGCCCACTTTGTCTTAAATTATATGGTACTTCTCTGTCAGATTGATCAACAGAAGTAGCATGTTTTACTTTAGTATAGTCAAATTCTTTAGACATAACTATTCTCCTTCAACCACTTGTTAGTTTCCTTCAAGCCGCCGAATGTATAAATGTGGAAGTTATCAGTATGCGATTTAACTTTCCCAATTAAATCATTAGGGTCTTTAGGTTTCAATAAATCTAATGCCTTAGTAAAATTAGATTTAAGAAAGTTTAAGGAATTTTTTGCCCCAACAATATTAGCAAATTTAATTAAACTAGATATTTTTAATGGCCCAGTAATTCCCACATGCACTGGTACGCTTTGCTTAGAAATAAAATCTATAATAGGCTGAGGATCAAGTAACCACTGTGTTACAATATAGTCAGCGTAAGGCTTTTTATCTATCATAGCTTTTTGTAAATCTGAGTCGGATATATCAGGACTCCCCTCGGGATGTCCAGCAATTCCTATTTTCATTTTTTCAAAATACCCTGTCTCTAAAAGTTGAAATGAACTATCAAATTTACCTGCCGGCTCTCTTCCACCTCCAATAATTAAGGCTTGCTTTACGCCTCCATCTTTGCATCTAGATACATAATCTTTAAGCTCTTTTTCATCATGGATTGATCTGGCAGGAAAATGAGGCACCGGGTTAAATCCTTTCTTTACAAGCTCTACTGCTTTATCAGCAGTCTCTCTGTAGTCACCTCCAGGTAGCATTGTAATATAGACATTAGACAATGCTGGTACTGTATCAACCTCTGTTTTAGGTCCTATTTCCAATGAAAAATTCATAGTGAAGATCTTTATTTATTTTGAAATATGAGTCTAGAAAATTCGATGTTACAAAGTATCAATTATTTTATCTGGCCTCTATGCTTTTGGATCCTTCTTCCATATTCTTGAGTGACCCTATCAAAGACAATTGCGAGAGCAACTATTGCCAATCCATTCATCATTCCAAGAGCTAAATATTGGTTAGAAACAGCTCTTAATATTGGCACTCCAAGACCTTTTACGCCTATCATAGAAGCAATAACTACCATAGCTAAAGCCATCATTATGGTTTGATTTACTCCAGCAAATACAGTTGGTAAAGCTAGTGGAATTTGAACAGATTTTAATTTTTGTGCTGTAGTTGCGCCAAAAGCTTCACTGGCCTCTAAAGTCTCTTTGTCTACCTCTCTAATACCCAAATTGGTTAATCTAATTATTGGAGGAACTGCATAGACACAAACAGCAATTAATCCTGGCACTTTTCCAATTCCTAATAACATTAAAATTGGGATCAAATAAACAAAACTAGGAATTGTTTGCATCATATCTAATACAGGAAGTATTGCTTTTTCAGCTCTACTTGATCTTGCCATCACAATTCCTATCGGAATTCCAACAACAATACAAATGATTGTACAAACAGTTATAATTGCAACAGTAGCCATGCAATCTTCCCACATTCCAAAATAACCAATTAATAAAAAAGCAATTGCACTTCCTACCACTAATTTCCAACTTCTTGAGCCTAACCAGGCTAATCCACAAATTATTCCAATAATTATTATCCATGGTGTAGATAATAATAATTTTTCTAATGATACTAAAAAAAACAATAATGGATCAAAAAATGCCTCTATACTGTCTCCATATTCTTTTGAAAAATTTCTAAAAGCTAAGTCTATACCTTTTCTTAGCTCCATTTGGGATCTTCTTCCCAGTTCTGGAAATTCAGTAAAAAATTCCATAAATATTAATTTTACGAGCCTATATTAAATAGGCTCGTAATTTAAAGTTAATTATAAACTTTTTTTGATTTTTTTTGCAGCATCAGAAGATACCCACTTAGTCCAAATATCCTCATGCTTAATTAAAAACTCAACTGCAGCATCAGAACCTTTAGCTTGGTTGTCAGCCATATAAACCAACATTCCATTCATCACTGTGCCTGGAAAAGTTCTACTTTCAACATATTTTAGAACATCTTTTCCACCAGTTTTAGCAAAGTTAGCACTTACAATTGAGTTAACTTCAGATTTTGTCCAAGCTGTTGGTTTTGGATTTGCACAGTCTTGTTCTGCAAGAGTTATGCAATTGTCCCAATTATCTCTACCTGCAAAAGGAACACCAAAATCAACTGGCTGTAAATTATATTTACCAACCATTGATGTAGGATTCCAATAATATCCAAACCAAGGCTCACCAGAGTCTGAAGCTTTAGCAATTGAACCATCTAAACCTGCTGCTGAACCTGGATCAATAAGTTTCCAACCTTTTTTTTCCATTTCAAATGCTCTGTACAAATTTGCATTAGCTAATTGACATCCCCATCCTGCTGGACATCCCATGAAAGCACCTTTTGATGGGTCCTCTTTATCAGGAAACAAATCTGGACGTTCTAAAATTTGAACAGCTGTCATTCCTTTAAGTTCAGGATGTTTTTCTAAAGCTGCTGGATTTAACCACCAGCCTTCTCCTAGACCTGTAATTGGAGCTTTATTTGCAATAATTAGTCTTTTCTCACTTACCGCTTTTTTTAAAGGAGTGTAAACCGCATTCGCCCATTGTTCAGGGTTCATATCAGGCGTTCCTTTATCATTCATAGATGTAAATGTTGGCATAGTAGCACCAGGTACTAATTCTACGTCACATCCATATCCTTCTTCGAGAATGATTTTATCAACGTTTGCCATTAACTCGGCAGATGCCCAGTTTTGTTCGGCTATAACTAATTTTCCACAAGCATTTGCAAAAGAAGTCATACCAAATGCTAAAAGCGCGGAAAATAGAATTGTTTTTAGTTTTTTCATTATATCTCCGTTAGTTAATTTTTGATTGAACACTACAACATATCAATGAAAAGATTGCAAATATCTTTCAACTTTTAGTTGAAGTCAAATTGTCTTTAAATGGGATTTATTTAGAGATAAAGTTTTTATATGAAATTTTCTGCGAATTTTTTTTTTAAAGAATTTGTTTATATTTTAAATTGTAAAACTGTTTTTCAACAAATCATAATAAGAGAATCATAAAATTTAGCTTTAATTAATTCCAACTTAAACAAGGAGGTTTAATAAAAGTTGAAATGAAAAAGTTATCTCAAATAGTTGATTTAAAAAAAATAAAAGTTGTAAATAAAAATATTGATAAAGCTCATGGATTACCAAATGAGTGTTACACCAATCCAGATTATTTATCTATTGAGAGAAAAAAAATTTTTGAAAATAAATGGGTCGTAATTGGTGTTGGTAGTTCCTTGCCAAATATTGGAGACGCGAAACCATTTGATCTACTAGGAATTCCATTAATTATTTTACGAGATAAAAATAATAAAATTAGAGTTTTTCATAATGTTTGTAGTCATCGAGGTTTTAAGATTCTTCAAGAAAAATGTAAAATTAAGAATGTAATAAGATGCCCGTATCATTCTTGGTCATATGACATGAGCGGCAAGTTAATAGCCACACCTCATATTGGTGGAATGAATAAACATAATTGTAATAAATTTAGTAAATCACAAAGCGGTCTTAAGGAAGTTAGATCTTATGTTTGGTTAGATTTAATTTTTGTAAATTTAAACAAAAATGAAATCAATTTCGAAAAATATATTAAACCTTTAAGTGACAGATGGAAAAAATTCTGGCCGATAAAAGATAGAGACTTAATTGTTTATTCAAAAGATTATGGTTATTTTAATTTAAATGCTAAATGTAATTGGAAATTTGCAATAGAAAATTATTGTGAAAGTTATCATCTACCCTGGGTTCATCCTGGATTAAACTCTTACTCAAAAATTGATGATCATTATCATATTCAAGGATTGCCAAATCGTTTTGCTGGACAAGGCACAATGGTTTATAATCCAAGGTTTAAAAGTAATTTAAAATTTCCAACATTCCCAAACTGGCCAAAAGATCAAGAGCATATTGCTGAATACGTTGCTCTTTTCCCAAATGTAATGCTTGGGATACATAAAGACCATTTTTACGCCTACTGGTTAGAACCAGTAAATAATGAATATACAAAAGAACATATGGAAATTTTTTATGTTGGTAACGAAGCGGCGAATTCGACAAAATTTAAATCACTTAGAAAACAAAACTTTGAACTTTGGAAAGGAGTTCAAAGTGAAGATTTAAATATAATTGAGGGAATGCAAGATGGAAGAAAATCACCATCCTATAATGGGGGAAACTTTTCACCTGTGATGGATAATCCCACCCATCATTTCCACAAATGGGTTGCAAACAATATAATGAAATGAAAGGATAAATAATGAAAAAAGATCTTATTACTAGATTAAATGAAGGACCTATTATGTGTGCAGAAGGATATCTTTTTGCAATGGAAAGAAGAGGTTATCTTTCAGCAGGTCCATTTGTTCCAGAAGTAGTTTTAGAACATCCTGAGGTAGTAACTCAGTTACATAGAGAATTTATTAGAGCTGGATCAGATGTTGTTCAAGCATTTACTTATTATGGTCATAGAGAAAAACTGAGAATTATTGGCAAAGAAGATATGTTAGAGCCACTCCAAAAAAATGCTCTTAAGATAGCGAAAGATGCTGCAAATGAATTTAAAGATTTAGATTTAATGGTTTGTGGAGATGTAGCTAATACAAACGTATTTGATCCTGGTGATGCTAATACTCATAAACAATGTCAACAAATGTATGAAGAACAGATAGCTTGGGCGAAAGAAGGTGGTGTTGATTTTGTAATTGCAGAAACAATAAATTGGACTGAAGAAATGAAGATAGCATTAAAAGCAATTAAAGATGCTGGACTTATTGCAGTTTGTAATTTTGCAATTCCTAGAGGGGACAAAACTAGAGAAGGTCATACTGCTGAAGATGCTTGCAAAATGATGGAAGATTTAGGTGCAGATGTAGTTGGTTTAAATTGTTATAGAGGACCTGAAATGACAATGAAACTATTAAAAAAAGTTAGAGAAAAAGTTTCATGTCACGTTGCTGGACTTCCGGTACCATACAGAACAACAGAGGAAGAACCTGGTTTTCTAAATATAACTGATCATGGTTGCAATTGTATTCCAGGGGGAAATGCATTCCCAGTAGCTTTAGATAATTTGTTTTGTAACAGATTTGAAATGGCAGAGTTTGCAAAAGATTGTGTTCAGAACAAAATAAATTTTATTGGTATATGTTGTGGAGCAGAAGCACATCACGTAAGAGAAATGTCAGTTGCAATTGGAAAAAAACCAATTTCAATGAAATATATGCCTGATATGAGCAAACATTTCCATCATGGTACAGATAAATCTCTAAAAAAAGTAAACAAGGAAATTAAATACTAATGGAAAAGCATGCGAAGGTAGTAATCATAGGAGGTGGTGTAGTAGGGTGCTCTATTCTTTATCATTTATCTAAATTTGGATTGAAGGATTGTATCTTGCTTGAAAGAAACGAGCTTACTTCTGGTTCGTCTTGGCATGCAGCGGGAAATGTTCATGTAATATCTTCAGATCCAAATATTTCTAGGATGATGGCTTATACGATAGGCTTGTATAAAGAGATAGAAAATGAGTCTGGTCACTCAACTGGCTTTAAACCCAGTGGAGGATTTTATTTAGCATCAAATGAAGTGTGGGCTGATTATTTAAAAAGAGAAAGATCAAAAGCAAGATATATGGGGCTTGATCAAGAATTTATTTCTCTAGAGGAAGTAAAAAAAAAACATCCTTTAATTGACCCATCCAGATATTTGTTAGCTCTGTGGGACCCTATTGATGGAGAGGTTGACCCGTCAGGTGTTACTTATGCTTTTGCAAAAGCTGCGAAAGTTCATGGTGGAAAATATTACACGCACACAGTTGTAAAGGACACGAAACAAAAAGAAGACGGGACTTGGGATGTCTTTACTGAAAAAGGAAATATTAATGCTGAAATAGTAATTAACGCTGGTGGTTTATGGGCAAGAGAAGTTGGGCAATTAGCTGGGCTTAACCTTCCTGTTCAACCAATGGAGCACCATTATTTAATCACTGAACCTATTCCAGAAATTGAAGCAATGGGCGATCAAAGACTACCTATAGGAACAGATTTTGAGGGAAATATTTACTTTAGACAAGAAGGAAAAGGAATGTTGCTTGGAACCTATGAGCCAAAATCAACACCATGGAAAGTTGAGGGTACACCAATGAATTTTGGCCATGAGTTACTTGAGCCAAAGTTAGATAATATAGAAGATAGATTAGCAATTGGTTTTGAAAGAATGCCAGCTTTAGAGCGTGCAGGTATAAAAAATATAGTTAATGGTCCTTTTACTTTTGGTCCAGACGGAAGTCCTCTTATTGGTCCAGTACCAGGAATGAAAAATTATTGGGTTGCTGTTGGTGTTATGGCTGGATTTTGTCAAGGTGGTGGTGTTGGAAAATGTATAGCAGAATGGATTATTGACGGAGAACCATCAATAGATGTTTGGGCAATGGATGTTGCAAGATTTGGAGATTATGCATCACCTCAATATGGAACAATAAAATCCTCAGAAAATTATGAGCGAAGATTTATTATGACTTTTCCAAACGAAACTTTACCAAAGGGAAGAAAACAAAAAACTACTGCGCTGTATGATTGTTTTGTAAATCAAGGTGCTGTTATGGGAGATAGCTTTGGATTGGAAAATGTTTTGTGGTTTGCAAATAATAAAGAAGATGCTCATGAAGAGCCTACTATTAAAAGATCAAGATCACATGACTATGTTTCAAAAGAAGTTATTAATGTAAGAGAAAATGTTGGTTTAATCGAAGTTGCCAACTTTTCAAAACATGAATTCAAAGGTCCTGATGCTAGAAAATTTTTAGATCACATAATGGCTGGAAGACTTCCAAAGCCAGGGAGAATATCTTTATCCCCAATGTTGTCATATAGAGGAAAGTTATGTGGTGATTTAACAGTGGCTTGTTTAGATGAAAATGAATTCATGGTGTTTGGTTCTGGAGCTGCTCAAGAAATGCATAGACGTTGGTTCGAGAGTCATTTAGATAAATTTAATTTAAGCTATTCTAATAGATCTGATGAGTATCATGGTTTGTCTATCGCAGGACCTAACTCAAGGAAAGTTTTAGAAAAAATTGTAAGAGACGATGTTTCAAATGAAAAATTTAAATTTAGAGATTCTAGAAAAATGTTTGTTGGGGGAGTTCCGGCAATAATAAATAGAATTTCATTTACTGGTGAACTCGGATATGAAATTTATGTAGCACCCCATTATCAATTAAAACTTTATGAAGAATTAATGGAAGCTGGTAAAGAATTTAACATTAAACCTTTTGGCGGAAGAGCATTAATGTCAATGAGATTGGAGAAAAATTGGGGAGCTTGGACTTTAGATTATAGACCAGATTTTACAGCAAAGGAGACAGGCTTAGATGCTTTTATTAATTGGGATAAAGAGTTTATTGGTAAAGAAAGTGCACAAAAGGAAAATTCTTCAAATAAACTGATACCATTAATTGTTGAAACAAATGATATTGATGTAACAAATAACGAAGCTGTTATGAATGGAGATCAAAGCATTGGTTATGTAACCTCAGGTGGTTTTGCTCACTTTGTAAATAAAAGTGTAGCATTTACTTTTATTGATAAAAAAAACATTAATTCTGAAAATAAAATTCAAGTAGAGATAAATGGAGATTTATTTAATTGTTCAATAATTAAAGAACCACTTTATGATCCAAGTGGTCAAAAAATGAGAAGCTAATGGCTCAAAAAGATGTAGGAAACAAAATTCCGATTTATAAACTTAAAACTACTGATGAAGTTATGAAGTACTACGATGAGTGGGGAGAAAAAGATAAATACAATAAAGATATGGTTGATTGGAACTATACAGGACCTAAAGAAACTGCAGAAACATTTAACAAATATGAGAAAAATAAAGATACTTTAATTTTTGATGCTGGATGTGGAACAGGTTTAGTGGGATTGGAGCTTAAAAAATATAGTTTTAAAAATTTTCATGGAGCCGATTTATCTCAAACTTTATTAGACACTGTACCAAAAGGTCTTTATCAAAAATTAGTAAAGGTTGATTTAAATAAACCAATAGAAGTTGAGAATAACTTTTATGGTGGAGTTATGTGTGTTGGAACATTTACTTTTGGGCATGTAAAACCAAATGCATTAGATGAATTTATAAGAGTCACAAAACCAGGTGGTTTAATTTGCTTCACAATTAACGAAGGAATTCATGAAGAGTATGGTTTTGATAAAAAAATTGATATACTGAAAGACAGCAAGAAGTGGGAAGAAGTAGAATTTTTTAAATCTGACTATATTGCAAGCAAAGATGTTAACGCATGGTTAGGTTTGTATAGGGTATTATGAAGTTTAGTAGAAAAATAGCTCCTGAGATAAAAACAAGACAGAATTTTATTACTAAAAAAAGATTAAGAGAAGACGAGATAAATTTTGATAAATTAAGATTATATCGTTTGGATAGGGTCAGAAAAGAATTAGTAAAAAACAATTTAGAGGCCTGTATTCTCTTTGATCCAGTAAATGTTCGTTATGCTTTAGATACAGTCAACATGAGTGTCTATAATATGCATAATTTAACAAGATATTGTTTTGTTCCTGTAAATGGACCAACAATTCTTTATGAGTATTTTAATTGTGAAATATTATCAAAGCATTTAAATCTAATTGACGAAATAAGACCCGCAATCACATGGGATTATTTTAGCAACGGGGATCAAGCAAATTTACAATTATCAAAATGGATAAATGAAGTTAAAGATTTATCAAAAAATTATTTTAAAACAAAAAAAATTGCAATCGACGTTTTAAATGGTCCTGCGGTTACTGCTTTAAATAAAGAAGGCATTGAAGTTGTAGATGCAAAATTGATTTTAGAAAAAGCAAGGGTAATAAAATCACCTGATGAATTGACTTGTATGAAAGCAGCAATAGAAGTTGCAGAAAAAGGTGTATCAAAAATGAGATCAGATCTTAAACCAGGAATGACTGAAGATGAATTGTGGTCAATTTTACATAAAACGAATATTGAAAATGGAGGTGAGTGGATTGAGTGTAGGATTTTGTCCTCTGGTGAAAGAACAAATCCATGGATGCAAGAGAGTAGTAATAAAGTCATGCAACAGGGAGAAATTGTTGCTTTTGATACAGATATGGTTGGTCCATATGGATATTGTGCTGACATATCAAGGGCCTTTGTAGTTGGACATAAATTTAATGATGAGCAAAAAAAACTATATTCAATGGCTAGAAATCAAATTGATCATAATTTTAGATTAATCAAATCAGGAATGAGTTTTAAAGAATTTATAAAAAAATCTTGGGTTTTACCTGATGAATATTATGGAAATAGGTATTCATGTATGGTTCATGGAATTGGTTTGTGTGATGAGTGGCCTCAAATAAGATATCCAACTGATGGTGGAGAAGAAGGTGGAACTTTTGAGAAGAACATGACCATTACACTTGAGAGTTATATTGGTAAAGTTGGTGGTAAAGAAGGTGTAAAACTTGAACAACAGTATCTTGTTGGTGAAAATGGACTTGAATTAATGTCCCATCATCCGTTAGAAGATATTTAATGAAAATTATTTTAGTAATGGGTTTGCCTGGAGCCGGTAAAACAACTCTAGCAAATGAAATAGCACCACACTTAAATGCAAAAAGATTAAATGCTGACGAAGTAAGAAAGACTGCAAATGATTGGGATTTTTCAGAAGAAGGAAGGGTAAGACAAGCAAAAAGAATGGCTGAAGCAGCTTTAAAAATAAAAGCAGAAGGTCATTATGTAATTGCTGATTTTATTGCACCAACCCCTGAAGCAAGAAGCTTGTTTCCTGCAGATTATACAGTGTGGGTCGATACAATCAAAAAAGGAAGATTTGAAGATACTAATCAAATGTTTGTTAATCCTAAGAATTTTGATTTTCATGTAACAACTCAGGATGCAAAAAATTGGGCACCAAAAATAATAGAGGAGATAAAAAAATGACATACCAATGGGATAACAAAAAACCAACAGCACAAATGCTAGGAAGATGGCAACCTTTTCATGATGGACATTATACTTTGTTTAAAGAAATTATTAAAAAAACTGGACAAGTTTGTATTCAAATTAGAGATGTACAAGGTGTAGATGATAATCCTTTTGATTTTGAAACAGTAAAAAAAAACATTGAAGATAAATTAAATCCTGAATTTGAAGGACAATTTAAAATAATGTTAGTACCTAACATTACAAATATTTGTTATGGTAGGGGAGTTGGATATAAGATTGAGGAAATAGTTTTGGATGAAGAAACTCAAAAAATATCAGCAACCAAGATAAGAGCAAAAATGAGAGAAGAGGGAAAGTTAAAATAAAAATTAATGAATGATAGACTCAAGACTATTGTAGATTTAGAAAAATATCCAATACACGATTTAAATTCACCAATAATTAAAAATATAGTTAAAAAATGTAAAGAAGAACTTGATCAACATAGTTGCTCAACAATTCCAAATTTTATTTTGCCTAAATCACTTAAGGTAATGAATTCTGAGTTAGAAAAACAATTAGACGAAGTTTATATGTCTAAAGAGAGTATAAATGCTTACTTGTATGCAAAGGATGATCCTTCATTACCAAAAGATCATCCAAAAAGAACTTTTATGAATAGATACAATGGATATTTGAATTCAGATTGTTTTCCAAAAGACTCCGAAATGAAATATCTATACGAAACTGAGGAACTTTTAAAATTTGTATCTGCTTGTTTAGGTATTTCTCCTATTTACAGATGGGCAGATCCTTTAGCATGTCATGCATATAATGTTATGAAACCAGATGGAGTACTTCCATGGCATTTTGATAGTTGTGAATTTACACTTAGTTTAATGATACAAAAACCTGAGAAGGGAGGAGTATTTGAGTACTGTCCAAATATTAGAGGACCAGGAAATGAAAATTTTGAAGAAGTTCAAAAAGTTATAGCAGGAGATAGAACTAGAGTGAGACAATTGAAATTAGAGCCAGGAGATTTACAAATATTTAAAGGTAGATTTACTTTGCATAGGGTAACAAAAGTTGAAGGCCAAAAATCAAGATATATGTGTATTCCAGCTTATGTTTTAGATCCATGGAGAGTAAACACTCCAGAACATTCTAAAGCTATTTATGGCAAAGTTTTACCAATTCATATAGAAAGAAATCAAGCTAGATCCGATGGATTAACTGATTAAATGACTAGTAACATTAAAATTAAAAAAAATAACAACGAAGTTTCATCAATTATTATTGATGAACCAAAAACTTATAACTCTTTATCATTCAAAAATCTTTCAGATTTATTAAAGGCATTAAAAAAATTAGATGCTGATAAAAAAGTTAAAGTAATAATATTAGAGGGTGCCGGTAAAGGATTTAGTGCTGGACACAATTTAAAAGAAGTTAGGGGTCTAAAAAAGAGAGATAAATATTTAAAATTATTTAATCTTTGTTCAAAAGTAATGCTTCAAATTGTTGAAGGTAGAAAACCTGTAATTGCTAAAGTTCATGGAGCTGCATTTGCAGCTGGCTGTCAATTGGTTGCAAGTTGTGATTTAGCTTATAGTACTAAGGACGCATTCTTTGCTACTCCTGGTGTAAATATTGGTTTGTTTTGTAGTACACCTATGGTTGCTGTCAGTAGAAAGATAAATCGAAAACCTATGATGAAAATGTTGCTAACCGGAGAACCTATCAATGCAAATTATGCAAAAGAAATAGGGTTGATAAATGATAATTTTTCAAAAGCCAAATTAAACAAGGAAGTGTTAAAAGTGGCAAATAAAATTGCTTCTAAATCTAATTTAACAATAAAAATTGGAAAGCAAGCTTTTTACAAACAATTAGAAATGCCATTAAGTAAAGCTTACGCTTATACAAGTAAAATGATGAC
>QCDE01000005.1 GCA_003281005.1 Pelagibacteraceae bacterium AG-349-O05
TCACCAAAAAAAGTTATTGGTCTTGATGGTTATGGTATAAAAATTACAAAACAGGAATTAATTTGATGAAAAAAAAATATTTAATTGTTGTAGCAGATTATTATAAAGATATTGCTGATGGCCTAATAAGCAGTGCTTTAAAAATAATTCCAAAAAAAAATATAATAAAAATTATTAAAGTACCTGGTGCTTTTGAAATTCCAGTTACAATCTCAAAAAATTTAAAAAAATATGATGGTTTTTTAGCTTTAGGATGTGTAATTAAAGGTCAAACGCCACACTTTGATTTTATTTCTCAAGCTTCAACAGATGCTATAATGAAATTATCTATAGATAGTAAAAAACCTATTGGAAATGGAATAATTACTTGTCTAAATATGGCTCAAGCAAGAGCAAGAAGAAAAAAGGGTGCTGAAGCTGCAGAAGCAGTGATTTCAGTTTTGTCTCAGAAATGAGAACTCATTACAATCCAAAAAATAACCCTAGAGTTATAATTATTCAGAAATTATATGGTAAATTCTATAATGAAGATGATGATTTAGATTTTCCAAAACATAGATTTAAAAAATTTATTAAAGATATTGTTTTAGGAACGATTGAAAGAAACGATCTTATCTTAGATGAATTAAATAATAAATTAGGTGATGAATTTGTATTTGAAAAATTAGACAAAGTTTTTCAGACAATTTTAAAAGCAGCAACTTATGAATTTATGTATAAGCCAAATTTATCTATTAATATAATCATTAAAGAATATTTAAATTCATCTAATTTTTTTCTTGAAGATTCACAAACAAAGTATCTTAATGCTTTATTAGATAACGTTGGAAAAAAATTAAGATCTAACAATGCATGAATTTGATTTAATAAATAATTATTTTTTTAAAATAGCTAAAAAAAATAAATCTGCTCTTAATCTAAATGATGATGTATTTTTTGATAAAAAAAAAGGAGTTATTATATCTGTTGACACATACAATATTGGTACGCATTTTCATGATTTTAAATCCCCAGATTTAGTAATTAAAAAAATATTAAGGTCTTCAATTTCTGATTTAATTTGTAAAGGGGTAATACCAAAGTTTTATTTTATTTCTGGTTCAGGTAATAAAAAAACATTTACAAAAAATAATTTATATAAAATTTCAAAGTCACTTAAATCTGAACAAAATAAATTTAAAATAGATTTATGTGGAGGAGACACAACCTTTTCAAATAAACTTAGTTTTACAATTACCTCATTGGGATATTCAAATAAAATAATTTATCGTAATAAAGCTAAATCAAATGATGACATTTATGTGACTGGAAATTTGGGGGACAGTTATTTAGGACTTAAAGTATTAAGTAATAGAGTTAAATTTAAAAATAAAGACAATTTATTCTTTGTAGATAAATATTACAAACCAGAGTTACCTTTAAATTTAACGAAATATTTATTAAAATTTGCAAACAGTTCTATCGATGTTTCTGATGGACTAATTGATGATTTAGCAAAAATGATTAATAGACAAAATTTATCATTTCACTTGTTTGAAAATAAAATACCTGTTTCCAATAAATTGAGTAATTTAATTAAAAAACAAAGATTGAATAAAATTAATCTAATTTCTAATGGAGATGATTATCAGGTATTATTTACTGCAGATATTAATAAAGCTAGAATCATTCAAAAAGCTTCTAAAACAACTGGAATTAAAATAACTAAAATTGGTAAAATTATATCTGGTAAAGATAGATCTTTGATATTCGATGAAAAAGGCAAGCAAATACGAGCTAAATCTAAAGGTTATATTCATCGGTTTTAGAAGTTAATCATTGTCTTTTCTATCTTTTTTTGTATTGTGCGGCTTAAAAATTTAACAACCAACAACTTAAGGTTAATATGAGCGGAACAGTCGAAACAATACTATTATACACAATTGGAGCTGGTTTATTATCTATCGTTTATGGATTTTTAACTGGTAAAAACATTCTTAATTCAAGTGCAGGAAATGCAAAAATGCAAGATATTGCATCTGCAATTCAAATTGGTGCAAAAGCATATTTAGCAAGACAATACAAAACTATTGCTATTGTTGGTGCAGTAGTTCTGGTTATTGTAAGTATTGCATTTAGTCCTCTAGTAGGTTTAGGTTATTTAATAGGTGCTGCATTATCCGGTATTGCGGGATATGTAGGAATGTTAGTTTCTGTAGAAGCAAATGTAAGAACTGCAGAAGCATCAAGAAAAGGGTTAGCTCAAGGTCTTTCAGTTGCTTTTAAATCTGGTGCTGTAACTGGAATGTTGGTTGCTGGTTTAGCTTTATTAGCTATTGCTGTTTATTATTATATATTATTGAAATCTAACGTAGAAGAAAGAGAAATAGTTAATGCATTAGTTGCATTAGGTTTTGGTGCTTCTCTAATCTCTATCTTTGCAAGATTAGGCGGTGGAATTTTTACAAAAGGTGCAGACGTAGGAGCTGACTTAGTTGGAAAGGTTGAAGCTGGAATTCCTGAAGATGATCCTAGAAACCCAGCTGTAATAGCAGATAACGTTGGTGACAACGTAGGAGATTGTGCTGGTATGGCTGCTGATTTATTCGAAACATATGCCGTTACAATTGTTGCAACAATGGTTTTATCTTCAATTTTCTTTGTTGGTGATTTAAATATGATGATTTACCCTTTATCCATTGGTGCTGCATGCTTGTTAACATCTATTGTTGGAACATTTTTCGTTAAACTTGGAAGAAGTAATAACGTTATGAATGCTTTGTATAAAGGATTTGTTGTCTCTGCAGTAGCATCTTTAGTAATACTATGGCCTGTTACAGATCATGTAATCGGTTTTACAAATGAATATACAATTAATGATAAGACATTTAATGGAATGGATTTATATTACTGTGGTGTTATAGGATTAGTTATTACTGGATTATTAATCTGGATTACTGAATACTATACAGGAACAAGTTATAGACCAGTTAAATCTGTTGCGTTATCATCAACAACTGGTCATGGTACTAATGTTATTCAAGGGCTAGCTGTTTCTATGGAGGCAACTGCAATACCAGCATTAATAATTGTTGCTGGTATTCTAATTACAAATTCAATTGCTGGACTTTTTGGTATTGCTATAGCAGTAACTACAATGCTTGCATTAGCAGGTATGGTTGTTGCTTTAGATGCTTACGGACCAGTTACTGACAATGCTGGTGGAATTGCTGAAATGTCTAATCTTGATAAGAAAGTTAGAAAAACAACAGATGCTCTAGATGCAGTAGGAAACACCACTAAAGCCGTTACAAAAGGTTATGCAATTGGTTCAGCTGGTTTAGGTGCTTTAGTTTTATTTGCTGCTTACACTGAAGACATCAAACATTTTTCAAAAGAAGCAGGATCAGCATTAGAGGGTATTGTAGTGACTTTTGATTTATCCAACCCTTATGTAGTTGTTGGTTTATTAATTGGTGGAATGTTACCTTATCTTTTTGGTTCAATGGGAATGCAAGCTGTTGGAAGAGCAGGTGGTGCAGTTGTTGTAGAAGTAAGAAGACAATTTAAAAAATTTCCCGGTATTATGAAAAAAAAACAAAAACCTGATTATGCAAAATTAGTAGATTTACTTACTGTTGCAGCTATCAAGGAAATGATTATACCATCACTATTACCAGTTTTATCTCCTGTTGTTTTATATTTTATAATTCTATCAATTGGTGGACAAGTCGCTGCATTAGCTGCAGTTGGTGCAATGTTGCTCGGTGTTATTATTACTGGATTGTTTGTTGCGGTATCAATGACTGCAGGCGGTGGTGCTTGGGATAATGCAAAAAAATATATTGAAGATGGAAATCATGGTGGAAAAGGTTCAGAGGCCCATAAGGCTGCAGTAACCGGGGACACTGTTGGTGATCCATACAAAGATACAGCTGGTCCTGCGGTAAATCCGATGATTAAAATAACTAATATTGTTGCTTTGCTTTTGTTAGCAGTTATCGCCTCTTAGCTTTTTTACGTTTTTTGGCCCTCTGCCCTAGAGGGTCATTAGCTTTTTGTCTCATACTTGACATAAAATCATATATAAATGAATTTTTACGAAAAACCTGATCTGTTGTAGTTTTAACCATTTCAATTCTTTTCATATCATCTTTATTATAAAATTCTTTTTTTTTTAACATGCCGTAATTATCAATCTCCAATACCAAAACGTCATTTTTAAAAATTTTCATTCTCCCTAAATTTTTAATATTTGATTGTGTTTGCTTACGTTCGATGTATATCCACACATCATTATCAAATTTACTAGTTGTTGAAGGTGCACCTAAAACTTTTAATATATCGTTTTTGTTACTTTCATGAACAATGAGTTTAGATTGTTTTTTTTCTAAAAAAAGCACACCATGATGTTTTACCACAGGCTTAAAAGAACAATTTGAAAGTATGAAAGATAATAATATTATATATAATATTTTACACATGAATAAAAAATATCTAAATGTTTATAACAATTTGATTAATTACACTAGAAATAAAGAATTGTACAAAAATCTTAATAGAGATGATACTTTTTCTGATCGTTTAACATTGTTTTTATTACATTTTTCATTCTTTTTAAAAAATTTTAAAAATGAAGAAAACAAAAAAATTTTGCAGGAAATTTATGATTTTAATTTTAGACAGTTAGAGCTAAGTATTAGAGAAATAGGATATGGTGATCAATCTATAAATAAAAAAATGAAAGACTATATTAATTTATTCCACTCAATGGTTTCAGAAATACATTTTTGGGATACTCTTCCAAAATCAGAAAAATTAAAAAAATTATCAATTTTTTTAGATGATTTTCAAAATATTGATGAATTAATTGATTATTTCGAGGAATTTAATTCAAATTTAGCAAAAAAAAAATTGAATTCTTATCTAAAAAGTGTAATTAACGCATAATTATGGCTGTACCAAAACGTAAACAAACCCCTTCTAGAACAGGAATGCGAAGAGCTCAGACTATGAAATTTTCAACTAAAAATATAGTTGAAGACAAAAAGTCTGGTGAATATAGGCTTTCCCATCATTTAGACCTAAAAACGGGTATGTATAAGGGAAGACAAGTTTTAGACCCAAAAGAATAGTATATAATAATCATTTATAATGTCAGATTTGATAAAAATTGCAGTAGATGCAATGGGTGGTGATGGATCACCAAAAAAAATAATTGATGGAATAATATTAAATCATGCTGAAAGCAAAAAAAATTTTTTTAAAATTTTTGGTGATAAAAATAAAATAGAACCAATAATTAAGAAAAAAGTTCCAAAAGAATTTTATGAAATTATTCATACAGAAAATAAAATAGAAAGCACTGATAGTCCTTTAGAAGGTGCTAAAAGGGGCAAAGATACAAGTATGTGGCTCGCTATTCAAAGTGTTAAGGATAAAAAAGCTGACATAGTAATATCAGCTGGTAACACAGGTGCATTGCTTGTTGTATCAAAATTAAATTTAAAAATGATAGAGAGTATTGATAAGCCTGCTTTATCTGCTTTATGGCCAAATAAAAAAGGAATGAGCGTAGTATTAGATTTAGGAGCAAATATAGAATGCAGTTCAAAAAATTTATTAGACTTTTCAATCATGGGGGCTTCTCTTTACACATCTCTTTATCCTAATGATAAACCCAATGTTGCTTTATTAAATATTGGATCGGAAGAATTAAAAGGAAATGAGACAATCAAAGAAACTTATCAATTATTAAATGAAAAAAAATCAGATAATTATAATTTTGCTGGATATATTGAAGGAAACCATCTTATGGATGGAAACGTAAACGTAATTGTTTCTGATGGTTTTACAGGAAATATCGCACTGAAAACTGCTGAAGGTACAGCAAATTTTATTACTAGCGAACTTAAACAAGCAATGACAGGTTCGATGCTGGGTAAAATATCTTCTTTATTAAATATTTCAAACTTAAAAAAGTTTAAGAAAAGACTAGATCCAAGATTATACAATGGAGCTATATTTATTGGTTTAGATTCTCCAGTTGTTAAAAGTCATGGAGGTACTGATTACATTGGTTTTTCAAATTCTTTGGATGTTTGCAATAGAATTGTTAAGGGTAATTTGATAGAAAAGATTAAGCAAAATATTTAATATGAGAATAAATTTAACTAAAAAAGACTTAGTTAATTTAGTTTATATGCAGCTTGGTTTCTCAAAACAAATTTCTGAAAATTTAATTGAAGATTTTTTAATAACTATTGTTGATAATATTAAGAATGAAAAAAAATTAAAATTATCAAAATTTGGTACTTTTTCTATTAGAAAAAAAAAATCTAGAATTGGAAGAAACCCCAAAACAAAAGAAACTAAAGTAATTTCAAGCAGAGATGTTGTATTGTTTAAGCCCTCAAAAGAATTTAAAAAATTTGTTAACTTGAAGGATGATGGATAAATCAGATAGTGCATATAAAACTATTGGTGAAGTAGCTAAAATATTAAATCTTAAATCAAATGATAAAGGAGCTTTACCGACTCATGTCATTAGATTTTGGGAAACTCAATTTAAACAAATTAAACCAAAGATATTAAATTCTAATAGAAGATATTATGATGAGAAAACAATAAATCTTCTAAAAAAAGTTAAATTTTTACTTAAAGATCAAGGTATGACAATAAATGGTGTAAAAAAAATATTAAATAACGAAGATTCTTTAAAGCTTGACGAAATTGCAGATAAATCTATAAGAGCTGAAAATTTAAAAAATAAGTTATTAAAAATTTCTAATAAACTTAAAGAATTAAAATATGGCAAAAAAAACACACGTTAAAGTAAGAATGGTTCCTGAGGCTAAACCTGATAGTCCTTACTTCTATTATGTCAAAAAACCTGCCGGAGGTGAGAAAGCTAAAGTAAAACTTTCAGCAAAAAAATATAATCCAGATACAAGAAAACATGAAATATTTGTGGAGAAGAAACTTCCACCGCATAGTAAGTAATTACTTTTTTTTAAAATTTCTCTTTTCGTAATCGATATAAGACAAAATCATATTTTTCCATATACGATTAGTAATTTTAGGATCAATTTTTAGTTTTTTTGATTTAAGGTGGATTTTTTTAAGTATAAAATTGATACGTTTTTTATCTACAATTTCTTTTTTAAATTCTTTAAGTTTTAAAACATCTTTAACAAGATTTGTTCTATATTTAATTAAGGATAACAACTTGTTGTCTAACCTATCTAATTTAGATCTTATTATTTCTAATTTTTTTTTGTTTTTAGGCGACATTTAATTTATTGGTTTAATTAATAATTATTATATTTATCTATTCATGTACAGTCAGAATTATTCTTTAAATTCTCAGTTAAAAATATGGATGATCACTTTATTATTAATGATCGTGCTTATAATTTTAGTAGGGGGCCTAACCAGATTAACTGACTCTGGCCTATCTATTACTACTTGGGAGCTTTTTGTTGGTACATTACCTCCTTTAACAAGTGATAAATGGATAGAATATTTTGATCTTTATAAAACAATACCTGAGTTTAAAGAACAAAATTTCAATATGACTTTAAATGAATTTAAAATAATTTTTTGGTGGGAATGGGCACATCGTCAATTGGGTAGATTAATTGGTCTAACTGTTCTTTTGCCGATGATTTATTTTACATTTAAAAACGGTGTTTGGATTTTGAGAGAATATTCAATTATTTTTTTCTTAGTATGTTTTCAAGGATTTATTGGATGGTACATGGTTTCAAGTGGTTTAGTTGATAGAGTTGATGTTAGTCATTATAGATTGTCACTACATTTATTTACTGCTTTTGCCATTTTATCTTTAGTTTTCTGGAAGTTTTTAAAACTAACAAATATAAAAATTAATCAAATTGATATTAAATTAAACTTAATTAAATTCTTTCTTTTATTATTATTTTTACAATTAATAATTGGAGCATTTGTCTCTGGTATGGATGCAGGAAAAATTTATAATACATGGCCTTTAATGGGCTCTTCATTTTTTCCTGATGACAGTATGATCAGTGATATTTTTAGTCTCACACTATTTGATGATCAATCACTTGTTCAATTTATTCATAGGAATTTAGCTTATTTAATTGTCATAATATATTTTTATATGCTCTATTTTGTTTTAAAAAGTAGAAATGTAAATTTGAGAATACCAATTTTTATTATTGGAATTAGTTTACTTTTTCAAATTTTTTTGGGAGTTCTTACTATTTTATCTGGAGTAAAAATGCTCTATGCATCTCTACACCAGATAAATTCTATTTTAATAATACTTTCAACTTTATATTTTCTTTATATTGTAAAATATAAAAAAACTATTTATTAGTTTCTATTTGTAGACATTAAAACCTCAAATTAGCTTACAGCTTTTAAATTACCCTTTGAGGATTTATTCAATGCTTGATCTAAATCCTCAATTATATCATCAATGTGTTCAATACCTATACAAAGTCTTACATAACTTTGTGTGACACCTGATGCGGCTAGTTCTTTCTCATTTAATTGACTATGAGTTGTACTTGCTGGGTGAATTGCTAAACTTCTAGCATCACCAATATTAGCAACGTGATAGAACATTTTTAAAGACTCGATAAATTTTTTACCAGCCTCGATACCACCTTTAAGTTCAATACCAATCATTGGTCCATTTCCACCTTTAAGATATTTTTTTGCTCTATCAGCAATTGGTTTATCGTGTTCTGTAGAATAAATAACTTTTGTAACTTCTTTATGTTTTTTAAGAAAATCAACAACATACTCAGCATTAGCACAATGTTGTCTCATTCTTAAAGCAACCGTCTCAAGTCCTTGAATTATTGCAAAAGCATTATCTGGGGCCAGAGCTGATCCCAAGTCTCTCAATAAACAAACTCTTGCTCTAACTGCGAAGGGGACATTAGCACCAGTTAATTCCGGTACAGCTTTTCCCCAAACAACACCACCATAACTTGCATCTGGTTCGTTAAATAATGGTTGTCTCTTAGGATTTGCAGTCCAATCAAAGTTACCACTATCAACTATACTTCCTGCAACTGCTGTACCATGCCCACCTATATATTTTGTAAGTGAGTGAATTACTACTGCGGCTCCGTGTTCAATTGGTCTGCATATTACTGGTGCAGCTGTGTTATCCATTATTAGTGGAATGTTATATTTTCTTCCAATGTCAGAAACCTCTTTTATTGGAAAGACTCTTAAATATGGATTAGGAAGAGTTTCACCGTAAAAAGCTCTAGTTTTATCATCTATTAACTTTTCAAAATTTTCAGGATTACTTGGATCTGCATATCTTATCTCTATACCAAGTTTACTAAGTGTATGTGTGAATAAAGATACTGTCCCACCATAAAGATCGGTTGAGCTTACTATATTATCACCAGCTTGGGCTACATTTAACACAGCAAACGTTGATGCAGTTTGACCTGAAGATACAGTTACACATGACAGACCTCCTTCAAGAGCGGCAACTCTTTTTTCCAGGACATCATTTGTAGGGTTCATTATACGAGTGTATATGTTACCAAATTCTTTAAGAGCGAAAAGGTTAGCAGCGTGCTCTGTGTTGTTAAATTGGTACGAAGTTGTTCTATAAATCGGAACAGCTACTGCATTCGTTGCTGGATCACTCCTATAGTCACCACCATGTATGGCAATAGTTTCAGGGTTATTTCTTTTTTTAGTCATTTTACTCCTTTTTTAGTGCTTCAACATTATGTTAGGCGCACAATACAGTTCAAATGCCTACCGACTTTATCAATTTTGTGAAATTTCCTTTTTAGCAGTTATAAGCCCGCAATAGGATCAAATCGGCAACTGTTTTTTAGCATATTAGCTACATATTTCAAGCTAAATATAAAATTGACTTTGTAATTATTAATAGTATTAATCCACGCACAATGACAAAATTCACTAAAAAAGACCAATTAAATTCATCTTGGTATGAAATAGACGCGAAGAATGCAGTAGTTGGAAGATTAGCAACTATTGTTTCCAATATTATAAGAGGTAAGAACAAAACTACATACACACCTCATATGGATGATGGTGACTTTGTTGTTGTTAAAAATATTGAACAAGCAAAATTTACCGGAAAAAAATTTCAAGATAAAAAGTATTACAGACACACTGGTCATCCAGGTGGAATTAAAGTTACAACACCTGAGAAACTTCATGAAAAAAAACCTGGAGAAACTTTAAAAATGGCAGTTAAAAGAATGTTACCTGGTGGGGTATTGGGGAGAAAGCAATTAACAAAATTAAAAATTTATACAGGAAATGAACATCCACATTCAGCACAAAATCCGACTGTAATAGAGTTAGATAAATTAAACAGTAAAAATATAGCTAGAAACTAAGATGGAAAATACTCAATCAGCATCAAAATCCCCAAAATTAAAATTAGATTTTAAAGATAGTAAATACGCTACTGGTAGAAGAAAAACATCAATTGCAAAAGTTTGGTTAAAAAAAGGTTCTGGCAAAATTTATGTAAATGGTAAATTATTTAGTGATTATTTTGCTGACGAAACTCATAAAATGCAAATTACAAGACCTTTTGAGATTATTAATCAGGCTACTGATTATGATGTAAGATGCAGTGTAAAAGGAGGAGGACCTACAGGCCAAGCAGGGGCTATGGTTCACGGTATTTCAAAAGCTTTAGTATTATTTGATGAAAATCTAAAAGCCACCTTAAAAACAGAGAAACTTACTACCAGAGACTCAAGAGCAGTTGAAAGAAAAAAACCTGGTAGAAGAAAAGCTAGAAGAAGCTTCCAATTCTCTAAAAGATAATTTTTTTTTAATTTTTAACTGTTATAATAAAAAATGTCTAAGCTTAACGCATTAGTTGCTGGATCAACTGGATTTATTGGTGTTCAATTAATTAAATTATTAGTTAAACACAAATATATTAATATTAAACACCTTTGTGGAAACTCTTCTGTGGGTAAACACGTCAAATTTTACGATAAATCTTTATCTAAATATAAATTACCAAAAATTTTAAAATTTAATAAAAAATTATTAAAAGACGTTCATGTTATTTTTACAGCACTTCCAAATGGGGAAGCACAGGATATATCTAAACATTTAAGCAAAAATCATACTCTAATAGATCTTGCTGCAGATTTTAGATTAGAAAAAGCTTCTGATTATTTAAAATGGTATAAACAAAAACATCGAGCAACTAATTTAATAAAAAAAAGTATTTATTTACTTCCTGAAATTAATAGAAAAGAGATAAAAAAATATAATATTATTTCATGTCCGGGATGTTATCCAACATCAATATTGCTTCCTCTATTTCCTTTATTTAAGAAAAATTTGATTAAATTTAATAATATTATAATTGACTCAAAATCTGGATATTCAGGTGCTGGTAGAGGAGTTCACAAAAAATATAAAGATAAAAATCTATATGAGTCTTTAAGCGCATATGGAGTTGGTTTTCATCGTCACAATTCTGAAATAGATCAAATGTTAAGAAAATTTACTAAGAAAAAATTTCAATTTAGTTTTACTCCTCACTTATCACCAATGTTTAGAGGCATTCTGAGTACTATATATGTTGATTTAGAAAATAATATTTCACAAACAAAAGTATTAAAAACTTTAATTAGTTTTTATAAAAACGAAAGTTTTGTAAAAATATTTAAGACTGGCACATTGTTAAGCACCAATGACGTAATAAATACTAACAATTGTTATATTTCAGTGTGCAAATCTAAATATAGTAATAAAATAATCATTCTATCTGCTATTGATAATTTGATTAAAGGTGGGGCAGGTCAAGCTGTACAAAATTTAAATAATAAATTTAATTTTCCTGAAAAGACAGGGTTAAAATGAGAAAATTTATAATAATTTTTTTTTCATTAATATTATCCAATTGTTCTTTAAACAAAGATTCTCAATATTGGACAGAAAATTCTATTGAAAATAAAAATAATCAAAAAAAATTAAATCAAATATTAAAAAAGGCAGACGATATAACGTCAATGACATTAGAGGAATATGAGATTTATATAGATGACTATACAAAAAAAAGTAAATATCCAGATATAAGTAAATGAGTAAATTAATTAATATTGCAGTAGTAGGACTTGGTCAGGTTGGTAATTATTTGCTAAACGAACTTAATACAAAAAAGAAAGATATTGAGCTTAAAACAGGTAAGAAAATAAATGTAGTGGCTGTATCCGCAAGAAGTATTAATAAAAAACGAAAATTTAAAGTTAATAAAAAAATATTTTACAAAAATCCTTTAGAAATTTTTAAAAAAAATAAAATTGACATATTGTTTGAAGCCATAGGTTTATCAGATGGAATTTCTAAAAAAGTTGTAGAAACTGCTTTAAAAAGTAAAATCCACGTTATTACACCTAATAAAGCTTTAATATCAAAACACGGTAATGAGTTAGCAAAACTTGCAGAAAAAAATAAAGTTAATTTGGAATTTGAAGCATCAGTTGCTGGAGGCATCCCGATATTAAGATCTATTAAAGAAGGATTAGCAACAAATAAAATATCTAAGGTTTATGGAATTCTGAACGGTACCTCAAATTATATTTTATCTGAAATGGAAAATTCAAATCAAAATTTTGCTGACGTTTTAAAAAAAGCACAGATACTTGGTTATGCTGAACCTGGTAATCCAAAATTAGACTTAAATGGTTTTGATGCATTTGCAAAAGTAAGAATTTTGTCTGCTTTAGCCTTTAACAGTAAAATTTCAAAACATAAGTGTTTAATGGAAGGAATAGAAAAAATTGAATTAAAAGATATTAAAATTGCAAATCAATTAGATTTAAGAATAAAGCTACTGGGAATTTCTGAGTTAAAGAATAATCATCTTTTTGAAACAGTTCATCCATGTTTGGTTAGTAAAAAATCTTATATTGGTAATGTTAACGGTGTAATGAATGCAGTTATTCTCCAAGGTAAACCAGTTGGAGAAAGTGTATTACAAGGGGAGGGAGCTGGACCAGGTCCTACTTCTTCATCATTACTATCTGATTTATTATCGATTTTGCGTGGTAATATAAAAAAACCTTTCGGTGTTAGTGTTTCTAAGCTTAAATCTTTAAAGCAATATAATGTAAATAATTATGTAAATTCATTATATTTAAGATTTGAAGTAAAAGATAAGCCTGGTGTATTATCCGAAATAACTAATCGTTTAGCTAAATACAAAATTTCAGTTAAAAGGCTAATTCAAACACCTGATAAGAAAAACAATAAGGCAACAATAGTTATTATAACTCATAAAACAACTGAAACTAATATTCATAATTGCTTGTCTATTTTCAAAAAAAATAAAAATATTTTAAAAACACCAACATTAATTAGATTGCTTAGTTAATGGAAATTTATTTAAAACTTTTTGAAGTTTTATTTCCAGTATTCCTAATAGTAGGTCTTGGATATCATTTGGGTAAAAAAAATCCTGATTTCGATACATCATTTATAACTACATATGCTGGTAATTTTGGAACTCCAGCTCTCGTTATTTTTGCTATTACAGCTGGTGGAGTAACTTTTGAGTTATTTAGTGAATATTTTGGTTACGCAATTATCTTATTAACATTATTTGGGATTGTAGGTTTAATTTTTCTTGTTCTCATGAAGAAAGATTATATTCGTGAATTACCAACTTTTATCTTACCAAATACTGGAAATATGGGTATTCCGATTTGTTTATTTGCTTATGGGGAACTTGGAATGGGAATAGCAGCTACAATTTCATCTCTAATTGTTTTACTTCACTTTACTTTAAATATTTTTTTAGCAAAACGAGCCTTTGATTTTAAAACTATATTAAAAAGTCCATCATTTTATGCAATTTTAATAACAGTACTATTTTTGTATTTTGAAATTCCATTTCCTCAATTTGTATTAAATACTGTAATGCTTTTAGCTTATGGAATGATTGTAATGATCCTTATGTCGCTAGGTGTTGCTCTTACACAAATGAAAGTATTTTCTTTTAAAGATGCATTAATAACTTCTTTCGGAAGAGTAATATTAGGTCCTATTATAGGATTTGCTGTTATAAAATTTTTTAATTTATCCGGAATACCAGCTGGTGTTCTGTTGATTCAGTCTTGTATGCCTAGTGCAATTTTGTGTTATTTGATCGCGCACATGTATTCTCCTAAAGAAATTGTAGATAATATATCTAGCACAATTGTAGTATCCACAATCATGTCATTATTCACTATTCCGATTACATTATTCTTTGCTTTAAAATACTTCTATTAAGAGATACCCTTCTTTTATGAAGGCTATAATTTTAAATGCATCTGCTTGGATGATTGTTCCTGTAATGGATGCTTTTGCCAAATATTTAAGCTCATCTATGGATGTTTTACAGATAACATGGGCAAGATATTTTTTTACTGTAGTCTTTACATTATCCCTAATGCTTATCTTTTATAGGCATTCATTAGTTTGGACGAAAAAACCAGCCCTTCAATTAATTAGAGGATTAATTTTTGTTTTTTCTACTTATTTGTTCTTTTATGCAATATCGGAAATTTCACTTCCTAAAGCCTTAACCTTGGCTTTTGTTGCACCAATTTGTGTTACAGCCTTATCTCCATTTTTTTTAAATGAGAAAGTAGGTGTGAAGAGGTGGACTGCTGTATCATTAGGTTTTATTGGAACTTTAATTGTGATTAGACCTGGTTTTATTGAGCTTAACTTGGCTACTATAGCTGCTTTAGGTAATGGAATTTGCTATGGATTTTATCTTATTATAACTAGGAAGCTCAGTAACTCTGATAGTCCTCTTTTGACTCTTTTACTATCTGGCTTGATAGGAACTATAATAATTAGTTTATTTATGCCCTCTGTTTGGGTTAATCCTACGTCAAATCAGTGGTTTTTGATGGCTTTAATCGGTCTTATAGCCTCTGTAGCGCATCTTTTTCTGATATTATCACTCAAATATGCTGATGCCTCTAAATTAGCTCCTTTAGGCTATACAGAGATCATTACAAACATACTTATTAGTTACTATTTCTTTCATGAGTTGCCTGATAATTGGACATATTTAGGCTTGTTCATTATTGTTCTTAGTGGTTTATATATATCCAGAAGAGAATATTTGCTTCGTTCTAATTGATAGTAAATAAATAGTTACTAATATATAATTTAATACTTTAGATTATTTAATTAAACTATTGTAATTATTAAGTTTTTTATTATATAATATAAAGATAAATTAATACAAAATATCCAATTAATAACTATTATTTTAAATAGTTAAAAGCAAAAATAGCAATCATAATACAGAAAATAAACCATAATACTTAAAAGTGTTTAATACCAATGGTTTTATTAGCAAATTAAACACAAAATTTAAAAATTCTTATTTTAATAAGTGGGTAGGGGGACAAAAATTTTTAAAATTCAATGAAATTTGACACTAAATTTAGCCCTGGGATCATTGAAAAGTAGAGCAATGCAGTTATAGAATATATGTTTTAAACGCCCATAGAGGTGCTTTATTTTGTTATATCTCGATATATAGCACAACTGAAGCGTGCATAATACCATTTATGCTAAAATACGCTTAAATATTGAAAAAACGTTGATTTTACAAGTATTTTTGACCATAAAATAGGCCAAAAAAGCCACTAAATATCAACTTTTTCAGATCTCAATAAGCGCACCTTTGTCTTAATTCCGCCTCTGCCTGAGTATCCACCAAGGCCTCCATCGGACCGTATTACTCTATGACATGGTATTTTGGGGGCATAAGGGTTTTTTCCACATGCATTAGCTACAGCACGCGCTGATTTAGGGCTTTTTATAGCTATTGCAACCTGTTTATAGGTTTTAAGAGTGCCTTTTGGTATAGTTTTAAGGTAATTCCAGACTTTTAATTGAAATTTAGTTCCTTTCATCAATAAAAATTTAATATAATGAAGCAGATTAAAAAGAAAACAGTTAAAATTGAAAGATAAATAGTTTCCAGTGTTTTTCCAGATTTTCTATAATTAATAAAGCTTAATATTGCAAAACCTAAAGATGTTATTAAGAAATATATCGGTTCAATTACTCCGTCTATGCCCATATTTAAATAATATTTCATACTTATTGTCCACACAATGCCATTAATTGTCCTTTAAATTTATAAATTATTTTATTTGACATTATAAAACACTTGATATATTACTAACGATAATTAATTGTTATCAATAATAATGATATGAATGAATTAACTACAGACTTAAAAATCCTTCATGAGGCTACATTAGAAAATTTAAGGAGCTCAAAGGCTAATAATACATTAAGAGCTTATAAATCTGACTTTAAAGACTTTGGAGCTTTTTGTTCTAAGCATGGATTAAGCTCATTACCAACTGAGCCCAAAATAGTTTCACTATATATGACCCATCTTTCTAAAAACTCAAAATTTAGCACACTAAGAAGACGTCTTGTGTCAATTAGCATGTTTCATAAATTAAAGGGGCATTATTTAGACACAAAACATCCGATAATTGTTGAAAATTTAATGGGTATAAGAAGGGTTAAAGGTAGCATTCAAAAAGGTAAAAAACCTATATTAATCAATCATTTAAAATTAATAATTAATTCAATTAATGATCAAAATATAAATGAAAATAAGAAACTAAGAGATAAAGCGATAATGCTAATTGGTTTCGGAGGTGGTTTTAGACGAACAGAGCTAGTATCTATTGATTATGAAAATTTAGAATTTGTTCCTGAAGGTCTTAAAATTACTATCAGTAAATCAAAAACAGATCAATTTGGTGAAGGAATGATTAAAGCGCTGCCCTATTTCAGTAATGAAATTTATTGTCCCGTTAAAAACTTACAAAAATGGTTAGAAATTTCTAAAATAAAATCTGGACCTATATTTAGAAGATTTTCAAAAGGTTTATTACTAACGGAAAAGAGACTAACTGACCAAACTGTGGTTTTATTAATGAAAGAATATTTAAATTTAGCAGGTATAGAAAATAAAAATTACGCTGGTCACAGTTTAAGATCAGGTTTTGCAACAGTAGCGGCTGAGTCGGGTGCAGATGAACGAAGTATAATGGCAATGACAGGGCACAAAACAACACAAATGGTTAGAAGATATATAAGAGAAGCAAATTTATTTAAAAACAATGCGTTAAGAAAAATTAATATTTAAAAATTATTATTTTTTAACAATAAAATCGTTTAAAACTAAAAAATCTATATTAAATTTTCTAAAAGTATTTAATGCATCACTGGGTGTTTCGACTATTGGTTCTTGTTTGTTGAATGAAGTGTTGAGCAAAACTGGTATACCAGTTTTAAAATAAACTGACTCGATCAATTGATATAAAAAAGCATCGTGCTCTTTTTTTATAATCTGTGGTCTTGTAGAATTATCTATATGATTAACAGCATCTAATTTTTTACGCCAGTTTTGTTTAATATATGCGCTAGTTGTCATATAGGGTGAATTTTGGATATAATCATCAAGAATTTCATCTGCAAACTTATCTAAAATAATTGGGGCATAAGGTCTATACCATTCTCTATTCTTGATTTTAAAATTTAAATAATCTCTACCTTTGTTGCTATCTGGAACACACATAATACTTCGATGTCCTAGTGCTCTAGGACCACTTTCACTTCTACCTCTAAACATACAAATAACTTTTCTTTCAGATAAATAATCAGAAATTTTATCCACAGAAGATTTCTCAAAATTTAGTTTTTTTTCAAATTTTAAAATTCTTTTAATAAAAAAATTATTCCTCTTAATAGCCTTTAATGTTTGTGAACTGTTATAATTTGGACCTAGATAAGGTGAAAAAAAATTTGTCTTTTTTGTATTATTTAAAATAACATGCCAATGATATAATCCCATACCTACAGCTAGACCAGTGTCATTTGGAAATGGAGGAATATGCAATTTTTTATAATTAGATTTTACCCTAGAATTTGCAACACAATTTAGGGCAATACCACCCGCGAGACATAAATTATTATTAGGATAGATTTTATATATATTATCATAAATTTTTTTAAGTTCTTTCTCGGTTATTGATTGCAACGAAGCAGAAACATCCTTACTTCGTATACTTTTGTCATCAGATAAATCCTCATCATAATTAAATGCAGAGGCTCTTTTATCAGTATATTTTTTATTTGGTCCTAATTGCATTGTTTTTTTAAGCAAATTTTCAATAATGTTTGATGGCTTTCCATAAGCAGCTAAAGCCATTATTTTACCAGCGCCCGAACCAGGGTCCCATTTATGTATACGCTTCATTCTAAAATTATTAAGGGTTATACTTGACCACCAATCTGCTATATTGGTAACAATTTTAGTTTCAAATACATTTATTTTATTGCCAACTGCTGTTGCAACAGAAAAATTTTCACTATCCCCTCCTCCGTCCTGAGTTATTATTGTTGCGTCTTGAAATGGAGAAGTAAAATAAGAGGAAGATACGTGACAAAGATGATGATTTAAAGCAAAAGCAGTTTTGTTGTTTATTTTGAATTCGACGCATTTATCATCATTAGTACTTGGAACTTTCCATGGGGGTTTTCTTTTATAACATTGTTTATTAGTTATAATAAAATCAATTTCTTCAAATTTTAAATTACACAATTTTAAACTTTTGTTCAAAAATTTTTGATTAAATCCATAATCGTGTTTAATTCTGGAAAATCTTTCTAATTCCCAATTTAATATAATTTCACCATTCTTAATTATACATATTGCAGCATTATGACCATTATATAAAGATAAGGAAATCATAAAATAAAATAATTAATTTTAATTTAAACTTTAAGGAAAATTAATGTGTTCAACATTATTATCTAATTTAATTTTATTTTTATCATAATTATAATTAATTAGATCTTTAACTTTTTGATTATTTTTCATAAATAAACATGCTGAACAATTATCCTTTGGATCAAAAAATTTTTTCCATTTTTCAGTATAAAGTTTTTCAACCTCATCATTTGTAACAGTCCCCCATTTGGATGGATTAAATTTTCTTTCTGCATCACTATTTGAATTTTCTTCCTCTAAAACAGTTACAGAATCGCAAGGATAACAGTATGATTTTTTGTTTGTTTCATGACCTGTGGTGTCCCAAAAAACATTATAAGTTTGAAGAAAACATTTACCTTCATCCCATAAAATATTAGCTTCATCTTGGGTACCATGAAATTTCAACTGATGAAAAAACCTATCAATATTTTTACCATCTTGGTCTATAAAATTTAAATTTCTTAATTTTTTTGATAATTCTTTATGTGATTTAAGTTGTTCAGTTCTGCCCAGATTACAATCTGTTAAAAATCTCACATAATTTACATCCCACTTCAAAGAAGTGTCTCTCAATCTTTTTAAAAATTCTTCAGATGTCCAAGCACCATAAACATAAGAAAGACCAAATGTAACATCTGAGTCTAAAATATTTTCTGGTATTCTTTGTAAATTAAATTTTTGCTCAGGATAGAATGGTGATGCATCTTCAGGAGTTATAGATAATCGAATCCATTTAAATTTGTTATAAATTTTATCTTCAACTTTTGCTGGGAAACCGTTAGTAATTAACCCTAGATCTATATCTAATTTACTTAACCATTCTACAAATTCTGAAAAATGAGGCCATAAATTTGGCTGACCCCCACCCGAAAGAATTAAACCTTTTAATCGAATACTTGAGCCATGAATTTTTTTATACTCGTTATTATATTTTTTGAAATGCTTTTCATTAAAATCTGCTTGATGAAAATACAGTTTTTTCACAAAGTCTTTTGCCTCATCAAGTGATATACTATCTTTTTTATTTCTATTGATTGTTGAGCAAAATTGACATCTAGATGAGCAAACTTGATGCAGTGTAAGTGTTGCTCTAATTATGCTTGAATAACCAGTGTCTTTTAATTTTGAAAAGATTGGCCAATGATGATCTAATTTATGGCCTGTGCTAGTAAAATTAATTTCTTTTTCTTGAAGTTTATGAGTAATATCTCTAGGTGAAATGGGAACATTGTCATTATTATCTACAACTATAAATCCTTCAGTTATACCTTTTTTTTGAATAGACCTAATTATTTCATTGGAATTATGCTCAGTAATATTATGTCTTTGTGTTATTCCATTTTTATCTCTTTTTAAAAAAGTACGATGTATAGCAAAATGTTTTGCTTTATTTAAGGATCTTACTCTAATAAAAAAACCTTTTCGGTCTGTATCTTTAATTATTTCATATTTCATTTAATATATTTCGAATTTAGAATAAAGAATCCATTACCTAATTTATTGTACTTGTACCATTTGTCTTTAATACCATCAACTTTGTAATTAATTTCTTTAAGTTGAAATCCATTATCTTCAAATAATTTTGTCCACCATTTTTCATTTTCAATAATTATGTGCGTTTTATCCATATGGTATTGTTTTATTCTATATTTTGAATTATCTCCAAGTGGTACTATTACAAATAAATTTTTTGAAATTTTTGACAATTGATTGATAATAAATTTTAGATCTTTTTTATTAATATGTTCAAAGACATCTTTGGATATTGTCCAATCAAAGTACTTCTTTTTTAAATTTAATTTTTTTAAAGCATTTTTTAATTTATTATCTTTTATAACAGCTAATCTTCTTTTAATATCTACTGGACAATTATTAATTGCATAATTTGAAATATCAACACCATAAGAATTAACACCGAAATCTTTTAGACATTTAACTAAATATCCATTGGCACAACCATATTCTAGAATGTTCGAATTTCTTTCAAGGTTTAGAAAATCATAAAAAGCGTGAGCCATTGGATATGTTAATTCTGGTATCCATCTGTAGTTCTCATAACAGCTTATACCTTTGGCTATTCCATCTGTAAAATAATCTTTATTGAATAAATTTTTCATCTATTTTAAAAATTGAAAGTATTTATAAGGTATTTTATACCTAAAAGCTCTTTTGATCTTATGTTGAAATCCTTTGCTAATTTCTAAATTTTCTAGATTCTCATTCCAATTTAACCATTTTTTTTCATACCAATTTTCATCAGGTTCAGAGTCACCAATAACTTTGGAAAATGTTATAGCCATTAAATGCTTATAAAACATAGTATTTTCATTAATTGAAAAACCAAGATTCAAAGTAGTTACAAAAGTTGAGAGTCTTTTTGATCTACAAGATGGTTCACCACCAAAATGAGTATTTATTTTTTTATTATTTTTAATTTTCCACAAGACTGGACCTACTCTTTTTTTTCTTAAGGGAATTCTATAGGATTTATTTGATTTTAAAGATTTATTAAATTTCCAAATTTCAATCTGTCTTGATGAAATATGATTTGTCCAAAATTTTAAGTTCAATTCAAGTTTTAATAAATTAAATTGATTTTTTCCAAAAATCATATCAGGTTCGATAAATAATATATATTTTGGTTTAATCTTAAATTTTTTGATAACAATTTCAAAAAGTTTTCCAAACTGATTTTTAGGACTATTACATTCATAATTAAAAGAAAAAATTTTTTTGTGCTTCAGTTTATTAATGATAAATTCTTTAACATTTTCAGGATTTTTTGGAAAATTAATGTATTTATTTTTATATTTTATTTTATCAACCACTACCCATGGTTTTTCAGAATAAAAAATTACTATCTTATCAACATCATTTATTATTGAATTAATTGACTCCAATAAAAAATCTATACCATAATGAATTCTATAAATTGCAATTTTCATTCAAATAAGTTTATAATTTTACTTTTTTAAATTAATAAATTAACTCTTAAACTTTGATTTAAACAGATATCTCTATTATCAATAAAATACTAAAAATGAAAAAAAAAAATAAACTTATTCTTATTGAAAGTGAGATGATAGGTCCACGTGGCCATTTTCTAGACAATTTAATTGAAACAACTAAAAATTTTGAGAAAAAATTAGATGTATATTGGATTGTAAATAAAAGATTTAATAATGAAGGGACTTATTTACCAAAAAATATTAAAATTATTAAAACTATAGAAAGTAACTTTTTCAAAAGAAAAATTAATAAAATATTTTACGTTTTTGAAGAAATATTTTTTTTTATAAAAAATTTTTTTTGGATAGTTTATTTTTTAATTCTATTTTCAATAAATGGTAACTTTAAATTATTTTTAAAAGCTCTTAGATCAAATTATTTTATTTTACCAAGATATTTTAGTTCCTTTTATAAACAATACAAAATATTGAAACTTTCACCTAATGATAACGTTTTTTTTCAAACCGCGAGAAGAAAGGATATTGCATTAGTTAATTTTCTTATAAAAATTGATAAAAATCATCCAAAGTTTCACATAAGAGTTATGCTGCCTCCTAAAATTAAATTTAAAGGTTTTTTTTATTATTTAAATTTATTGAAAAATGAAATGATAAATAACAAACTATTTATTTATACCTGGAGTACTTATAATTATAATTATTTTTTAAAAAACAGTTTAACTAAAAAAGGTATTTATAAATCAAATATTCCCTGGTCTTTTCACAAAAGGAATTCAAAAAATAAAAATCTTGTGATTGGTTTCATGGGTGATGCAAGAAAAGCTAGAGGTTTTCATCAATTACCAAAGATAATTAAAATTTTAAAAAAAAAAAAATATAATTTTAATTTTATAATACAATTTTCTAAAGTTACCGATGATTTATTAAAAACTAAAAAAGAATTACTAGATTTATCAAAAAAAGATAAAAGAATTCATATAATTGAAAAATATTGTGATTATAAAGAATTTAGAAATATTCTTAAAAAAATTGACATAATGCCAATTATTCATAGTGCAAAAGAAATTAACAAAATCACATCTGGCACAATGTACTCATGTATATCTAATGAAATAGCTATTGTTATACCGTCTGGTACAAGTTTTATGAGTGAAATTATGAAATATAAATCTTATGAAAAAGCAAAAAATATAAATGATTTTGCAAAAAAAATTATTAAAATTTCTAAAAATTACAATTTTTACCGAAGAAATGTTAAGCAAAATTCTTTAATTTTAAAAAAACTTTTAGAAAAAGATCCTCTTAGAAAATATATTACTTAGTGTTTTTTCCTATTTGAACCAGTTCATGATCGATGTTTGTTGATGGCATATATCTCCATGGATCTATTACTAAAGCACCTTTTAAAAATTTCATTTTTGTAAAATAATCATGTTTTGTAGCTACAAAAAAGGTTTGTGGAATTGTTTCCCAGTTGTATAGCTTGGAATATTTTTCATAGTCACCATCTGTATATGGATCCCATTGGTTAACATTGGCTCCTTTTTCTTCTAGTAGATTTTTTAACAAAATTGCTGGACTGCCTAATGTTAAATTAGTTTCTGCTTTAAAGGTTTTACCCAGAATATTTATAGTTTTACTATTTGTTTTTTCCATGATTAATTCAGCTAACCAGTTAGTTTGATTTTCTCGTTGTAGCATTATGTTTTCAAACCAATTATGTGATATGTTGAATTTTTTGGATAAATAGCTCATTGCAATATTATCACGAGGATGACAACCACCACCATCACCCATTCCTCCCGACATATAAGCTCCAGAAATCAATCTAGTATTAGCCATTTTTAATGCATTAGTTACTTCATCTACGTCAGTATTTGGAAGATGGTAGCACATTTCCATTAGAGTATTAGTAAATGATATTTTAGTAGATATCATTGTATTGTATGAAACTTTTATTAGTTCAGCGTTTTCTATTGTTGTATCATATATTGGTGCTGAACTTATTGTCTTATAAAAGTCCTTTCCTATTTTTAAAGCTAACTCATCATCACGTCCAAATAACACAAATTCTGGATTTAAAAAATCTCGCATTGTCGAGCCCATCGCTATAAAGAAAGGATTGTATACTAGTTTGGTGTACTTTCCTAATAGAGGCTTAATTTCTCTAGTGATTGTTCCAGGTAATACTGTGGATATTATTATAACCACCTTGTCTTTTTTTTGTTTTTCTATTTCATCACTTAAAGTTTTAACTCCTTTTTTTAGAAAACTGTAATCAAAATCAGCCCTTTCTTCAGGTATTCTTGTTATACCCTCATACTTTTCATGATGTGGTGTTTGTATTGGTACAAAAATAATATCTGATTTTTTAACCAAATTTTGTATATCTAAAATTTCAATTTTAGAATTTGGCAGATAATCTTCAACCCAAATCTCTTTGTAATCAATAACTTTATTTTTAATATTTTTAATTGTTTTTTCAGATATATCGTATCCAAACACGTTATGACCTTTGCTTTCAGTGGCTAATGCAACTGGTAAACCTAATTTACCTAATCCTAAAAAACCAATATTCATAATTAATTTCTAATTTTTTAATATTTACTAATTTTACAGTGCATCTATCAATTAAAATTATTAAAAACAAGTAAAAGATTTTTTTTATTTCTCAATTAGTGGATTATTTATTTTCCCAAAAAAATTTTTCTTTATTTTTTAGATGAAAAGTTTTGTTAATTATATAAGAAGCAACTTTAATTGAATTCATATATTTATGGTATTTAATCATGCCTCGTTTAGAAATAGTTTCTCTTTGTTTGTCCAAATTTTTATATTTCATTATTTTTTTAGACAGATCATTTAAATTTTTATAGAATACAACTTCTTTATTTGTAAATATTTTATTCAAGCCGGTTTTTAAGTCAATAAAAGTTAAAATTCCATTACCTATTAGTTGAGCAATCCTATCACTTGAATAAAATTTTAATGGTTTGCCCTGACTTAAATTTAATGCCATTTTAGATTTATTTAATTCTGATCTAAAATTTTCTGCCCATACAGGTTGTTTATTATTTAAACCGAATAAATTAAACCTTACTTGATCATTTAAATTAACTAATTTTTTTACAAATGTTTCCCTCAAGTCAATTTTACCTTTTTTTAAAGTTCCTCTATGAACACCGTGTGATAAGGCAAAAAATAAATCATATTTGAAATTTCTATTTTTATAAATTTTTAAATTTTCGAATGAACTATCAACTGGATTAGGGATAAATTTAATATTACGTCCTTTAAAACCATCGATTATTGATGGGTGAGTTGTGCAGAAACTAGCATCCATTAAACTAAGTTTTTTTTCAAATCTTTTTTTATTAACTAACCATTTATTATTGTCCATCTTATCTAAAAACCACTGACAAAATTTTATACTAGGATAGAATTCTCTAATTTTGATTATTGTTTCATTTAAAATCTGATCTGCGTGACCAAAAATTATAAGATCTGGATTAAAATTTCCAACCAATTCTATTAGTTTGCTATTTAATGATCTGGATCCTGTTATATCAAAAACCTTTCTTTCTCTACTTACCACATCTCTATCACTTAAAGTTTGAATAGTATGCCCAAGTTTTAAGATACCATTATTTATTCTACGTCCTGTGTTATAGAATAGTCTTCCATTATGTCTTTCATTAAAATTTGTTATATGAATTATTTTTAATTTTTCTTTATTAATCTTAATATCACCACGAAGTTTATTTCTATAATTATCTATTTTAGAAGAAATAAATTTGTTATCTAAATAAAAATTTTTTAAAGAGTTTTTTTGAATTTTTTTCATTTTTTTTTTATTTACAATTAAATCTTTAATTGACCTGTAAAGTTCAATTGTAGTTAATTTTTTTAAAATTATACCGTCAGTAATAGTTTCAGGTAATCCACCTCTATTACTAATTATTACAGCACAACCTCTGCTACTCGCTTCTAAACTAGATCTACCAAAAGGCTCATCCCATCTTGCACAAGAGATTGATATAGAACTTCTTTTCAAAATATTTAATACTTTATCATGGGGCTGGTATCCTAAATTTTTTAAACGACTATGTTGAAATGTTATTCTTTCCCTTGGTTCATCACCAAGTATTAAAGCATTCCACTCTTTAAATTCATTTAAAATTTTTAAAATTGATGTGCCAAACAAATCATACCCTTTTGATTTATTTAATTTTCCTACAAATGTTATAATTTTTTCCTTTTTTGATAAATTAATTTTTGCTTTACTAGTGGATTGAGGTATTACCTCAACTTTTTCACTATTATAGTAGAATTTACTCAATTCTGAAAAAAACCTATTTTTCGTCCATTCACTATTAAAAATAATTTTCTTGCAAAATTTTAATATAAAAATTCTTTCTGAAACACTTATGGAGCCACTCATTGTTAAAGGATCATTATGAAAATAAAAAACAAATTTTCTATCTTTCAATTCTGAAAAATACTTTAAATATAAAGGTCTATTATGTATTTCTATTATATCTGATTTTCTTTTTTTTTCTAACTCAATAAAATTATTTACATAAATTTTAGATGAGCTTTGGTATATTTTTTTTTTATAAGGAATATTTACATAATTTTTTGATAGATAATCTTTATAATTTGTATTTCCATAAATTTTTATAGATGATTTAAATATACTCTCTTTATTAACACTATGTACAAAAATGGACACCGCACCTGCATAATTTTTTGTAAAATTCTCTTTATAAGGAAGTAAAATAGATATTTTCATTTAAAACTTTTAAGATATTTTTTTTTAATATTTGATCTTTTTTTATAATCTTTTTTTAATAAAAACTCATTTTTCATAGCAACTGATTTAGAACTATATACTGAAGTGTATGCTAAGCTCCATTTTCTTCCTTTTGTAAATTTAGCACCTTTTGATTTATTATGTAATTTTAATCTTTTGCTGAGATTGTTGGTATAACCAACATAAGAAATTACTCTATTATTTGACTTACTAACTAATAAGTAAACGTAATAATTCATTAATGGCGGTCCCTAGGGGAATCGAACCCCTCTTTCGAGGATGAAAACCACGTGTCCTAACCGATAGACGAAGGGACCAAGAAGCTGCTTTTTATTGCAAAAAAGTTGATTAATCAAGCTTATCATCATATTTTTTGTTTCAATTTTATTACTTTTTTGAGATCTGCATATTTATGAGTAACTAATGTTTCTGAAAAAAATTCATCGCCTTTAATTTTTATACCTGAAACTAGATCTCCAGAGGTAATTCCTGTAGCACAAAAAATTGAATCACCTGAAATAATTTCATTTATTTCATATTTTTTAGAAAAATCTTTTATATCCATCTCTATAGCTCTTTTTTTATCTTCGTCAGTTTCAAATAAGAATCTACCTTGAAAACTACAACCAAAGGCATCCAGAGCTGTTGCTGCCAAAACACCCTCTGGCCCACCACCTATACCTAAAAAAATATCAACACCATATTTATTATCAGTTACCAATAACGCTCCGGAAATATCACCGTCAGTAATTAATTTAATTTTAACTTTTAATTCTTTTAAATCTTTAATTATTTCATTATGTCTAGGTCTATCCATAATACACGCTGTTATATTTTCTGGTTTTTTATTTAGGAACTCACTTAAATTAAAAATATTTTTTTTAATTGAATAATCTAAATCAACAACTTTTTTTTCATTTGCTTTAGTTGAAATTTTTTCCATATAAGTTTCAGGTGCTTTAAATAATTTATTTTTTTCTGCAATAGCTATAACAGATAATGCACCAGGAAGATTATTTGCTGCAAAATTAGTACCTTCTAAAGGGTCAACAGCTATATCAAATAGTGGACCATTATTTTTTCCAAGTTTTTCACCAATATAAAGCATTGGTGCTTCATCTAACTCGCCCTCACCTATCACTATTTCACCTATCATATTCAGATCGTTTAGATCAGATCTCATTGAATCTACTGCAGCTTTATCAGCTGCTATTTTATCTTTTTTTCCAACTAAATATGATGCTGCTAATGCTGCATTTGATGTAACTTTTACAAATTGATCAACAAATTTTTTATCTATCGGCATTAAGCTTTTTCATCTATTAAATCTTCTTGTTTAATCTTAGTTTCAAATTCTCTCAAACGTTTATAAACACTTGCTAGCTCTATAATTGTTGGCCAAGCTTTTAATAAATATTGCATAGATCCCTCAACTCTTCCGAAAGCTCTTATAATCTGTTGCATAACACCCAATGTAACCACACCTGCAACTATAGCTGGAGCTAAAAAAACATATGCAGATAAAACATTTGCTTGTAAATAAGCAATTCGACCAATGTTAAAATATAGATATCTTAAATAACTTAAAAAATGAATTTTACGAACATCATCAAATAATTCATCTATTGTTTTTGGTCTTACATTTCCATCATCCTCTGCAATAACTAAAATTTTTCTATATGCAGCCTCTTGTTTTTGTAAATCATATTCGATACCAACTAGTCTTAATATTAATCCCAGAACAATTAAAAAAACAGTTCCACCAATAGTCCAAATCAATGCTCCTACAATTAGTCCATATTCCCATTCTCCAAAAAAGAAAATTGGGATACCCACACTTAAACCAAATAATATGGGAATAAATTGTATCAAAATCATTATAGACTCTATTAAACTTGTGCCTAATCCCTCCATTATTCTTGTAAATTTAATTGTATCTTCTTGAACCCTTTGTGATGCACCCTCAATTTTACGTGCTTTGTCATATACAGAGTGATACCACTCTACCATCGATGTTCTCCATCTAAATAAATAATGAGCTGTAAAGAAACTAATAGCTACATAAACAGCAATATACATTCCTGCTAAGGTAATAAATGAAAATAGGCTTGCAAAATATTCTTCAATCGAAACTGCATTTGGCTCTGCAAGGGCTTTCTGAATCATGTCATAGAATACACCAAACCACTCATTTATTTTGACATCTATTTCAACTTGAACCCAAAGTGATGAAAGAATAATAAAGGAACCTATCCAAGACCAATAAAACCAATTCTTTTCTGTGAAAAATCTAAACATTTTTTATTTAAGAAAATTATCAGCGTAAGATTTTTTTACAGTTTTTCTTTTTCTTGGTTCAATTAATTCAAAATCAATTTTCTTTTTTTTTGCATAATTGATTGCAAGTTCTTTAGAAGAAAATTCTAACTTTAGCTCTGTATAAGTGTCAGAAGAACTTTCCCAACCCATCAAAGGATTTTTTGTAGGATCCTCAGTTTTATACTCCAATATCCATTTATTGTTTTTAGCTAAGCCTGACTGCATTGGATTTTTGTTGGGTATGTAAATAATTGCTTTTTTCATAATTGATGGTCGGAGTGGCAGGATTCGAACCTGCGACCCTCTGGTCCCAAACCAGATGCGCTACCAGGCTGCGCTACACTCCGATCCGAGTACTAATACAGCAGTTATTGATAATTTCAATGTATAAAGAAGGCAAAATTAAAAGAAATTTGATAAAAATCTGGTATATAACGAAGCATGATAATTACTTGCCCAAATTGTAACAAGCAATTTAAAATTGAAAATTCTTTAATACCAGAAGAAGGTAGAGATTTACAATGTGGATCATGTAATCATGTTTGGTTTTTTAAGGTTGAAAATGAAATTGAGGCCCCATTAACATTAAATGAAAATATTTCTGTAATCAAAGTAGAAGAAGATGTAGAGGCTAGAAATAATAATGAAGAATTTAGTAAAAAATTACAGCAAGAAAAAACAATTAAACCTGAAATAAATAAGAAAACATCAAAACAATCTCTCAAGACAGTTAAAAAAACTGCGAGTAAAGGATCTAAATTTTTCTCTTATTTAATAGTATTTATTATATCTTTTGTAGCATTAATTATCTTGCTTGATACTCTAAAAACTCCACTAATTAATGTGTTTCCTGAATTAGAAATTATACTATTTAACCTTTTTGAAACATTGCAAGACATAAAACTATTTATTATAGACCTAATTTAATTTTTTATGATTAATTACATATCTAAACCTTTTAGGTGGTTCTTTAAATTAGAAGCTGCAAGTGGCCTTGTGCTATTGTTTGCTGCAATAATTGCTTTATTTATAAGTAATTCTGAGCTGGCAGATTTGTATTTTGATACCCTAAATAATTATTTATTTATAGGTATTAATAATTTTGGATTAAAGCTTTCAGTATTGCATTGGATTAATGATGCTCTGATGGCAATTTTCTTTTTTTTTGTCACATTAGAAATTAAAAGAGAATTTTTACAAGGTGAGCTTTCAAATATAAAGCAAGCTTTATTACCAATAATAGCTGCTGTAGGAGGAATGTTAGTTCCAGCATTATTTTATGTTTTCATAAACTTAGGTGATAGTGAAACTTTAAATGGATGGGCTATTCCTTCAGCAACTGATATTGCTTTTTCTTTAGGAGTTTTATCTTTGCTAGGTAAAAGAGTTCCTTTATCATTAAAAGTATTTTTAACAGCATTAGCTATAATTGATGATTTAGGAGCCATATTAATTATTGCCCTTTTCTACTCTAGTGATTTGAGCATTAAATATTTAACTTTAATGTTATTAGCTTTTATTGTTTTGTTATTAATTAACAAGTTTAATATTAAAAAGTTTCTACCATATTTAGTTGTTGGTCTTTTCCTTTGGGATTTTACACATAACTCAGGAATACACGCTACTATTGCAGGTGTTTTATTAGCAATGACAATTCCTCATAGAAAAAAAGAAAAAGATTTTTCTTTATTAATAAAAATTGAACATGCAATTAGTCCATATGTTGCTTTTGGAATAATGCCTTTATTTGCATTTGCAAATGCTGGTGTATCTCTAGAGGGTTTATCGTTTGCTTCATTACTTGATAAGGTTCCTCTAGGAATCGTATTAGGACTATTCATTGGTAAACAATTAGGTGTTTTTGCATTCTCTTATGTATCTATAAAATTGAAAGTAGCACAAATGCCAAACGACACAAGTTGGTACAACTTTTATGGTGTAGGGGTCCTCACTGGTATTGGTTTCACAATGAGTTTATTTGTTGGAAATTTAGCTTTTGCTGAAAACATGCAATATATGGATGGTGTAAAAATAGGTGTATTAACTGGATCGTTGTTATCGACTTTATTTGGTTATTTTTTGATATTACTTACGCCAAATAAACCTAGCAAATGAGAAAAATAATATTTCTATTAACTATAATTATGCTTTTCTTTAAAACATCAGCAACTTCGAACTATGAAAAAATAATTTATGAATTCAGTATAGAGAGCATAACTGGAGAGACAATTAATTTTAAAGATTATAAAAATAAAGTTATTTTAGTTGTAAATACAGCCAGTTACTGTGGATTTACAAAACAATATGATGAATTACAACAATTGTGGGAATCATATAAAGAAAAAGGTTTAATTGTTCTTGGTGTTCCATCTAATTCATTTAATCAAGAGAAAAATAATAATAAAGATATCAAAGAATTTTGTGAAGTAAATTTTAATATTAACTTTCCTCTGACAACATTAACCGAAGTTAAAGGTAAAAATGCTCATGAACTTTTTAAATGGGCCCAAAAAAATTATGGTAAATCAGCTGAACCAAAGTGGAATTTTCATAAAATCTTGATAAATAAAGAAGGCAAAGTTCAAGATACATTTGCATCATTTACAAAACCAACTTCAAAAAAAATAATTAAAGCTATAGAAAATATCTTATAAGTTTATTGTTAATCCATCGTGTGCTGGAATAACATTTTTAGGCAACATTTTTTTAAGAACTTTATAATCTAATACTGGTGATAAATTTGTTAAAATAGCTTTCTTTGGTTTGAATTGTTTAATTACAGCTAGTGATGTTTCTAAATTAAAATGTGATGGATGAAAATTGTACCACAAGCAATCAATAATCAAATATTGAATATTTTTAAAATATTTGTGATCTTTGTTATAAATTTTACTTACATCACTTATATAAGCTAATTTTTTATTAATAATAAAGCAATTTGATTTTACTTTTCCATGCTCAACAATAATTGATTGAATACAAATTTTTTTATTTTTATTTTTTGTAAATATTTTTTTTGGCAGTTTATTAAGTTTAAGTGTTGCAGGATATTCTTTAGAATAGCTTTTAAATATATAAGAAAATGTAGAATTAAGATATTTAGAAGTATATTTATCAGCATAAACATCAAGTTGCTTTCTGCTGTTTATATAAAAAGATCTCAAATCGTTTATTCCATGAGTTTGATCACCATGCATATGAGAATATAATACTTTATTAATTTTTTTTATTTTATGCCTTAAAAGTTGTTGCCGCAGATCTGGAGATGTATCTATAAGAATATTTTCATCTGTTGTTTTAATTAAAGCTGAACATCTTGTTCTATAATTTTTTTTATTATCAGGATCACAATTTCCAAAAAAACCATCTGGTCTCGGTACACCCATTGAACTACCACATCCTAAAATAATAAATTTCATTAATTTCAATTAAAAAAAAGTTTATTAAAGTTATCTGTAGTTTTTTTAACAAGATCTTCTTTGGATAGATTTTTAATCTCAGCTAGCTTTGCAGCAGTAAAATCAATAAAGGAAGGTTCATTTTTTTTTCCTCTTTTAGGAACTGGAGCTAAAAACGGACTATCAGTCTCAATTAAAATATTATCCATTGGAATTGACTTGAAAGTATCTTGTAAATCCAACGAGTTTTTAAAAGTAATGATACCACTAGCTGAAAAGAATGAATTTAAAGTCAGTAGTTTTTCTGAAAACTCTTTAGACCCGGTAAAACAATGCATCAAAATTTTAAGGTTTTCATTTTTATATTCATTTAAAATCTCAAAAGTCTCTGATTCAGCTTCTCTTGAATGAACAATTAATGGAACATTGGTTTTGATCGATGCATCTATATGTTCTTTAAAACTTGCAATCTGCTTGTCTTTTTCACTATTATTATAATAAAAATCTAAACCAGTTTCTCCAATTCCAATAATTTTTGAATTTTCGTTCAAACTTTCAATGATCTGTTTTGAAGTGATAATATTTGTGGAACTTTCATGAGGATGAATACCAATAGTACCATAGATCATCTCATCTTTATTAATTAATTCTTTTACTCTAGAAAAACTTTCAAATGAAGTTGAGATAGTTAATAATTTTTCTATACCTACTTCTTTTGATCTTTGTATTACGTTTGACAAGTCACTTAATAACGTTTCATGATCTAGATGGCAATGTGAGTCAATCATTGTTTTTTTCTATTTTTTTAAAAAGTATGTCTATTTTATTTATATTATTACCTTTTGTTAGATAATCATTATTTGAAACTGTATCTAATTTTATGTCTTTTTCTTTAATGTCAAAAATCTTTAAAGCCTTTAGGGAAGATTTAGGAATAATTGGATACAACAAAAAACTTATTTTTCTTACAATTTCTAATGTAGTGTAAACAATAGTATTTAATCTAATTATATTAGCTTTCTTTTTCCATGGTTCTTGATCATTAAAATATTTGTTAGCTTCAAAAAGTGAATTAACAATATAATCGATATAAAAATTAATATTTTGATTGTCAATTTGCTTCCTTATATTATCTAGATTATTTTTATACTTATTTAGAATTAATAAATCCTCATCATTAAATTTAACTTCAAATGGAATTTTTCCATTACAATTTTTTATTGCAAAAGTAGTTACACGCTGACATAAATTTCCATAATTGTTAGCTAAATCACTATTTATACAATCTTCTAGTCTTTCTTGAGATATATTTCCATCATTCCCAAAAGAAACTTCTTTAATTAAATAATATCTTAAAGGGTCTAAACCATACTCTTTAATTATTTCAAGTGGATCAAGAATATTTCCTTTAGATTTAGACATTTTTTCATCTCCTGATAATATCCATCCATGCCCGTAAACTCTATTTGGTAAATCAATTTTTGCTGCTAATAAAAAAGCAGGCCAATAAACAGCATGAAATCTTAGTATATCTTTTCCAATTAAATGTATTGAAGCTGGCCAAAATTTTTTAAACAAATCGTCATCTGTATTGGGATAATTTAATGCACTTAAATAATTCGTTAAAGCATCAAGCCAAACATATATTACGTGGTTTTTATTATTTGGAACAGGTATACCCCATGAAAAACTTTTTCTACTCACAGAAAGATCTTTAAGACCACCTTTTACAAAACTAATAACTTCATTTTTTCTAGATTCTGGATATATAAAATCTGGATTAGCTTCATAATAATCTAATAAAGGTTTTTCCCACTTTGAAAGTCTAAAAAAGTAAGATTCTTCTTCAATCCATTCAACAGGAGATTTTGAGGATATAGCAATTTTTTTTCCATCTACTTCCTCGATTTCATCATCGTTGTAGAAGGCTTCATCTGATACCGAATACCATCCAGCATAATTTGATAAGTAAATATCATCGTTTTTCTCAAGCTCATTCCAAAGATGTTGAACTGTTTTTTTATGTCTAGCCTCAGTAGTTCTTATAAAATCAGTATTTGATAAATTTAAAGTATCCGAAAGATCTCTAAAAGTTTGACTAATTTGATCACAAAATATCTGTGGTTCCATTCCTGCTTTTTCCGCAGATCTTTGAATTTTTAATCCATGTTCGTCTGTACCGGTAAGAAAATTAACATGATAATCATCAATCATTTTAAATCTTGCAAAAAAATCTGCTATAATGCTTGAATATGCATGACCCATATGAGGCTTTGCAGATGGGTAGTATATAGGTGTTGTAATATAATAAGTTTTATCCATTTAGTATTTTATCCTCAAATTCCATAAACAATGTTTCCTCATCTAAATTATAAATTTTAGTATTATTAATTTTTTCTAAAAAATGATGGTATGACTTTAGTAAACTAATATTTTTACTAGATATATTGCTTCTAAAATAAAGTTCAATAAAAGAATAAATAATTTCAATTATTGATTTATCTTTTTTATAAATTTTATCTTTAATTATAATTTTTAGAGTAGTATTTAAATCAAAATTAACAAGATCAAAGTTATAATTTTCAGATAACTTAATTACTTTAAATATTTTTCCAGGAGTGGAATAATAATCAAATAACTTATTATTGATAATAGTATTTATATCATCGTTTATTAATTGATTAACAATTCTAATAGACTGATCTTTTGTTAAAAAAATTTTGAAATTTAAACATCTAGATTTAAGAGTTGGTAACACTTTTTTATTGTTATTAATTAAAATAAAATTTATATTTTCATTAGGTTCTTCTAAAATTTTTAACAAAGCATTAATAGAATTTAAGTTTAATAATTCAATATTATCAATTAAAACAAATCTTTTTTTTTTATTAAATGATGATTTGTTTAGATTTATTATCAATTCTCTAATCTGATTTATATCAATATTTTTCTTTTCTTCTAATACATCGATTAAATAGAAATTTGGGTTAGATTTATTTAGTATAAGTTTGTATGACTTATTATCTGGATTAATTTTATTATTTTTATAATCATAGGGATGCTCTTCATTTTCTGACAATACAAAATTAATTAAATGGTATGCTAATGTTGATTTTCCAATACCTTTTTCACCAGATAAAAGAATTTTATTAGGCAAAGTATCGTTTGTAGATAGTTTGCATAATTGATTAAAAATTTCTTTGTGCTCAAACAAACTTATTTGAGTTAAGGGATTTAAATTCATTTAATTAATTTTTTAATTTGATTTATTATTAAATCTTCATTTTTTTTTATATCGAAATTGGAATCAATTATTTTGTATGATTTTTTATTCGATTTAGCTAATTTTAAAAAACCTCTTTGAACTTTATTATAAAAATTCATATCAAATTGATCGTACCTATTTAAAGATTTTCTGTTTTTTAATCTTTGAAATAGATTTTTTTTATTTACAACATTAATAAAAGTAAAGTTGACTTTAATGTTTTTTAATAAAAATCTATTTATGATGTTTATAATTTTTAAATCAACACCCATACCATAATGCTGATATGCAATAGTTGAGTCTATAAATCTATCTATCAAAATAATTTTTTTTTTGTAGGATTTTTTTATAAGATTCATGTTTTCACTACGAGCTGCTAAATATAAAAGTAAATCAGTATAAATGTTAAAATTAGATTTTTTATTTAAAATTAATCTTCTTATTTTTTCTGAATTAAGACTTCCACCTGGTTCTCTTATCTTTATATAATTAATTTTCTTTTTATCCAAATATTTAGATACTTGATTTATATGATGACTTTTGCCACTGCCCTCTATACCCTCAAAAACAATGATGGGTTTTTTAGACATCACCCCAAATTAAATAATTTATTGATTTTATTAATCTTGTAAAAAAATTAACTTTTTTAATTTCTTTCGATGAAAGTAAATCATACTCACCAACAAGTTCCTGATCATAAACAACTCTTAGAGTGGCTATTTTTTGATCTTTTTTAATTGGTGCTTCAACTGGTCCGTCATACTTAACAGCAACTTTTAAAAGTTTTTTTTTCGCTTTTTTGATTGTTTTGTAAATATCTTCCTTAGTGTATGCTTTTACACTATTCTCTTTTCCTAACCAAACATCGATTTTGTGTAATGGTTTATTGGCTTTAGCTATTTCAACAAGATCATAGTTGGTAAGACCAAATGTAAGTAATTTTGTACTTTCTTTAGATCTAGCATTTTTTGAATTAAAACCGCTTCCAACAGCAATCAATCTTCTGCCATTTCTATCTATTGATGATGCTAAAGAATATTTCTCAACAGCTAAATAACCAGTTTTTATACCATCTGCTCCAAGATTTTTATAAAGCAAAGGATTTCTATTTCCTTGAGTTATTGGATCACCTCCTGTTCTATCCCACGTAAATTCTTTTTCAGCAAACATTTTGTAAAATTCAGGATGTTCTTTAATTAAATATCTAGACATTTTTAAAATATCTCTAACAGTTGAGTAATTATCCGGGTCATTTATTCCCGATGAATTAGAAAAGTTTGTATTTTCCATCCCTAATTCTTTAGCTTTAGTAGTCATTAAAATTGCAAATTCTTCTTCAGTGCCAGCTACACCTTCGGCTAATGCAATACATGCATCATTACCAGAAGCAACGATAATGCCTCTCAATAAATTTTCTACAGAGACCTGATCACCTACCATTATAAACATCGATGAATATCCAGATGTAGATAATCTCCAAGCTCTCTCAGATATTATAAATTTTTCTTCTAAACTAAGATCGCCCGATTTTATTAAATCAAAAGCAATAATTGTTGTCATTATTTTTGTCATAGAGGCTGGATAAATTGAAATATCTGGATCTTTTTCATAAAGAATTTCTCCGGAATGATAATCTTGTAATATTGCAGTTCTTGCCTTTACATCAAAATTAGCTTTTGAAATATTTACCAAAGTAAAACTTAAAACGATTACAATTAACAATATCCTAAACATCTTTTAATATTTCTATATTTTCAAAATTTAATATTTTTATTTCATTAAATGATTTTTCTAGTTTTTTTATATCATTAAATGGTCCTAATAATACCCTATATTTAGTTTTAGATAATTTCTTAATGATAGATTTTTTTATATTTGTCTCATCTTTTATTCTATTAACCATATTTTCTGCTGAGTCTCTGTAATAAAAATCTGCGATCTTGATTGAGTATAAAAATTTGTGTTTTTTTATTTTGATTTTATTTTCTTTTTCTTTACCAAGATTATCGATAGTAATTCCATCAACAGGAGCTTTTTCAGCTACTTTTTTCTCTTCATCAAAAGTCTTTGCTTTTTTTGCAACAAATGTTGAATTTTTAGAAATTAGAACAAGATCAATATAAGGTTCTTTTGGATCAAGAGATAATTCTTCAGCAATTCGTTGAGTAATTACAGAATTATAAAAAGAAGAGAATTTAGCATTATTAGAGATTACCTCTGCTATAATTGACTTATCATTAACTGGATTGGTAATTTTAACAAATGAATTTTTTTTAATTTTATTATGAAAAATCAATAGAGACCTATTGTCAATTTTTTTAGTTATTTTTTTTTCTTTTTTTAATTCATCATCATAAATTAAAGCAAATCCAGTATTACTATACTTTTGATCACTAATATAGACTAAGGATTTATTATTTTGATCAAATTGATTACATGCTGAAAAAAAAAATATAGAAATAATTAATATGAGTTTTTTAAAGTTCATTTTTAAATTTATCTTTTAATGTACAAACAGCTAAAGCAAATCGCAATGACCTATTCCATTTTAATATTATCTCATAGTTATCAAAAACTATGTAAGCTGGATTTAAAGTTTCGGCATCTGGTATAATATCCTTATCTGGGGTTATAATTGCTACATTAAAGGAATTATACTTGTTATCAATTTGATCATTATTTTTGATATATTTTCTAAAATATTTTAATTTTTTTTTATCATGTAGTTTTTTTGCAGAAATATTTAGATATTTACTTGGGATGTTGTCTGATAAATCAATTCTATAAAAACAAGGATTCTCACTTATCCAACCTATTTTATTTAAATAGTTTGATGCAGAAGCATAAGCATCATTATTATTTTTTAAATCAATATAACCGTTGCCATCATAGTCAATTGCATAATTTTTCATTGTTGAGGGCATAAATTGAAAAAATCCAAAAGCCCCTGCCCAAGATCCATATAATGATTTATAATCTATTTGTTCATTTTCTATTAATCGTAAAAGTATTAATAATTCGTTTGTAAAAAATTCTGATCTTCTTTTGTCAAAACTTAAGGTTGCTAAAGAGGATAAAATATCCATTTTACCAACATAGGTTCCAAAATTAGTTTCAATTCCCATTAAAGCTAATAGTAACTCTCTATCTATACTAAATTCGTTTTCAATAGAATTTATTAATTTTGAATTTTTTTCATAGAATTTTTTTCCTGAGGAAACTTTTTTGGAGGATGTTCTTTTTGAAATATAAGTTTTAGTATCCTCGTAAAATTCGGGTTGGTATCTATCGTATTTTATTACATCTGATAAAAATTTAGTATTGGACATAGCAATATTAAATGTTTTTTCTGAAATATTATTTTCTAGTGCTATTTTCTTAAAATTTAGTTTCCAATTTTCAAATTCTTTATTAATATCTGCAAATGAGCTGTTGATAGAAATTATAATAAAAACTAAAAAATAATTAATTTGTTTCATGTAAATCTCTCAAATATATAATTACAGCAATCCAAATAAAAATAAAACTAACTAATTTTGTGATTGAAAAAGGCTCGTTGTAATAAAAATAACCTAATAAAAACTGAAATGAAGGAGTTATATAAAATATCATACCAGTAGGTCCTAAACCACATAGCTCAACACCCCTTACATATAAAAATAAAGGTATAACGGTCATAGGTCCTGCAAGATAAATCAACATCATCATAGCTGGATCTGATAATTTAAAATCATTATATCCTTTGCTTGATATTAAATAAAAAGCTAATAGTGCAAATGGTAAAATAAATAAACTTTCGATAAGAAGGCCTATATCAGTATCAACATTAATTTTTTTTCTTACAAGATTGTAAAAACCCCAACTTAATGCAACCATCAAACCAACCCAAGGTAATGATTTAATACTTACTATTACTAAAAAAAGAATCGATAGAATAACTAACAGAATTGAAAAGACTCTTTTTCTATTAAGTCTTTCTTTAAAAAAGAGATAACCAAGCATTACACTTAAAATAGGCATTATAAAATAGCCAAAACTTGCATCTATAATTCTATTTGTTGCGATAGCATATATCCAGACACCCCAATTTATAAAAATTAAAAAACCTGATGTAAACAAGTGAAATAAATTTGATTTATTTTTTATAATTTCAAAAAAGATACTCCATTTAGAGAAAAAAAAAGTAGTTAAAATTAATGTAAAGGCTGTCCATAAACATCTATGAACTACTAATTCGATATAACCAATAAAAGCAATATATTTAAAATAAATTACACCAAAAAATCCCCACCAAAAAGATCCTGAACCAGCAAGTAATAAGCCTTTGTTAAATTCTTTGTTCATAGGAAATCATGGTAGTTGTAATTAATAAGTTTATTAGACTATTTTATGGTTGAATTAAATAATTATAATTATAAAACCTTGCTCACGGAGAGATGGCTGAGCGGTTGAAAGCACCGGTCTTGAAAACCGGCAAAGGGGCAACTCTTTCCTGGGTTCGAATCCCAGTCTCTCCGCCATCATTTTTTTGAATAATCAAAATTTTTATATAAGAAATTGATATTATTATTTTCAAATTCAATATCGGTTTTAAAACCATTGTAAAAATTATACAAATTTGTGTCATCAATATTCAGTAGTTTTTCTAAATCAAGAAGATCATTTTCATTTAAATTATTTATATATTTTTTTGTAAATGCACCCAAAAGATTATCCATTTCTTTTGTGCCTCTATAATTAGATCGGTAAATAATTTTTTTTTTTAATTCATCTATATTGATCATAATTATTAGAATATATTAGTTGTTGATGAATAATAAAACAAATTATGAATATTTATTGTCAGATTTAAGTTCTTTAAAAGGTGTAGGGACTAAAACAAAAAATTTATTAAAGAAGAAAAATATTAATAATCTATTTGATTTGCTATGGAAACTTCCAAAATCTTATACAGATAGAAGTTTGTCTTCAAAAATTAAAGATTTAAAAATTGGTGAAATACAAACAGTTACAATAATCCCTCAAAAATATAACTTCCCAAGAGTAAGAAAATTACCTAACAAAGTCCTGTGCACTGACGAGACAGGGGAAATAAATTGTATTTTTTTTAATAGTTATGAAGGTTATATTAAAAAAATCCTGCCTTTGGGGAAAGAAATTACTGTTAGTGGTAAAATAGGTCATTTTAGGAATAAATACCAAATTACAAATCCAAAATATGTTTCTGAAGATTCTGCTTTGATCAAACAGACTCATAATAAATACTCATTGACTGAAGGTATTTCTGAAAAAATATATAATAAAATCTTAAAACAAATAATCAATAGTTTACCTGTTTTTAATGAATGGCACTCTAAAAGTATTTTATCTAAATTTAAAAATATAAGTTGGAATAGCTCAATTAAAGAACTGCACAAACCTGAAAATATTGGAAATTATAAATCAAATTTCTATCAAAGACTTGCTTTTGATGAAATATTTTCAACATTTCTTGTTAATTCTGAAATAAGAAAAAAAATAAAAAAAATAAAAAAAAAAAATAAAGTTATTAATTTAAATAAACAAAATACTATAATAGGTAAATTAGAATTCTCTTTGACAGGTGATCAACAAAAATCACTTAACGAAATCAACAAAGACTTAAGTTCACCAAATAAAATGTTTAGACTTTTGCAAGGAGACGTTGGTAGTGGAAAAACAATAGTGTCTCTTTTAGCAGCAATAAATAGCATAAATTCTGGTTTCCAGGTTGCTTTTATGGCTCCTACTGAAATTCTAGCAAATCAACATTTTATTCTTGCAAAAAAAATATTTCCTAAAAGTATAAATATAGATCTTATTTCTGGAAAATCTGAATATAAATTAAAAAAAGAAATTCATAAAAAATTAGAAAATAATAAAATTGATATTATCTTTGGAACACATGCATTATTTCAAAAAAAAGTAATTTTTAAAAAATTAGGATTAATAATTATAGATGAACAACATAAGTTTGGAGTGAGTCAGAGAAAAAGATTGTCAGATAAAGGTGGACCAAATTGTGATATATTATTAATGACAGCAACACCTATACCTAGAACTCTAACAATGACAATTTATGGTGATATGGATATTTCAATAATTAGAGAAAAACCTAAAAATAGAAAACCAATTAAAACGTATAGTAAATTAGAGGTTAAAATTGAAGATGTTTTAAAATTTATAAAAAAAGAAATTAACATAGGAAATCAAATTTTTTGGGTTTGTCCATTAATTGAAGAATCTAAAAAATTAGATCATTCATCAGCTGTAAAAAAGTATGAATATTTGGAAAGTAAGTTTCCAAATCAAGTATGTTTGCTTCATGGAAAAACTGATGCGAACGAAAAAAATGAAATACTAAATAATTTTTTAAATAATAAATTTAAGATTTTGGTTTCTACAACGATTATTGAGGTTGGGATAGATTTTCCAAATGCAAATACAATTATAATTGAAAATGCTAACAAATTTGGTTTATCTCAACTTCATCAATTAAGAGGCAGAGTTGGACGTGGTAATAAAGATTCGACATGCATATTAATGTTTAAATCTAATCTAAGCGAAAACGCAAAAAAAAGAATTAAAATTTTAAAAGACACTAACGATGGTTTTTTAATATCTGAAGAAGATATGAAATTACGAGGGTTTGGTGATATTTTAGGATTTAAGCAAAGTGGTGTAAAAAACTTTAAGTTAGCAGATCCAATTCAGAATAGTGATCTTTTCTTATTAGCTGAAAAGGAAATAAGAAGAATAGAAAAATCAAATGAAGATATAAGTAAATTTAAACCTTTGATAAAATTGTACGATAGGGCTGATATAATAAATGATATTGCCTAAGTTTTGGTAGAAGTTCCTGCTGAAACTATAAATTTAGACGCTTCTTCAAAAGACATGTTTAAATAAATTACATCTTCTATTGGGAACATTAATAAAAAACCACTAGTAGGATTTGGAGTTGTTGGCACAAAAACATTAATCAAATTTTTTCCTGTTTTTTCTGCCATCTCTCCTTTGTTTTCTTTTGTAGCAAAACCGACGGCCCAAACTCCTTTTCTAGGATATTCAATTAAAACAACACTCTTTTTACCATCATCTTTTTTTGAAAAGGTTTCGGTCATTTGAACAATTGCTGAATAAACGGTTCTTAAAAATGGAATTCTTTTAAACAAATCATCAATCAATTTTAAAATTCTTCTACCAAAAAATGATAATGAAAGTCCGCCAACAATAGTTATTAATAAGATTGAAATAACAATTTCAACTCCAGGAATATTAAATGGCAAATAACTATTTGGATTAATATTTTTAGGAATTAAATTTGATGAAATACCTATTAAAATTTTAGTTAAATAAAGTGTAAAACCAATTGGAATCAAAACAACAACACCAGTAATAAAATAATTTCTTAAAGTTAATGAAAAAGATTTTTTTGAGCCTTTTTTTGCCATATTTAAAATTAACTATAACTAGCGTATACAACAAAAACAATTGCAATGATAAATAATACAATTAAAATTTTGTTATTAAGATTCATGTTAAAATACTATTATCAATTTTAGGTAGATATGGATAGAAGAAAATTTTTGACATATATAGGTTGTGGATGTGGAAGTATACTTTTGCACTCTTGTTCTAGTGCTCCAATAACTGATCGAAAACAATTAAAAATTATACCTGAGGCTAAATTAAATGCACAGGCAGCTGAAATTTATGAAAAAGTTAAAGAAAAAGAAAAAATGAGTGATGACTTAAAAACATTAAATCAAATAAAAGAAATTGGTAAAAAAATGGAAGATTCTATTAGTGAATATTTTTATAGATCTAATTTGAAAGATCCAACAGCAAATTTTGATTGGGAATATATTTTAATTGATAATAAAAAAGTAAGAAATGCTTGGTGTATGCCAGGTGGTAAAATAGCAGTTTATACTGGTATTCTTGATGTTACTAAAAATACAAATGGTTTGGCTGCTGTTATGGGTCATGAAGTAGCTCATGCAGTTGCTAAACATTCTGTGGAAAGAGCAAGTCGAGGAGTGTTACTAAATACAGGTGCTAGAATAATTGATATAGCTAGTGGAGGTGTATTATCTGATATTAATAGAACAACAGGTATGGATACCGTGGGCATGTTGGCTCAATTAGGAATAATGAATCCATTCAATAGAAAACAAGAAAGTGAAGCTGATTATTTAGGTATGATTTTTTCATCTTTATCTGGTTTCGATATTAGAGAGACAGTTAAAATTTGGGAAAGAATGAAAGAATTTAATAAAGGTAAAGAGCCACCTCAATTTATGAGTACTCACCCCTCATCAGACACAAGAATAAAGCAACTCAATGAATGGATGAATGAGGTTATTTTAGATTATCCACCAATTAATTTAAGTTAATTGAATTAGTGGTGAGCCCTGATGGACTCGAACCATCGACCCATTCCTTAAAAGGGAATTGCTCTACCAACTGAGCTAAGGGCCCCCAAATTATTCAAATTGAATAGTTGTTATATACAGAATTATTATTTTTTTTCAAATGACAATTTTAACCAAATCTATAAAGCCTCTACAACTTATCAATGTATTTATCGTGAAATTCATCAAAAGTACCTTCATTAATATTTTTTCTGATGGAGGCCATTAATTCTTGATAAAAATTAATATTATTTAGCGTCAATAACATTGAGGCTAAAATTTCATTAGTATTAAATAAGTGATTTAAATAATTTTTTGAATATTTATTTAAATTGAGATTTTTGCAATTTGGATCAAGTGGGTTGTTGTCATTTTGATATTTCTTATTTTTAATATTGATTCTTCCCTGCCATGTAAAAGCCAAACCTGTTCTACCAGATCTAGTTGGCAATACACAGTCGAACATATCTATACCTCTTTTTACAGCACCCAAAATATCTGATGGAGTTCCAACACCCATTAAATAGTGTGGTTTTTCAAAAGGTAAGTTTTCTTTAATATCATCTAAAACGTTAAACATTTCATGTTGAGTTTCTCCTACAGCTAATCCTCCGAGTGCATACCCATCAAAACCAATTTTAATTAACTCTTGAAGAGATTTTAATCTTAAATCTTTAAACAGACCTCCTTGGACTATACCAAATAAAGCTTTATGTGGATTTTTTCCAAATGCTACTTTAGATCTTTCTGCCCAGTAAAGTGATAAATCCATAGATTTTTTTATTACATTATAATCATTAGTTTTTTTTGGACACTCATCCATAATCATCACAATATCAGAATTTAAACCCAACTGAATCCGTATACTCTCTTCTGGACTTAAGTAAAATTTTTTTCCATCAACATGAGAGTTAAATATAGCACCCTTCTCTCTATCAATTTTATTTAATTTTGACAAAGACATGACTTGAAATCCACCAGAGTCAGTTAAAATAGGTAAATCACAATTCATAAATTTATGGAGACCGCCAGCTGATTTAATTCTTTCAACACCTGGGCGTATCATTAAATGATATGTGTTTGAAAGTATTATTTCTGATCCAGTTTTTTTTATATCATCTATCGTGCAAGCTTTTACCGTAGCTTGTGTTCCAACAGGCATAAATGCTGGGGTATGTATATTCCCACGATGAGTCTTTATTAATCCACACCTAGCAAAATTGTTTTTTTTTAAAACGTTAAAGGCAAATTTTTTTAATGCCATTAAAAAAATTATTGAGATTTGAAACTAATAATTTTATCTGGATCAGTAACAGCACCATTATTGTTTTGGTCACCTCTTTTGATTTTATCAACAAATTCCATTCCTTCTATTACTTTTCCAAAAACTGTATATTGTCGATCTAAAAATGGAGCTGGCTGAAAACAAATAAAAAATTGACTATTTGCACTATCAGGATCTTGAGATCTTGCCATTGATAAAGTCCCTCTATCATGTGGTAAGCTATTAAATTCTTGCTTTAAATCTGGGAAGTCAGAACCACCCATACCAGCTCTTCTTAGGTCAAAATCTTTTGACACTGAATTGCCAAATTTTACATCTCCTGTTTGAGCCATGAAACCATCTATAACTCTGTGAAAAACAACGTTATCGTATTTTCCACTATTTGCTAATTCCTTAATTCTTTTTACATGATTTGGTGCAACATCTTCGAATAATTCAATTTTAACATCACCATCTTTTAATTTTAATATCATTATATTCTCCTCAGCTATTGATTGATTAGTAATTAAAAAAAACAAAATCAGTATTTTTATAAAAATTTTATTCATATTTATCTTTTAAAGATTTAATTGTACTTTTTGTAGTAAATTTTTTTATATCACCTTTTAATTTAACAATCTCTTTAACAAATCTTGATGAAATGATTTGATTTTCTACATCAGACATTAAAAAAATTGTTTCTATATTTTGGTTCAATTTTCTATTCATACCAGCTAATTGAAATTCGTACTCAAAATCAGATACAGCTCTTAATCCTCTTAAAATTATGTTTGAATTATATTTTTTACACAAATCAGTAGTTAAAGATCCAAAAGAAACAACTTTTATTTTTTTTCTATTTAACTTTAGATCTTTAAATAAAGCTTTATTTACTATTTCTATTCTTTCATCAGAACTAAATAAATAATCTTTGTTACTTTCGTCTGAGACACCTACTACTACTTTATCAAACAATTTTAATGATTTTTTTATTACATCTATATGACCAAAAGTAATTGGATCAAATGTTCCTGGATAAATTGCTATTTTACTCATTAAATTAAATTATCATCAATTTTAATTGCCGAAACAACTTTTTCTTCTCCTGATAACTTAATTATTCTAACACCTTGGGTATTTCTGCCTGCAGTTCTAATTTCTTTAACCGCAACTCTTATAACCCTACCTTTGTTAGTAGAAATTAAAATTTCATCACCTTCAAAAACAGGGAAGGATGAAGTAATATTCCCATTTCTTGGTGAATTTACTATTCCTATAATACCCTTTCCACCTCTGTTAGTAACTCTGTAATCTGTATGTGAGGTTTTTTTACCATAACCATTCTCACTTATTGATAAAACAAATTTCTCTCTTGCTTTTAATTCAGATTTTTCATCTTTTGATTTTTTTCCGTTTTTATTAATTTTATCATTATCAATGACTGATAAAGATACTATTTGATCATTTGATGCTAACTCTATTCCTTTAATTCCTTTAGAAGATCTGCCTTTAAAAACTCTTAGCTTCTTAGCTTCAAATCTAATACATTTTCCAAATTTTGTGCTTAAAATTACATCTTGATCATCTTTACAAATTTTGACACCTACAATTTTATCATTATTATCTAATTTCATTGCAATTTTTCCAGATGCATTAATTGATGAAAAATCTTCTAAACTATTTTTTCTTACTTTTCCCTGCGCTGTAGCAAAAATTATTTGATAATTTTTTAGGTCTGTTTCATCTTCAGGCATTGGCATAATTGAGCTTATTGCTTGGTGACTTTTTAAAGGTAAAATATTAAATAAAGACTTTCCTTTAGATGATGATGAGCCCTCTGGAATTTTCCATGCCTTAATCTTATAAACTAAACCTTCGGTAGAAAAGAAGAGTACTGAAGTATGAGTATTTACAGATAATGTTTGAACAACAGAATCTTGATCTCGAGTTGTTATGCCTGATTTTCCCTTACCACCTCTTTTTTGTTTTTTTACTCCATCTAAAGAGCCTCTTTTTATGTATCCTTGTAATGTAACCGTAATTATTACTGATTGTTTTTGTATAGTTTCTTCAATATCGTAATTTAAAACAGCATCTATAATTTTAGTTCTTCTTGGAATAGCAAATTTTTCTTTAATATTTTTTAATTCTTCACTGATTACTTTTAAAAGTTCTTTTTTTGATGAAATAATCTTTTTATATTTAATGATTAGCGCAGCTAATTTTTTAATTTCAACTTCGATCTCATTTATTCCTAATGCAGTTAATTTTTGAAGTCTTAATTCTAAAATAGCTAAAACTTGTTGTTCAGATAAAGAATAAAGGTTTTTACCCTTTTTTCCCTCTACTAAAGAAATTAATTTTTGTGATTTGTTTATTTTCCATTTAGTTTTTAGAATTGCTATTTTAGCATCATCAGGTGTTTTAGATGATCTAATAATTTTTATTATTTTATCTAAATTTTCAACTGAAACTGATAATCCTATTAGTATATGAGCACGTTCCTCTGCTTTTTGAAGATCAAATTTAGTTTTCTTAATAACCAAATCTTCTCTAAATGTTAAAAAATTAGATAAAAAATCTTTTAGTGTGCAAGTTTGAGGTTTTCCTTCAACAATTGCTAAAGTATTAAAACCAAATGAGCTCTCTATTTGAGTGTTTTTATATAATTGTCTCTTTATAGTTTCTGGTTCTACACCGTTTCTTAAATCTATTGCTACCCGAATACCTTCTCTGTTAGACTCGTCTCTAATATCTCTTATTCCTTCTATCTTTTTTTCTCTTACTAACTGAGCAATCCTTTCGTTTAAAACGGATTTATTAACTTGATAGGGTATTGAAGTTATTACCAGTCTTTCACGTCCATTTTTTTGTTGTTCAATTGAGATTTCACCTCTTATCTTAAAGGACCCTCTTCCGTTTTTATACCCTTGTTTAATTATATCTTTACCTATAATTACACCACCGGTTGGAAAATCTGGACCAGGTATATGTTTCATTAACTCTCTAATTTTAATATCTTTATTATCTATTAAGGCCAAAGTACCATCTATAATTTCACCTAAATTATGAGGAGGTATACTTGTTGCCATACCAACAGCAATACCACCTGCACCATTTACTAATAAATTTGGAAACTGTGCTGGTAAAACACTTGGTTCTTTCTCAGTTTCATCATAATTGCTTTTGAACGTAATTGTATTTTTTTCAATATCATCAATCAGATATTGAGAAACTTTAGATAAACGAGTTTCGGTATATCTCATTGCAGCAGCAGGATCGCCATCTATAGAACCAAAATTTCCTTGGCCTTGAATTAACGGTAAACTCATAGAGAAATCTTGCACCATCCTAACCAAAGCATCATAAACGGATTGATCACCATGTGGGTGATATTTACCAATAACATCTCCGACTATTCTTGCAGATTTTCTAAATTGTTTAGACCAATCATATCCGCCCTTGTACATTGCATATAAAATTCTTCTGTGAACGGGTTTTAATCCATCTCTTACATCAGGGAGAGCACGACTAACAATTACACTCATTGCATAAGAAAGATATGATGAGCTCATCTCATCATGCATTGAGATTAATTTTATATTTTTATCTTTAAACTCTTCGGTATTTTTCATAGAAATTAAAATGGAATTTCATCATCCATATCTGACAATTGGGAAGAATCCTCAATGTTATTTTGTTGAGTTGTGTCATTTTGAATTCCACCACCAGAGTTTCCTCCACCCAACATTGTCAGTGAAGAATTGTATCCTTGTATAACTATTTCAGTTGAGTATTTATCTTGTCCTGATTGTTCGTCTTTCCATTTTCTTGTTGTAAGTTGCCCCTCAACATAAACTTGAGCACCTTTTTTTAAATATTGTTGAACAACATTTACTAAACCCTCGTTAAATACAACTACACGGTGCCACTCAGTTTTTTCTTTTCTTTCTCCTGTATTTTTATCTTTCCAGGATTGACTTGTTGCAAGGCTTAATCTGGCTACACTTTTACCATTCACCATTTGCTTAATTTCGGGATCTGCGCCCAAACGACCAATTAATAATACTTTATTTAAACTTCCAGCCATAATATTTAATATTTGTTAAATTAGTTAATTAGAATTATACCACAATTCTTCTGAATATTAATTTTATTAACTCAAAGCAACTAAAATTATGATGAAAAAGATAGTTATTAAGGGCGCTAAAGAACATAATTTGAAGAATGTTACTGTAGAGATTCCAAAAAACAAATTTGTGGTCATAACGGGTCTATCAGGGTCTGGAAAATCGTCTTTAGCTTTTGACACTATTTATGCAGAAGGTCAAAGAAGATATGTTGAAAGTTTATCTGCATATGCACGTCAGTTTTTAGATAAAATGAAAAAGCCAAATGTTGATTTAATTGAAGGATTAAGTCCAGCTATCGCAATAGAGCAAAAAAATACCTCAAAAAACCCAAGATCTACTGTTGCAACTGTAACTGAAATATATGATTACATGAGGGTATTATACGCTAGAGCGGGTATCCCTTACTCACCATTTACTGGTAAACCAATAACCTCTCAAACAATTACACAAATAGTAGATTTAGTTAAAAAATTACCAAAAAAATCAACTATATATATTTATGCCCCAGTAGTTAGAGGTCGTAAGGGTGAATATAAAAAAGATATTTTAAGTTATAAAAGAAGAGGATTTAGAAAAATTAAAATTGATAATGTTTTATATGATATAGAAAAATCACCTAATCTAGATAAAAAGCTTAAACATGATATTTCAGTCTTAGTCGATAGAATAGTTTTAAATTCAAAACTTGGAAACAGATTAGCCGAAAGTATTGAAACAGCTGTAAATTTAGCTAATGGTTTAGTTTTTGTCGAATATGAGGATGAAACACTTCCACAGAAATTTAGAAAAATTGAAAAGTTAATTTACTCTACAAAGTTTGCTTGTCCTGAAAGTGGTTTTACAATTGAAGAAATTGAGCCAAGACTATTTTCATTTAATAGCCCCTATGGAGCTTGTGAAGAGTGTGAGGGAATTGGAATGAAATTAAATGTTGATCCAAATTTAGTTGTTCCTGATGAAAGGAAAAGTTTAGCTGATGGAGCAATCGAACCTTGGTCAAAATCAACTACATTGTATTATGCTCAAACTTTAGCATCTTTAGCAAAACATTATGGTTTTTCTTTAGATGAAAAATGGAAAAAATTACCAAAAAAAATTAAAGATATTATTCTTTATGGCTCAGATGAAGATGAGATTAAATTTAATTATGATGATGGATACGAGAAATATTCTTACAAAAAAACTTTTGAAGGTGTAATTAATAATCTTGAACGAAGATTTTTAGAATCTGATAGCGAATGGAAAAGAGAAGCTATTGCTGAATATCAATCTGACACCGCATGTGAAGCATGTAATGGTGACAGATTAAAAGAAGAGGCATTATGTGTTAAAATCAATGATTTAAACATTAGTGAAGTAACAAAAAAATCTATTTTAGATGCAGCAGAGTGGTTTAAAAATTTAGAAAATAACCTTGATAAAAGACAATTTAAAATTGCTGAACATGTTTTAAAAGAAATTAATGAAAGATTAAATTTTCTTCTTAACGTTGGTTTAGATTATTTAACACTATCAAGAGAATCTGGGACATTATCAGGTGGTGAAGCACAAAGAATAAGATTAGCTTCGCAGATTGGATCTGGTTTGACAGGTGTATTATATGTGTTGGACGAACCTTCAATTGGTTTACATCAAAAAGACAATGTAAAACTAATTAATGCATTAAAAAGATTACGAGATCTTGGTAATACTGTCATTGTTGTAGAGCATGACACTGAGACAATGGAAAATGCAGATCATATTATTGATCTTGGCCCTGAAGCTGGAAGTAATGGAGGAGAGATAACAGCACAAGGATCATATGAAGAAATTAAAAAAGATAAACATAGTATTACTGGACAGTATCTTGCTAACAAAAAAACAATTGAAATTCCAAAATCACGACGTTTAGCTAAAAATGGAAGATTTGTTGAAATCAATGGTGCAAGTGGAAATAATTTGAATAATGTTAATCTTAAAATTCCAACCGGGACCTTTACATGTGTTACTGGTGTTTCTGGAAGTGGAAAATCTACACTAATATTACAAACATTATTTCATGCCTTAAATTTAACTTTAAATAATAAAGCAAGAAAAACGCCTAAATCATTTAAAGGTTATAAGGGGGTAGAATTAATTGATAAAATAATTGATATTGATCAGTCTCCTATCGGTAGAACTCCAAGATCTAATCCAGCAACATATACTGGTGCCTTTGGGCCTATAAGAGATTGGTTTACAAGTTTACCAGAATCAAAAACGAGAGGTTATAAACCAGGAAGATTTTCCTTTAATGTTAAAGGAGGCAGATGTGAGGCTTGTGAAGGTGATGGTGTAATCACATATGAAATGCATTTTTTACCTGATGTATATATACAGTGTGATGAATGTAAAGGAACAAGATATAATAGAGAAACTTTAGAAATCAAATTTAAAGGCAAAAGTATTGCCGATGTTTTAGATATGTCAGTTGATGAAGGATGTGAGTATTTTGAAAATATATCTAATATAAAAACGAAATTGTTAACTCTTAAAAAAGTTGGATTGGGTTATATAAAAATTGGTCAGCAAGCAACTACACTATCAGGAGGTGAAGCGCAACGAATTAAGCTTGCAAAAGAACTATCAAAAAGATCAACAGGAAGAACAATGTATATATTAGACGAACCAACTACAGGATTGCATCAACATGATATTAAAAAACTTTTAGAGATACTTCATACATTTGTAAAACTTGGAAACACAGTAGTTGTCATTGAACATAATTTAGATGTAATTAAAACAGCAGATTACATAGTGGATATGGGTCCTGAAGGTGGTGTAAAAGGTGGTAATATTGTCGCCGAAGGAAAACCTGAAGAAGTATGCAAAGTTGAGGGAAGTTATACCGGACAATTTTTAAAACCTCTCTTGACCTAAATTTAACAACTTAAAAATATTCAAAAATTAGTGTATAGTTTAAAGAATCATGAGTAATTTATTATCATCGTTATCAAAAACAGTTCATGCATCACTAGCAATTGCTATTTTGTTGTTTTTAGGATTGTTTTATTTAAATGATGGAATAGCTTTTGATACACTATTTTGGAGCTGGTTGTTTAGATACATACATGTAATTGTTGCAATTATGTGGATTGGATTACTTTGGTATTTTAACTTCGTTCAAATTCCAAATATGGGAAAAATTCCAGATGAACAAAAACCAGCTATTGGTAAAGTAATAGCACCAGCTGCATTATTTTATTTCAGATGGGCAGCTGCATTTACTGTTCTTTCAGGTTTAATTCTTGCTCTTCTAAATGGATATCTTCATGATGCAATGATTCTAAGTATTGGTTCAGGTGTTCCTAAACATACTGCAATAGGTATTGGAATGTGGCTAGGAATTATAATGGCATTTAACGTTTGGTTTGTAATTTGGCCAAATCAAAAAAGAGCGTTAGGAATTGTCGAAAGTGATCCTGATACAAAAGCAAAATCAGCAAAAACAGCGATGCTATTTTCAAGAACAAATACTTTATTATCTTTACCAATGTTACTTACAATGGTAATAGCTCAAAACTTATATTAATTAATTAATTTTGTAGCTCTAAAATATCTTTATATTGGTTTAAACTTTCTGGGTTAGCCAAAGCTTCTTTGTTTTTTATTGTAATTCCTTCAATTATATTTTTGACTGCTAACTCAACAATTTTACCACTTTTAGTTCTTGGTATATCATTTACTTGAATTATTTTTCTTGGAACATGTCTAGGTGATGCGTTTTTTCTAATTTGTAATTTCAATTTTTTTAATAAATTATCATCAAGTTGATACTCTGAATTTAAAATTACAAATAGAATTATTCGAACATCATTATCCCAAGATTGTCCAACAACTAAAGACTCTTTAATTTCTGTAAACCGCTCTACCTCAGAGTAAATTTCAGCAGTACCAAGTCTTACACCACCAGGATTTAAAGTTGTATCTGATCTTCCTGATATTATTAATCCATTATTATTTGTTATTTGTGCGTAATCACCATGGTGCCATATATTTCTATATTTATTAAAATAAGCTTTTTTAAATTTAGTATCTTTACGATCATTCCAAAATTTTGAGGGCATTGATGGAAAAGGATTAACACAAACCAATTCCCCTTTCTGATTTAAAATAGACTTTCCCTTTTCGTTAAATACTCGAACATCCATACCTAAACCTTTGCTTTGTATTTCTCCTGCATGAACAGGTTGATATAAATTACCCAAAACAAAACAAGAAACAATATCTGTTCCTCCTGAAATAGATGCCAAATGAACATTTTTTTTAATATTCTTATATACAAATTTAAAACAATCTGATGATAATGGAGATCCAGTAGAGCAAATAGTTCTAAGTTTTTCTAGCTTATAAATTTTTTTAAGGTTTTTTTTTGTTTTTCTTAATGCATCTATATATTTAGCACTAACTCCAAATAAGGTTATATTTTCTTTATTGGCTATTTTTACAAGAAGATCATCACGTTTATACATAGGGAAACCATCGAATAATACAATTGATGCTTTTGAGGCTAGAACTGAAATTAACCAATTCCACATCATCCACCCACATGTTGTAAAATAAAAAACATTATCATTTTCTTTAATATTACAATGTAGTTGATGTTCTTTTAAATGCTGAATTAATACACCACCATTTTTATGGCAAATACATTTAGGTTTGCCTGTTGTACCACTAGAATAAAGAATTGCTAAATCATGTTCAAAATCAAATTTAGGAAATTTAAATTTTGAAACATTTTCTTTAATAATATTGTTCCAATAATGTGTTTTGATATTTTTATATTTTGGTTTTTTTTTTAAAACAGGCTGACCTGGATAAATGGATATAATTACATGCTTTATAGAAGGAATTTTTTTTATTATTTCAGGAATTCTCTCTAAAATATTAATTTTTTTTCCATTGTAAAAATATTGATCAGTAACAATTAAAATTTTCGGTTTAATTTGAGAAAATCTCTCTATAACACCATTAATTCCAAAATCTGGCGAACATGAAGACCATATAGCTCCAATAGCAACAGAGCCCAAAAATGCCTCTACTGTTTCAGGTATATTTGGCATATAAGCTGCTATTCTATCTTTTGGCTTAACATTTAATTTTTTAAAATTATTTGAAATATTTTTTACATTTTCATTTAATTCATTCCAATTTCGTATTTCGCGATAACCATTTTCACTAATAAAAGTAATTGCTTTATCTTTTGTATTTTTTGAAAGTAAATTTTCAGAAAAATTTAATTTTGAGTATGGTAAAAAAATATTCCTAAAAAAAATTTTTGATTTTTTAATTTTAGTATTACCCTTTACCCCCTTTACATTTGTGAAATCCCACACACTACTCCAGAAATCACCTTGGTTTTTCACCGACCAATCATGAATTTTTTTAAAATTTTCATTAAATTTTTTATTAAATTTTTTGGATATAAATTTTTCAAATTTGAATAAATTTGATTTTTTTTTTGTTTTATTGGATGGATACCAAAGTTTTGTATTCATAAAATAATTATAATATTGTGAAGTATTATAATGTAATTTTTAAATTTTTAATGATTAATTTAATTTATTTTGATCGTCTTCTCTCAAAACTGTTTTTTGAGAAACTCTTAATCTTACTAGAACAGTATTCGCTATATAAATAGAGGAATAAGTTCCAAAAACAACACCCAATATCATAGCAAGTGAAAATCCTTTAAGTATCTCACCACCAAAAAAATAGATAGCTAATAAAGCTAGTAAAGTAGTTGCTGAGGTTATTATTGTTCTTGATAAAGTTTCATTAATTGAAATATTTGTTAATTCAAAAATTTTAATATCTGAATATTTTCTCAAATTTTCTCTTACACGATCGAAAATGACCACTGTATCATTCATAGAATATCCTACTATTGTTAATACAGCTGCTATAATTGATAAGTTTATTTCTAAACTAAATAATGAAAAAACTCCTAGAGTTACAATAACATCATGAAACAAAGCTAAAATTGCACCTAAACTAAACTGCCATTCAAATCTTATCCAAATATAAATCAGCATTAATGCTAATGATAAAGATATTGCTATTACACCTGATTTTAATAACTCAGCACTAACTTTTGGACCAACATTTTCAACTCTTCTAAAATCATAGTTGTTTCCAAAAGATTTATCTAAATTAGCTTTTATTTCTTCAATGATGTTCTTCTTATTGTCTTTATTTTCAAATTTTACCAAAAAATCAGTATCATTACCAAATTTCTTAACTGAAACATCTCCTAAATCCATTTGGTTAAATCTATCTCTTAATGAACTAACATTTATTTTAGAATCTGAAGCTCTTAATTCAATTAATGTCCCACCTTTAAAGTCTATACCAAAATTAAGTCCTTTAAATATTAATAATAATAATGAAACAACAATTAAAACTGATGATAGTAAATTAAAATGATTATAATATTTATTAAAAGCAATCATTATATCAATTTTTCCTTATTTTTATTTCTTGATACATAAATGCTAGTGAATAATCTTGCTATAAAATAAACTGAAAATAATGTTGTAAATATTCCAACTCCCAAGGTTACAGCAAAACCTTTGACTGGGCCTGAACCCATGAAAAATAAAATAATTGCAGCTAATAATGTAGTAATATTAGCATCTAAAATTGCTGTTCTGGATTTAGTATAACCACCATCAAAAGCCAAAATATTATTAGTCTCGTCTTTTAATTCTTCTTTTATCCTCTCAAAAATTAAAACATTTGCATCAACAGCCATACCTACCGTTAGTATAATTCCTGCAATACCAGGTAATGTTAAAGTGGCCTCAAATAAAGTTAAAACACCTAAAAGTATAAACAAATTAACTATTAGTGTTACATTGGTAATTAATCCAAAAATTTTATATTTTACAAACATAAAAATTATCACCAACATAAAACCTATCGCCAAAGCAATCATTCCTGCGTTAATTGAATCTTGCCCAAGATCTGGACCAACTGTTCTTTCTTCAATTATTTCTAATGGAGCAGGTAATGCTCCTGATCTTAACAATAAAGCTAAATCAGTTGCTGTTTGAAAAGTAAAGCCACCGCTTATCTGACCAGATCCACTGGCAATAGTATCTCTAACTACAGGTGCGCTAATAATTTTACCATCTAAAACAATTGCCAATTGCTTACCAATACCTGTTGAAGTTGCTTTACCAAATCTTTTTGCACCTACTCTATCTAATGTAAATGAAACAATTGTTTGGTTTGTTTGTGTATCCATTTTTGGTTGAGCATCGAGTAAATTTTCACCACTTATTATAATTCTTTTACTAACTGTGGCTTCTTCTAGACCATTTTCAAATTTTAACTTTTCAACACCAAAACGATCATTTTCGTCATTTGTTACAAATCGAAATGTAAGGTTTGCAGTTTTTCCAAGTAATGATTTTATTCTCATTGGATCATCTAATCCAGGAAGCTCAACTAAAATTCGGTTATTCCCTCTTTTAAGTATATTGGGTTCATTAGTTCCAACCTCATCTACCCTTCTTCTAACTATTTCTATAGCTTGGTCTTGAGAGGAAGTTTTAAGTTTAATTAAACCCTGTCTTGAAAAATTAACTTTAAAATTTAATCCTGTATCTTCAATTTCTAACTGATGTGATTTAAATCTTGGGTAATAAGGATTAAGATCACTATTTTCATCCTGAAAAATATCTAAGACAGATTGCTTATCATTATCTGATACATTAAAAAAAATATTTTGATTATCTATTTTTATGTTGTTTATTTTAATATTTTTTTCTTTGAAGTAATTTCTGATTGTTGTTGTTAGGTTTTGTAATTTTTGTTCAATTACAGGTTCATTATCAATTTCAAGTAACAGATATGATCCACCCTGGAGATCTAATCCTAAGTTAATTTTTTTATCAAAAAAACTATCATCAAACTTAAAAAGATTTGATGAAGCAATTAAAATAAATAAAACTGAAAAAAGAATTATAAATATTATTCTTAACTTAGAGAAATAAAGCACTTAACTAAAAATAATTATTTTTTAACTTCTTGAGTATTTGTATTAACAAGACTTTGAATACCGGTAGATTTAACTATCTCAACTTTTACATTTTCAGCAATTTCTACTTCAACTTTATCATTGTCAATTAGTCTCTCAACTGTTCCTGTAATACCACCAGAAGTGACAACCTTGTCACCTCTTTTTAGACTTTCGACCATAGCTTTATGCTCTTTAACTTTTTTTTGCTGTGGTCTGATTAAGAAAAAATAAAAAATAACAAAAATTAAAATTAACGGTATAAACTGTCCTATTCCCGAACCTTCCATAAATCTCCTTATAAATTATGTGAATACTTATACTATCTATGTAATTAAAACAACTTTATTTAGCTGAAATCAATTCCAAATTATTCATATACGGTCGCAGCACCTTAGGAACAATAATCGAACCATCTTTTTGTTGATAGTTTTCTAGTACGGCAATTAATGTTCTGCCCACAGCTAAGCCACTACCATTTAATGTTCCAACAAAAACAGTTTCTTTGTTTTTATTTTTATATCTTGATTTCATTCTTTGTGCCTGAAATGTTGAACAAGAAGAGCATGACGATATTTCGCGATACTTGTTTTCTGATGGTAACCATACTTCAATATCATAGGTTTTTTCTGCACTAAAACCCATATCACCAGAACATAAAATTATTTTTCTATAAGGCAACTCTAACTTATCTAGAATATCTGTTGCACAATTAGTCATGCGCTCTAATTCATCTAAACAATTTTCTTTTTCGACAATACTTACCATCTCAACTTTATAAAATTGATGTTGTCTTATCATTCCTTTTGTATCTTTTCCATAGCTACCAGCTTCTTTTCTAAAACATGGAGTTGAAGCAACAAATCTCATTGGTAATTCTTTTTGATCAACAATTCTATCTTTAACAATGTTTGTTAAAATTACTTCTGCAGTTGGAATTAAAAATTTTCTATCAGATCCTTCATCAAATTTTATTTCAAATTGATCGTTTTCAAATTTTGGTAATTGGCCAGTTCCATACATTGTATTATCAGAAGCAATCAATGGAGGTGAAATCTCTTGATAACCATTTTGAACAATATGGGTATCTAGCATAAAGTTAGATAATGCTCGTTCCAGTAATGCTAACTCTTTTTTAACAAATACAAATCTTGACCCAGTTGTTTTTGTTGCAAGATCAAAATCAAGCATACTTAAATTTTCACCAATTTCGTAATGTGATTTGGGTTTAAAATCAAAATCTGGTACTTTCCCAGATTTTAAAACTTCTACATTATCATTTTCATCTTTCCCATTTGGAACATCTTGATGAGGTATGTTTGGTATATTTGATAAAATATTATCTAATTCATTTTTAGTATTTTTTTGTTGCTCAGTAATCTTTTCTAATTCTGCAGATATTTCTTTAGATTTTTTGAATAAGCTTTCGTCTTTAGATTTTGAAATATCTTTTTTTTCTTTTTCTAAATTTTCTTTCTTCTGAATTAAATCTCTATTTAATTCATCAAGCTTTTTTAAGTTATTAAAATTAATTTTAACTGAACGTTTTTCAAGATCTTTTTCAAATTTTGAAAAATCTTTTCTAATTTCTTTCAAATTATGCATCAGTCTTTTCTAAATTTTTGTTTTCTATAAATTTTACTGAAAATATTGATAATTCATATAAAATTAATAAAGGAATAGCTAAACCTATTTGGGTAATTGGATCTGGTGGCGTAAGTAATGCGGCAGCAGCAAATATAATTACTACTACATACTTTCTTCTTTCTTTTAGAAATTGACTGTCAACAACACCAATTCTTGCTAATAAACTTAAAACTATTGGGAGTTGGAAACTTATTCCAAATGCAAAAATTAACTTCATAACAAGTGATAAGTATTCATTTACCTTGGCTTCTAATTGAATTGGTAAACTTGTAGACATTCCTGTGCTTTCAAATGATAAAAAGAATTTAATAGCTAGAGGCATTATCAAGTAGTAAACAAGCATGCCTCCTAAAAAGAAAAGAATAGGTGTTAAGATAAGATATGGAAGTATGGCAACTTTTTCATGCTTATATAAACCAGGTGCAATAAATTTCCATATTTGCATAAGAATAAATGGGCAAGTCACGAAGAAAGCTGTGAAAAAGGATACCTTAATATAAGTTAAAAAAGTTTCTTGTAAGGCTGTAAAAATAAGCCTTCTGTCAGATCCATCATTTTTTACAGCTTGAGCAAATGGATCAACTAAAAAACCGTATATGTGTTCTGCAAATATATAACAAATAACAAAAAAGATTATTAGAAATATAAAACTATGTATTAATCTTTTTCTTAATTCTGTTAGATGGCTAACAAATCCACCTTCATTTTCTTCATTGCTCATCTTTTTTAGTTTCTTTTTTTATTTCATTATCAATTTTTTGTTCATCAATTTCTAAATTAGAAACTTCATTTTGAATGTTGCTTACATATCTTTTTGCTGTTCCTATCCAAGAGCCTGCTTTCTTTAACATAATTGGAAAATCTTTAGGACCAAGAACAACAATTGCAATACCAACAACAATTAATATCTCAAACCAACCAATAGTAGGCATGTGATTTAATCTTTATTTTCTGAGTCTTTATTTTCGTCGGATATATTTTTTGGCTCTGTATCGTCAGTAACATCTGACGCCATTCCTTTTTTGAAACTTTTAATTCCCTTAGCTACATCACCCATCAGACTAGAAATTTTACCTCGTCCAAATAATAAGACTACTAATATAACTACGATTGCTATTTGCCAAATTCCTATGCTCATGAAAAACTTATAACCTTTTTATGGTTAATTTAAAAGTTACTTTTTTGTTAATCTTTCTCTTCTGTATCAAGAGTGCTGTTTAACATCTCATCAATATTGGAATAAATATCCTCTTTTTTTTCTTCTTGTTTTTCTTTGTAGAATTTACCAGTTCCAAATATTGCATTATCAATACTAGAACTATCAATTAATCCAGCTGCACCTAATTCATCAATTGTTGGTAAATCAGATAATTTTTGAAGATTAAAATGACTTAAAAATTCATCAGTTGTAACATATTGAATTGGTCTACCTGGTACATCTTTACGACCACCTGGCTTAACCCAGTTAAGCTCCATCAATATTTCGAGAGTATTTGTACCAAAGGCTACACCTCTTATTTCTTCAATCTCTGCTCTAGTAACAGGCTGATGATATACAATTATAGCCAAAGTTTCTACTGCAGCTCTAGAAAGTTTTTTTTCAACCGTTCTTTCTTGTGACATGATGTTTGACAAGTTAGGAGAAGTTCTGAAGGACCACTTTTCTTTTATACAAACCAGATTAATTCCACGTTTAGAGTATTCTTGCTGCAACTTTTCTAATGATTTAGAGACGCTACCTTTTTTAGTAACTTTACTTTCAATTGTATCAACATCTAATGGTTCAGCAGCAGCAAAGATAATTGCTTCGATTTCTTTTTCTAAATCAGTTAACTTAGATGGAAATTTAACAATATTATCTTTTGCAATTTTTTCTTTTTTAATCATTTTTTTTCCTTTACATAAATATCATCAAATAACCTATCTTGTTTCATAGTTAAATTTCCTTCTTTAACTAACTCCAACGATCCAGAAAATATTCCTGCTTTACCAGTACGTTTATATTTTGAACCACTTTTAAAATTTTGGGGAATTAAATCATCTAATTTCTTCCAATCAATTAATTTGCCAAAAAATTCTCTTATTGTTTTAATTCCATTTTCTGTTGTGAATACAGGCAATTTAGGAATATTCATTTTTTGAAAGTCCTTTGTCATTATAATTGTTGAATATGACTTAAGAAGCTCAAATAAACTTAAATTATATTCTGTGCTATAGATTGATCTTATATTCCCTTTCATTCCTCTTGATCGAATTTCTCTTCCCAATCTCTTCCTTTTAAGCATTTGTTCAGAGAGCAATCTTATTAATTCTAGTTTTTTAAGTTGTAATTTTAATTTTTCAGCAACTTCTTGAACTTTAAATTCTTCTTCTGGTGTTCCTGGAAGTAATAATTTAGATTTTAAATAAGCTAACCAAGTTGCCATCAATAAATATTCTGACGCAATTTCTAAATTTAAATCTTTTTCGTTTGTAATATAATCGTGAAACTGATCTGCTAACTTTGTAATTGATATCTCTTCAAGATCTACTTTTTGAGCTTTTGCTAAATCTAAGAGGACATCTAGAGGGCCATTATAATTATTAATATCAACATTAAATAATGCAGAATCGTAAATAGTCATGCTCAGATATTAACTTAAAATTTTATAAAATAACGATGTTTTTTTTATAATAAAATTACTTACCTTTGGTGAATTATCACCAACCACCTTCATTTCAGACAATTTACCATTACAATGAAGAGCAAGATTACAACCTGCACTAAACGTTTTAATAGTATTAGTTTTTAAATCATCTTTTAAACTTTTCATTGATAAATCATCTGAAATTAAAATGTTTTTAAAGCCAATTATCTTTCTAATTAAATCTATAATTTTTTTAGAGTGTGTAGCTGTATTTAACTTATCAATGCTTCGATATATTACATGTGCTGTCATTGCAAAATAACTCTGTTTTTTCTTAAATGGAAAAAAATCATTTTTGATCAAATAATTTAAGTTTTTTTTAACTACAGGTGTAAATTTATGACTATCTACCTTAGCTAATCCATGCCCTGGTATGTGTTTCATCACAGTTCCAATAGAATTTTCTTGAAAATAATCAATACAAATATCTCCAATTTTAGAGATATTTTTTTTATTTTTTGAAAAAGACCTATCACCAATTATGTTACTAGCTCCTTTAACTCGAAGATCTAAAACAGGAACAGTATTTATATTAACACCAATTGATTTTAGTAAATACGAAGTCTTATCAATTAATAATTTATAAATAACATTAAATTTTCTCTTATCTTTGGTGAATAAATTACCAAAATATTCAGAAGTTAAATTATCAAATGAAATAATTTTACTTAATCGATTTACTCTTCCACCTTCTTGATCAATTAATATTGGGTATTTTTTGTCTTTAAATATCTTTCTTATTTTATCAGTTAATTTTTTAGTTTGTTCAATTGAACTAATATTTCTTGAAAATAAAATAACACCCCATGGTTTATATTTCTTTAAAAAAATTATTTCTTCCTTTGATAATTTCGATGATTTTAAACCAACAATAAAGGCTCGTCTGTTTTTAATCATTCTCTAAAAGTTTCCAAAAATTAAACTTTTTTTTCTTTTTTTTGTTTGTTTGTTTAACGTACTCTATTACATTTTGTGTGTCGTTTTCCAAAACAGGTAAATTTTTCGAATATAATTTAATTTTTTCATCGTTATTTTTATAAGATCTGTATGATTTCTTCTTATTTTCATCTGAAAAGTAATATCTACCAGTCAAAAAAATAAATAAAGCAATTACAATAATAAAGATTAAATACTTAATTTCTTTTAACATTACATTTTATCTGGTGTATCTACACCAACTATGTCCATTCCTGATTTTACAACGTTAGATATTGCTTTTAAAAAAATTAATTTATCTGGTGAAACTGTTTTTTGATCATTAATAAATCTTTTTTCTGGGTTATGTTTACCAAGATTCCAATACGAGTGAAATTCTGAGGCTAAATCATATAAATAAACAGGTATTCTATGTGGTTCTAATTTTGAGCTAGCTGCATCAATGCATTTAGGCCATTCTGAAATCTTTTTTAAAATTTTGATCTCATCATTAGAATATTCAAAACTAAAATCATCCAATTCAATTTTTGAATTTAAATCTTTATCAATATGTCTAAAGACAGATGAAATTCTGGCATAACAATATTGAACATAATATAACGGATTATCTTTTGATTTTTCTTTTACAGCATCAAAATCAAAATCTAATTCCACATCACTACTTCTGTTAAGCATAATAAATCTAGTTGCGTCTTTTCCAACCTCTTCGATTAAATCATCAACAGTGATGTAGTCTCCCTTTCGTTTAGACATCTTAAAAGGTTTGTTATCTTTAATTAATTTTACAAGCTGACTAATTTTACAGATTAATTTATCTTTTTTTCCAGACAAAGCTTCAACTGAGGATGAAATTCTTTTGATGTAACCAGCATGATCTGCACCAAGAATATTTATTAGATAATCAAATTTACGATCTACTTTATTTTTATGATAAGCAACATCACTTGCAAAATAAGTCCATGCTCCATCTGATTTTTGTAATGCTCTATCTTTATCGTCACCAAAATCAGTAGATTTAAAAAGTAACTGTTCTCGTTCTACCCAGTTTTTATCGTCTTCTCCAGCTGGAGCTTTAATTTTTCCTTTATATACAAATTTATTTTTTTCTAAAAATTTAATTACACTCTCTACTTCTTTGTTTGAAACAATGCTTTTTTCACTAACAAAATTATCGTGGTTAATTCCTAGGCTCTTAAGGTTTTTTTTAATTAAAAGTAGCGCCTGTTCAATAGATAAAGCTGTTAACTTATCGCTTATTTCCTCATAATCATCAAAATTCAGTTCTGAATTATCTGAAACTATATTTTTTGCAAAATCGATAAGGTAATCACCTGGATATAGATCAGGGTTATCTTTAGGGAATGTTTCGTTAAATTTTACCTCCCTAATTCTAAAGTATACAGATTTTGTGAAATTTATAATCTGATTACCATAATCATTTACATAATACTCTTTTGTAACCTTGTGTTTATTAAATATTAATACATTAGATATAACATCACCTAAAATAGCTCCTCTACAATGACCAACATGCAAAGGTCCTGTAGGATTAGCTGATACAAATTCAACTAAATAATTATTTTTTTTTTCTTTTTTATTAATTCCAAATTTTTCAGCACTATCAATAATTTCTTTAATAAAGTTTGACCAAAAAGATGGTTTAAATTTAATATTTATGAAACCAGGTTTAGCAACTGATATGTTTTCTATTTGATCATCACTATTTTTTATTTCAGGTGCAAGTTTTTCTGCCAATTCTATTGGAGAGGTTTTGTTTAGTTTCGATAAAACCATTGCAACATTAGTTGAAATATCACAATCAAATTTTGGAGGTGGTATTTCTGCATTAATACCATTGAAACTTTCTGGAACGATGAGTTGATTTTTTTTACTAAGCTCAACAATAATAGATTTAATTTTATCTAAATATAATTCAAAAATATTCATTTATTATCGTTATAAAGGTTAATTGCATATCTATCTGTCATACCAGATATAAAATCTGAAATAGCTCTATATTTGTCTTTAGTCAATTGCTCTTTAGTAAGAAATTTTCTAGGATTTGATTTAATTATTTTAAATAATTTCTTAATTATCCTTTTACCTCTTTGATTCTTATTAAGCACAGATTTATTGTCGTACATTCTATGTCTTAAAAATGATCTGATTTCTTGTTCTGAATTTTCTATTTTATCTGAAAAAGAAACTATTAATTGATTTGATTTTGATACATCTTTTAATGACTTAATTTGAAATTTTTTAATATTTTTTTCTGTATTACTTAGTAAATCTCTTATCATAATATCTATTGAATCTCTTATGATTTGGTAAATAGCAATTTTATAATTTTTTTTATTTATTTTGTTTTTATATTTTTGGTAAATATTTTTGAAAAATTCTAATTCAACTAATTCCTCAAGTTTAAATAAGTTTGCTTTAATTCCATCCTGAATGTCATGATTATTATATGCAATATCATCTGATATAGCTGATATTTGAGCCTCTAATGATGGATAAGTATTAAAATTAATTTTATTTTTAAAAACTTTTAAACCAATTAGTTTTTTGATCATGCTTAGATCATCTACAGGCCCGTTATGTTTTAAAAGTCCTTCTAAAGTTTCAAGAGTTAAATTTAGCCCAGCAAATTTGAAATATTTGTTTTCTAAAAACATTACAATTCTTAGTGTCTGAAGGTTGTGATCAAAACCACCATAATTTTGCATACATTCATCTAAAGCATCCTCTCCTGCATGACCAAACGGTGTGTGACCTAAATCATGAGCAAGACTTAAGGTTTCTGCTAAATCTTCATTTAATTTAAGGTATTTTGCAATTGATCTTGCTATTTGAGCAACTTCAATTGAATGAGTGATCCTTGTTCTAAAATGATCCCCTTCTGTGTTTACAAAAACTTGGGTTTTATGCTTTAGTCTTCTAAATGATGCGCTATGAATTATACGATCTCTGTCACGTTGAAAAGGAGATCTATATTTTGAATTAGCCTCTTTATTAAGTCTACCTTTACTTTTAAATACGCCTAACAAAGTGTCTTTTTTCATCCTTTAATTTAAATAATTAAGTATTATATTAGTAATACCAGTGTTCAGACATGATTAAAGAAATTAAATTTACGGATAAAGCGTTAAAACAAATAGATAATTTGTTATCAAAAAAAGACAAAGGATCATTCTTCAGAATCGCTATTAAAGGTGGGGGATGCTCTGGTTTTCAATATGAATTTACGTTTGATAAATCAAAACAAGATGATGATTTAAATTATCAAAATATTTTAATTGATAAAACTTCAGCTGATTTACTCAAAGGGTCTGAAGTTGATTATGTTTCTGAACTAATTGGTGAACAATTCAAAATTTCTAATCCACAAACCAAATCTTCATGTGGTTGTGGAGTTTCTTTCTCGCTTTAATGCTCATTTCATCTTGGAATGTGAACTCGGTTAGAGCAAGAATTGAAAATATCAAAAGCTATTTATTAAAATATAAACCTGATATTTTAATGATGCAGGAAATCAAAACTGAAGATGTAAATTTTCCATATGATGATTTTTCATCAATGGACTATGAAAGTCATGTATTTGGTCAAAAAAGTTATAATGGTGTAGCAATCATTTCAAAAAATAAATTAAAAAACGTCAAAACAGATTTAATTAAGGATAAGTTAAAACAATCAAGAATAATTTCAGCTGAATTTGAACATAAGAAAAAAAATATACAATTAATAAATATTTATACCCCTAATGGTAATCCTGTGGATACTGAAAAATATGATTATAAAAAAGATTGGCTTGATCAATTAATAAAACAATTAAAAACTTTATCTAAAAAAAATTCAAACATTATTCTAGCTGGTGATTTCAATATAATCCCATCAGCAGAAGATGTTTATAATGTTAAAAGTTTTGAAGATGACGCATTATACCGACTAGAAATAAGAAAAAAATTTAGAGAAATGATAAATCTTGGTTTTAATGATGTCTACAGACATTTTTATGAAGATAAAGAAGGGTATACATTTTGGGATTATATGAGAGGTGCATGGCAAAAAAATAATGGTATGAGGATTGATCATTTTTTAGTTTCAAATTCTATAATTGATCAAATTAAAGATATTAATATTAATAAAGATCCACGTGGAAGAGAAAGGCCCTCTGATCACACACCAATTGAGATTAATTTAGCTTAAAGATTTAATTTTATTTACTAATTCTTCGTTAATATTTTTTGGACCAGTGTCCATTCTATTCTTATGACGTCTTTCTCCAGGTAATCTTACTTCACCCATTGATTTCATTTTTTCAAAAAATTCCTCAGCATGTTTTTGCCAATCAGTACCTGCTGTTTTATCTGGGTTAATGGCTAATATAAATTCACCACCACTTGGAGGACCACCATCATTATTATCTTTAGCAGCAGTTTCAAAACTAAAATTATCTCCAACTAATGCACCTGCCATTAATTCTACCATCATTGCAATTGCAGATCCTTTGTAACCACCAAAAGGTAATAAAACTCCACCATCAGCAATTTCTCCTGGATCAGTTGTTTCTTTACCATCTTTAGTTAAACCAGTTCCAAGTGGAACTTTGTGCCCTTCTCTTTTGGCAACTTGAACTTCGCCCATTGCCATTGAAGCAGTTGCCATATCATAAACAACTGGTGTTTTACCTGGACGTGGCCAAGCAAAAGAAATTGGGTTTGTTCCAAATAATGGTTTTATGGCACCAGCAGGTGCAACTGCAGGCTTATAAGATGTACAAGCAAATGCTACCAAACCTTCTTCTGCTAACTTTTCTGTTTCAGGCCACATAGCAGCCATATGGTGAGAATTATTTATTGCTAATACCGCCACACCATTTTCTTTTGCAGCTTTTGCTAATTCTGGCAAACCTTTGTTTAATACAACAGGTGCTAAACAATTATTTCCTTCAACTTTAATTACTGATGGAGATATTTTTTTTACTTCAGGTTTCCCTTTTCCATTTATCTTTCCACCTTTAAGACCTGTTACATATGCTGGCAGCCTAAATAAACCGTGTGATACGGAACCATCTCTTTCAGCGTTTCTGATTAAGTCTGATAAAATTGATGCTGTTTCATCATCACAACCATTTGCTAAAAGAGTTTTTTTGGCTAGTTCAAATATTTCGTCTAAAGTTAAAGATACAGTACTCATTATTTTGATTTACATTTTTTACATAAACCAAAAAATTCTAAATTATATTTGCTGTATTTCATTCCAGAGTGATCTGAAAAATTAGATAAATATTTTGAAAGTTTTGAATTACTTATTTCAGATACATTTTCGCAGCTTTCACAAATTGAAAATGCTGTCGCTTTTGAAATTTGACAACTAGAATTTTGGCAAGCAATAAAGGCATTTCTACTTTCTATCTTATGAATTTTTCCAATTTCAACTAACTTATCTAACGCTCTGTAAACTTGTAGAGGTGCTTTAATTCCTTTTTTTTGAACATTAAAAAGAATTGAATAAGCTTTCATAGGTCCACCAGATTTATCAATAAGATCAAAAATGATTTTTTGATTTTTTGAAAGGCTATGTACTTTTTGCATCTTTAAATTCTTATCAATATGTTATCAGTTTTTCAATTTAATCGATTGTTTAATGTTAAGTAAAGATAATATAAATAAAATCAAAGAAGCCATTATAATTGAAGGCCCAGATGATGTATTAAATTCTAAGGACGAAAATAGTCCTAATAATACTGACAACAATCCTCCAATTATTGAAAATAACACCATCTTTTGAGGACTATTAGAGATATTTCTTGCCATAGCCGCAGGGATAATCAGCATACCTGTAATTAGTAATAACCCTACCATTTTAATTGATATTGCTATTACAGCGGCCATAAGAATTGTAAAAATAGCTTTTGCTCTATCAGGGTTTAGCCCTTCTGCCTCTGCTAACTCATAATTAACTGTAGATGCAAACAAAGGTTTCCAAATTAATTTTAGAACTAACAAAATTACAGCACCACCAGTCCAGATAATTAATAAATCATCAGTCGTCACAGCTAATATATCACCAAATAATAGACCCATAATATCAAAACGAATAAAGGTTAAAAAACCAATCACTACTAGTCCGACTGCTAATGATGAGTGAGCTAATAGACCAAGCAATGCATCACCAGGTAAATTAGTTTTCTTCTGTAATTGAATTAAAATCAATGCAATTAGAGATGAAATAATAAATACTGAAAGAGCAATGTTTAATTCAAACGAGTAAGCCAAAGTTACACCAAGTAAAGCTGAGTGAGCTAATGTATCGCCAAAGTAAGATAATCTTCTCCAAACAACAAAACAACCAAGAGGTCCAGTTACTAAAGCTATTCCTAAACCTGCAATTAGTGCTCTTATAAAAAAATCATCAAACATATTAGTTTTTCTTTATTTCACCTTTATCTGAATGAACGTGATCATGTTTATGTTCATATACAGAAAGAATTTGAGATGCTTGTTCACCAAATAAGGTTTTATATTCATTGTTTTTAGCAACATCCATTGGTGATCCAGAGCAACATACGTGGCCATTTAAACAAACCACATGATCAGTTGCAGTCATAACCGTATGCAAATCATGTGAGATTAGTAGAATTCCACAATTTAGTGTGTCAGAAATTCTTTTTATTAATTCATACAAAGCAATCTCACCAGTATAATCAACTCCTTGGACAGGTTCATCAAGAACTAATAATTCTGGTTTTTTTGAAATAGCTCTTGCGATTAAAACTCTTTGAAATTCACCACCTGATAAATTTCCTAAATTTTTATTCTTAAGATGGATAACACCTGTTAGTGTAAGTGCTTCATCAATTGCCTCATCTTTAATATTTTCAGTTAGAAGCATAAAATCATAAACTCTTAACGGTAAAGTCCAATCAATAGATATTTTTTGAGGAACATATCCAACTTTATTTGTGTATTTCTCAACACTTCCTTCTATGTTTTTGTAAATTCCCAATGCAATTTTTGCGGTAGTACTTTTTCCAGAGCCATTAGGTCCAATAAGGGTAACAATTTTCCCTTTTTCAACAGTTAATGAAACACCTTCCACTAGCCATTTATCATTTTGTTTAAAACCAGCATTATTTAACTTTATTAATGTACTATTTTCTGAGCTCATATATTGCTTGACTTATAAATGTTATATTATTACATAACGTTATATTATAACAACCAATTAAATTACTTATTATGAAAAATATTAAAAAAATACCACTTATAATCTCAATATTATCAATTCTAACATTCTTTACACCAGCAAACGCTGAAATAAAAGTAGTTGCTTCTATTAAACCAATTCATTCATTAGCCAGTTATCTAATGGATGGTATTGCTAAACCAGATTTAATAGTTGATGGATATGCATCTCCACACGGATTTGCAATGAAACCTTCTCATGCAAAAATGCTTCAAAATGCTGACCTAATATTCTGGGTTGGTGAAGATTTAGAGAGTTTTTTAGAAAAACCATTGAGTTCAATTGCTAAGAAAGCAGAAAAAATTGAATTAATGGAAACTAAAGGATTACAAGTATTAAAATTTAGAGAAAGAAATATTTTTGACGAACATGATCATGACGATCACGGGCATGACGATCATGGTAAAAAAGAAGATGATCATGATGATCACGGGCATGACGATCATGGTAAAAAAGAAGATGATCATGATGATCATGGACATGATGACCACGGTAAAAAGGAAGATGATCACGATCATGACGATCATGGTAAAAAAGAGGATGATCATGACGACCACGGACATGACGATCATGATGGACATGCGCATGGTGAATTTGATCCACACATTTGGTTGGACCCAATTAATGCAAAAGCTATGTTAAATGAAATGGCAGAACATTTGATTGAAAATGATCCAAAAAATGAAGCTAAATACAAAAGTAATTTAGCTAAAGCTTTACAAGAAATCGATAAACTTACAATTGATTTAATGACAGATTTAAGTAGCAGCGTTTCTTCAATTGTATTCCATGATGCTTATCAATATTTTGAGAAAAGATTTAATGTAAATATATTAGGTGCTTTTACTGTTAACACAGATGTGATGCCTGGCGCAGAACAATTAGCAGAAATCAGAGAGATAATTGAGCACGATAAAGTTGCTTGTGTGTTCTCAGAGCCTCAATTTAACCCTGATATTATTAAAGCTGTCGCAAAAGATATGAATATTAAAACTGGAGTAGTTGACCCATTAGGAGCAACATTAGACCCAGGAAAAGACTTATATTTCAATTTAATTAGAAATATGTCTGCATCTTTCAAAGGCTGCTAATTTATAGGATTAAAAAAATTAAGATTTTAGTTTCCTCTATAATTGTAATAAATTCGTAAAAAAACTTACATATAGAGGAAACTATGTTTATTAAAAAATATCTAAAATGGATTAGTACAGCTCTCGTTTTAATAGGTATATTATTAACTAATTTAAATATCTACCCTATCAATATTTACTTTCACGGTTTAGGAGTTGTGGGCTGGACTATCGCAGGATTTATATCAAAAGATAAGGCAATATTAACTAACTTTGGATTACAAATACCATTGTTTGTAATTGGAATTTATAAAATTATTTTCTAATGAAAAATATCTTATTCGTTTGTACAGGTAACTCAGCTAGGAGCATAATAGCTGAAAGTATTATTAACAACGAATATTCAAATAAATTTAAAGCTTATAGTGCTGGAAGCAACCCGACAGGAAAAATTAACGAAAATATCAAATTATATCTAACTAAGATGAAAAATTTTAATCTTGAAAATTATTCTTCAAAAAATTTTGATATATTTTTAAATAAGAAGTTTAATATAAATCATGTAATAACAGTATGTAATAGTGCAAATAAAGAAGTGTGCCCTGTATGGCCAAACAATAACCAAATTATTCATTGGGATATTGATGATCCTGTATCAAAATTTCAAAATTCAAATGAAAAGCAGATAAACGAAATTATTAGTGAGACTTACGATATAATAAGTAAAAAAATTAAAATTTTGTTAGAAAATGAAAATTAAAAAAAACATAATTATTGGCGAATTTTTAGGAAGTTGTTTTCTTGTAATGATTATCGTTGGATCTGGTATCATGGCAGAAAATCTAACAAATGATGATGGTATTAAGCTTTTAGCCAATACAATTGCTACTGGAGCTGGATTATTCGTTTTAATTACATCCTTTGCTGATATTTCAGGGGCTCATTTTAATCCTTTTGTAAGTTTAGCTATGTTTTTTAGAAAAAAAATTAAAAGTAATATTTTAAAATATTATATTCCTGCACAAATATGTGGTTGTTTATTTGGAGTAATGTTGGCTAATGTTTTTTTTGAACACGCTCTTTTAGAGTTATCAACTAAAAATAGAGACGGATTGCATATATTTTTTTCTGAAATTGTAGCAACTTTTGGTCTCATATTTATTATTTTTGCAACTTTAAAGGATGGAAAAACAATAGTCGCGATTAGCGTAGCAACATATATTTCTGCAGGTTATTGGTTTACTTCTTCAACATCTTTTGCAAATCCAGCTGTATCTATAGCTAGAACATTTACTGATTCTTTTACTGGAATTAATTATCTTAATACACCAACCTATATTTTAGCTGAATTTATTGGATTAATTTTAGCAGCGTATATTCTTAAAATTATCTATAAATAACACAACTTATATATGTAAATTATATTAAAATTTTATTTACATAATTTTTAAATATTATATTAAAGGCGAATCCTCTTAAGGTTTTTCAAAATAAAATATTTCACTTATAGACTTCTCCTCAACTTAGATTAAACATTGATGAATCAGCTCTTTGATTCTCAAATAAATAAATTTAATCGTAGAATTTTTTACCTTTAACGAATATTTAGTTTCTCAAGTCATTAGACGGAACCGAAAACAATAATATATAGGAGAAAAAATGGATATGACTTTAGTATATACAGTAATAGGGTTTGCCCTTGCTGGATATAGCGTAATCGCTAACGACTCAATTCAAACACTTGGTACCTTTATAGCTTCAAAAAAGAAGTGGTTTAAATGGTACGTGCTAGCTGGATCGGCATCAGCAGTTATGATTTTTGCGTTAGCTTGGGGGTGGTATGCGTATGATGGTGATATTTCTTACGGAAGATTAACTAGAATACCTTATCAAGAAATTCAATGGTATCATGCAGTAGCACCTGCAATACTGTTATTATTAACAAGAATTGGGATACCCGTATCAACAACCTTTTTAGTTCTTTCAGCATTTGCTTCAACCGTTGTGCTTGAAAAAATGTTGTTAAAAAGCGTTGTAGGTTATGGATTAGCAGCAATGGTTGCTTATATAGCCTGGGTAGCAGTATCAAAGTTCATTAATGAAAAATTTGATGAAGTAGATGACAAATGGAGAAGCTTTTGGAGAAATGCAGTTTGGGTTTCATCGGGTTGGTTATGGTGGGTTTGGTTATCTCACGATGTAGCTAATATTGCTGTATATCTGCCTAGGCAATTAGATTTATCATTACTTTTAATTGTAATGGCCTATTTTACTTCATTATTATTTTATATTTTCTACATTCAAGGTGGACCAATTCAAAAAGTTGTTCTTGAAAAAACAGGAACAAGATATGCAAGATCAGCTACAATTATTAACGTAATTTATGCTGCTGTTTTATTCTACTTCAAAGAGCTCAATGATTTACCTATGTCCACGACATGGGTGTTTGTAGGATTGTTATGTGGTAGAGAACTTGCGATATCAACAATGAATAAAGACTATAAATTTAAATACGTCTTCCCTTTGATTGGTAAAGACTTTCTTAAAATGATTTTTGGTTTAAGTGTTTCAGTAGGTATCGTATTAGCGATCCACTATATAATTATTCCAAATAATTGGTTTTAAATTATCTTTTTGGGCATATTATTTAAATTAATATGCCCAAATTTAAAAATCTTTCGTTTAAAAATTGAATTTTTCGTTAAAATCATTAAAAGTACTTTTTTTTATTTATGAAAAAAAATCAAAAAAAATACGGCTTTACACAAAAAGAATGGAACAACATGAGTCCAATTAGAAAATTGGAGAGAAAACTAGATAGAGTAAATCATATAATGGAACTAATAAGAACTGTTGTCCCTATAATGCTGTTGCTTTTAAATACAATAATTATTCTAAAATTATTCAATTATATTTAAAATAGTTTAATCCCAATTACCCCAATAACTATAAGCACAATAGATATAATTTTTTTAAGATTGATAGTTTCTTTTAAGAAGAAATACCCAATAAATATTGAGAAAAAAATACTCGTTTCTCTTAGAGCTGCAACTAGAGGAATTGGAGCCTTTGTGAAACCCCAAACAACAATTACATAGATAATAAAAGATATAGAGCCCCCTACCCAAAATATCATTTTTGCATCTTTAAAAACCTTTGAAAAAATATTCTCATGTTTATTAAGTTTTAAAATTATAGGAAAAACTAAAGCACTAAATAAAAAGGAAAAACTAATATAGGAAATTGCTGATACACTTACTCTTGCTCCGTATCCATCAATCAATGAATAAAGACCTATAAATGATCCAGTAAGTAATGAGTATTTAATTATCTCAATTTGATTTTGGTTTTTTGAACCAAATAACCCAAGAAACATTATTCCTATACAGATTAATAATATTGATACTAGAGTTGTTATTTTAAAT
>QCDE01000006.1 GCA_003281005.1 Pelagibacteraceae bacterium AG-349-O05
ACACCTGCAATAATTGCAAATATTAGATACATAGTTCCAATATCTTTGTGGTTGGTTGAATAAGCCCAACGTTTCCAACCAGTTGGTGTATGATGATCGTCGTGTGATGCTGTTTGTGTATACATATTATTTACTCGCTAGTTTTTTAAATTGATCTTCTTCGTTAATTTCTTTTGCAAATTTGACTTTAGCGTCTAACAACCATTCTTGATATTCTTCTTCAGTAACAACTCTAACTTCAATTGGCATAAACGCATGTTTAATTCCACACAGTTCAGAACATTGACCATAATAAGTTCCAACTTTTTCTGCTTTAAACCAAGTTTCATTTATTCTTCCAGGAACAGCGTCTCGTTTTACTCCAAATGAAGGTAATGCCCATGCATGTAGAACATCATTAGCTGTGATCATTACCTTAACAACTTTATTTACTGGAACAACTAGTTCATTATCTACAGCTAAAAGTCTTGGCTCGTTTTCTTTTAAGTCTTTAGTTTCGATCATGTATGAATCAAAGAAAATATTTTCGTCTGGATACTCGTATCCCCAGTACCATTGGTATCCTATAGCTTTTACAGTTATGTCTGCCTTTGGAATTGCATCTTGTTTATATAAAATTTTAAATGATGGAACTGCCATCACGATCAGAATTAAACATGGAATTAAAGTCCATAAAACTTCAACGGCAACATTATGAGTTCTTTTTGATGGAACTGGATTTGCTGAAGCTCTAAATCTTATACAAGCATAAACCATCAAAAAAAGAACAAAAACACTGATTGCTATAATAATTGGTAACAACAATTTATCATGAAAATTAACGATATCTCTCATAGTCTCGGAAGCAGCCTTTTGAAAGCCTAGTTGCCAATCGACAGGTTGATTAGCGAACGCGCTTGAAGTGATAAAGAATGTTAGAAATATATATAAAAATTTTTTCATTTTTTTACCCTATATAGAGTGTCTTTTAAAAAAATACACTTTTACTTTTAGCGACAAAATATCAATTAATAGCGTAATTTATGATCGATAGAGCAGAAATTACTGCCGTTTCGGATCTCAAAATGTTTTCATTGATTTTAATAGGCTGAACACCATTAAATTTAAGAATCTCTTCCCTCTCCTCCTCAGAAAAATCTCCTTCAGGCCCTATGATTACGCAAGTAGGCTTGGTAGTTAAATTTTTAATTTCAATTTTTGTGTTAGTAGTGTTGAGATCAGTAAAAATTAAATCAATATCATTATTTAAAAAGCTTTTTAATTTTTGAGGATCCTCAATTGATGGAACTGTTATTCTATTTGATTGTTCGGCGGCTTCTATGATTACTTTTTCCAATCTCTCTTTGTTTATCTTTCTAACAATTGTTCTTTCAAAAATGATTGGTAAAAACTTAGTTACACCAAGTTCTGTTGCTTTTTGGATCATAAAATTAAAGTAATTTGATTTAATAGGAGAAAAAGCCAGCCAAAGATCTTTGGTATTTTCTTTCTGTCTTAATTGCTTCGTAACGTTAAACTCCACTATGCTTTTGGTTATGTTCAAAATTTTAGCTTCCCATTCACCACTGCTATTAAAAAGAGAAAAAACTTCTTTCTCTTTAAGTCTCATAACTTTAGAAACATAATGAGATTGAGATTTATCAAGTTTGTCAGTCAAATTAAGAGATAAACTTTTTGAATAAAATAATCTAATGTTACTCATATTGATAAGTTAGTTTATGAAAAATATTAAAGCAATAATTTTTGATGCATACGGCACCTTATTTGATGTCAATTCAGCTGCTGAGAAATGTAAAGACAAAATCGGTGATAAGTGGGAGGGTTTTGCTAATTATTGGAGAACTACACAATTAGAATATACTTGGCTAAGAAGTTTAATGAAACGTCATAAGGATTTTTGGCAAGTAACAGAAGATAGTTTAGATAAATCTATGAAAGCTTATCAGATAGATTCTTCAATGAGAAATGAGCTATTAGATCTTTATAAAATTCTTTCCCCCTTTAAAGAAGTTCCTGAAGTTTTAAAATCATTAAAAGAAAAAGATTTTAAACTTGCTATTCTTTCTAATGGTACTCCTTCTCTTCTTGATGAATTGGTTAAGAGTAATAATTTAGAAAATATATTTGATAATATTTTTTCAATTGAAGAGGTTGGAGTTTATAAACCAGACTATAAAGTTTACGATCTTCCAATAAAGCAATATCAAATTCGAACAAATGAAGTTGCTTTTTTAAGTGCAAATACTTGGGATGTTTCAGGTGGAGGAAACTATGGTTATAATTCTATTTGGGTTAATAGAAGTAACAATACTTTTGATAATTTAGATTATTTCCCAAAACATCAAATCAAAGATCTTAGTAAGTTACTTGATATATTGTAAAAAATTATTATTTACGAAATATGAAAAATATTGAAGTTAGTAGAATTATTGATCCTATTCCTGCTTCTGATGGTGCTGGAGTTAAATTAAAAAGAAGTATTGGTGTTGAGCCAAATTACTTTGACCCTTTTTTAATGCTAGATGAGTTTGGTTCAGAAAATAGCGAGGATTATATTGCAGGTTTTCCGCCCCACCCTCATCGAGGAATTGAAACAGTAACTTACATGTTAGCTGGAAATTTTGAGCACAAAGATAGTACTGGTGGTGAAGGTAAAATGACAGCAGGAGATGTTCAGTGGATGAAAACCGGAAGTGGTATAATTCATTCTGAAATGCCTGCAATGAAAGAAGGTAAACTTCATGGTTTTCAATTATGGATAAATATGCCTGCTAAATTAAAGATGAGTAAGCCGGAATACATTTATATAGATGCAAATAAAATGAGTGTTCATAAAGATCATGACAAACAAATTAAAGTCATAGCTGGAAAATTTGAAAAAGCTGAAGGTCCCGTAAAAGGTCATAATGTTGAGCCTGTTTATTTTGATGTTGAGCTTAATAAAGATAAAGAATTTAATTTTAAATTACCATCTACCCATAATACTTTTATTTATTTAGTTAATGGAGAAATTAAAATCGGTAAAAATAAACACGACAACGTTAAGGATAGTACTTTAATACTTTTAACGAAGGGTGAAGGCTTAACTGTTAAGGCTAGATCAAATGCTAAATTTTTAGTTATTTCAGGTAAACCAATTAACGAGGAAATAGCTAGAGGTGGTCCATTTGTAATGAATACTAAAGCTGAGATCTTGCAAGCAGTTCAAGATTATCATAATGGTACATTTGTAAAATAAATTATGAGAGCTATAGAAATTAATAAAACTGGTGGACCTGAAGTTTTAGAGGTGAAGGATATTTCATTAAATAAACCTGGTCCCGACCAAGTTACAATTGAACAAAAAGCAATTGGACTTAACTACATTGATACTTACCATAGATCAGGTTTGTACCCATTAAAACTACCGATTGGTTTAGGTTTAGAAGGTGCCGGTATTGTTACTGAGGTCGGAGATAACGTAAAAGACTTTAAAGCTGGAGATAAAATTTCCTATGCAGGTATTCCTTTAGGTTCTTATGCTTCTCATAGAAATTATCCTACTAAGAATTTGGTAAAAGTACCAGACGGTATTGATCTTGAGATAGCCGCAACTTTAATGACAAAAGGGTTAACAACTTTTTATCTTTTGCATAAAACTTATCCAGTTAAATCAGGAGAAACAATATTATTTCACGCAGCTGCTGGTGGTGTTGGTCAGATTTTTGGCCAATGGGCAAAAAGTTTGGGATGCAATGTTATAGGAACAGTTGGATCAGATGAAAAAATAAATATAGCAAAAGAAAATGGTTATGATTATGTAATTAATTACAATAAAGAAGACTTTGGTAAAAAAGTTTTGGAAATCACAAATGGTAAAGGTGTCCCTGTTGTGTACGATGGCGTTGGTAAAGATACATTAGATGGATCAATTGAATGTTTGGCAGTAAGAGGAATGATGGTTTCATTTGGAAATGCATCAGGTCCATTATCAGATATTAATGTGCCAAAAGTTATTCAGCCAAAAGGGCTATACCTTGTTAGACCCTCTATGCAACAATATCTTTCGACAAAAGAAGAATTAAATGAAGCTTCAAAAATAATGTTTGAAAAAATTAGCTCTGGTAAAATAAAAATTAAAATTTTTAAAAAGTACAAGCTAGACGAGGTGGTTCAAGCTCATAAAGATCTTGAAGGAAGAAAAATTTTAGGCCCAGCTGTAATAGTTCCTAATTAACATCAACATCCATATCGGACATATGAAGTTTGAGTGCATTTGTCGAAATTTGAATTTCTCTAATAAAAAAAATTATAGAAATAATCATAGATAAACAGCACGAACCAAAAATTACTCTGGCTAAAAAAACTTCATCAAGATAAAGCGCAAAAACCGTAAGCATATTGAAAAGAAATCCAAAAGCTGCGAACAGGATTGTCCATCTTAAAAGTGTTATTCTTCCACTTAAATTAATAAACTGTTTTTTCCATTCTGGTGGAATATGCTTTTCATAAACATGTTCATCATGGAGCTGTCGAATTAAAATACTCAATGAATGAAATCTGTTACTATACACACCCATTAACAATGGAATAGCAGGAAACATTAGTGCTGTGACTGTGTAATCTATATTCATACGAATCAATTTGATTATGAAACTAGGCTTTGTTATTTACAAGTAAAAAATTATGAACCAAGTAAAACTTTTTATCAATTTAACAAGATTAAAAAAACCGATCGGCTTTATGTTGCTATTCTGGCCATGTGCATGGGGATTAACTCTAGCATATGATTTTAACGAAAGTTTAAATTTATATTTTTTTTATTTATTTTTATTTTTTTTAGGTTCTGTATTAATGAGATCTGCCGGGTGTATCGTGAATGATATTCTAGATAAAGAATTTGATGCAAAAGTATTTCGAACAAAAGATCGTCCTATTGCTTCAGGAAAAATTTCAATAAAACTTGCAATATTTTATTCAACTATATTGTGCTTTTTAGCTTTGCTAGTTTTGTTAAATTTCAATTTATTTACAATCATCTTGGCTTTAGGTTCAATGCCACTAGCTTTTACCTATCCACTAATGAAAAGGTTTACTTATTGGCCACAGTTATTTCTTGGTATTACATTTAATTATGGACTAATTCTTGGATGGACTGCTATCGAAGGAGAAATTAATCTAGCTCCTATAATATTTTATATCGGAGCCATATTTTGGACACTGGGTTATGACACTATTTATGGATACCAAGACATTAAAGATGATGAAATAATTGGACTTAAATCAACATCTATTAAGTTTAAAAAAAATGCAAAAAAATTTTTAATCACATGTTATGGGCTTTTAACAGTTTGTCTCTTATTAGGAGCATTTAAAATGCAATTTAATCAAATTTATTATTTAATTTTAATTATTCCAATCATGCACTTGTTTTTTTACCAAATAAAAATTTTTAGTCCAAATGAACCCGCTTCATGCCTCAAAGCATTTAAAAGTAATAATTATTTTGGTTTATTAATTTTATTTAATATTTTAATTGTAAAAATTTTATAATGAACAAAACTGAAATTTTTAAAAGGCTGTATAATGATTATTCAAAAAAATTTTTAAATAAAATTTTTTTGTCAGCATTTTTTTCTATATTAGTAGCTGCAAGTACGTCCGCAATCGCTTGGTTACTTGATCCAGCAATAAAAAAACTTTTTATTGAAAAAGACCAAACATTAATTTTTTTTATTCCTATGTTGATAATAATTGCCTTTGCCACAAAAGGTCTTTCTTTATATTTGGCTAAAGCAACTATGATAAGTGTTGGGGAGGAAATTAAAAAAATTCTTCAATTTGATATGGTAAAATCTTTGATTAAAACTGATACACAGGTAATCGATAAGAAGCACTCAGGAAAATTTATTTCTAATCTTACTTATGATGTGAACCATATTACTCATTTATTAAGTAATGCAATTTTAACTCTCTTTAAAGACAGTTTAACTTTAATTGGATTATTGACCGTGATGTTCGTACAAAATTGGAAATTATCTATTATCTCAATAATTATGATCCCGTTAGCAGCCTTTTTCTCAAAAAAACTTGGGAAGAGAGTTGGCAAAGTAGTCACAGAGGCTCAAGAAAAATCAGGATATCTAACCACTTATCTTGTAGAACTATTTAAAAATCACAAACTTATAAAAGTATTTCAAAAAGAAAATTATGAACAATTAAGAGCAGATAATTACTTATCTCAATTAAAAGAAAAAAATAAAAAAATTCAGACTGTCTATGTAAGAATGTCACCAATTATGGAAACATTAACTGGGATTATGATTGCAATTTTAATTTTTTATTCAGCAAAACTAATTGTAAAAGAAGAATTAGACATAAATAATTTCTTTTCATTTTTAGCTGCAATGATGCTGGCATATCAACCTGTGAGAGCCTTATCAACATTAACTATGAACTTAAACCAAGGATTATCTGCTGCATCAAGAATTCTACCCATAATTGATCAAGAAAATAAAATTACAGATAACAATGATTCAAAACCAATTAAAATTGCCGATTCTGAAATAAATTTTAAAGATGTGAAATTTTCTTATGACGCAGATGAGAAAATAACTCTAAAATCAATTAGTTTAAATTTTAAAGGTGGTAAAATGACATCACTTGTTGGGCACAGTGGATCTGGAAAATCTACAATTCTAAATTTAATACCTAGATTCTATAATGTTCAGTCTGGAGATATTACAATAGATAATCAATCAATTTACAAAACTAGTTTGAGCTCACTCAGAGCTGAAATCTCAATGGTTAGCCAAGAAACTACTTTATTTGATGATACAATTAAAAATAATATTAAATACGCTAAAGAAAACGCAACAGATGAAGAGGTTTATGAGGTGGCAAAATTATCTTTTTGTGAAGAATTTATTTTAAATCTTCCAAACAAATTTGAGACATTAATTGGTGAGAATGGAGTTAGATTATCTGGAGGAGAAAAACAAAGAATATCAATTGCAAGAGCGATGCTTAAAAAAAGCTCAATAATATTATTAGATGAAGCAACCTCATCCTTGGACTCAGAAACAGAAAAGAAAATTCAAGAGGCTTTAAAAATTTTAACAAAAAATAAGACTACAATTGTTATTGCCCATAGATTATCAACAATTTTAAATTCAAACAATATTTATGTTATTGACAATGGTAAAGTTGTAGAAAATGGTAAGCACCAAGAATTGATTAAAAAATCAATTTTGTACAAAAGTTTTTATGAGAAACAGATTCAAAAGTAAATATGTTTATAATTTATCAATTAATAATTTCTATAATTCTAATATTTTCTCCAATAATATTATTATTTAGAATTTTTAAAAACAAAGAAGATAAAAAAAGATTTATAGAAAAGTTTAGTTTTAGTAGAAAAGTAAAAAAGAATGGAAATTTGATATGGTTTCATGGTGCAAGTGTTGGGGAAATATTGAGTGTTGTTCCTTTAATAAAAAAATATGAGAAAGATAAGTCAGTAAAACAAATATTGATTACGTCAAGTACTTTAAGCTCCTCAAGTATTTTACAAAAATTCAAGTTTAAAAAAACAATTCATCAATTTTATCCTATTGATCATTTTATATTTATTGAAAAATTTTTAAATTACTGGAAACCAAAGGTAGCTATGTTTGTGGACTCAGAAATATGGCCATGCATGTTCAAGAAATTAGAGAATAAAAATATTCCATTAATTTTATTAAATGCAAGAATTACACCTAAATCTTACAAAAGATGGATGAAAATTAAGAATTTTTCTTATTCAATTTTTAATAAAATTTCTTTCGCCTATCCACAAAATCAAGAAACAAAATATTTTTTGAAAAAACTTAAAACTAAGAATATTAATTATTTAGGAAATTTAAAATACTCAGAAAACTATGATGAAAATTTATCTAATATTAAAAAAAAACTAAAAAATCAATTCAACAAAAAAAAAATTTGGGTTGCATCGAGTACACATGAAACAGAAGAAATTTTTTGTATTAAAGCTCATTTAATACTTAAGAAAAAAATTAAAAATTTAATTACTATCATTATTCCAAGACATATACATAGGGTAAAAGAAATAATTTCAAAAATAGAGAAACTAAATTGTAAAGTCGTATCTCATACTTCAAACAAAACTAATTTAAAAAATGTTGATTTCTATATAGTTGATTCATTTGGTGAAACAAAAAAATTTCATGAAATGGCATGTTCAGTTTTTCTTGGTGGTTCGATCATAAATAGGGGTGGGCAAAATCCATTGGAAGCTGCTAGATTGGGTGCAAAAATTTTACATGGACCTAATGTGAATAACTTTGTAGATGTTTACAAACTATTAAAAACTTTGAATGCTTCAAAAAAAATTGATTCAAGTAAAGATCTAGCATCATCAATAAATTTTAAAAAAAATAAAAAAATAGGTAAAAAAATTAAACAAATTGGAAAAAATATACTTAAAAAAACTATTAAAGAGCTAGATATTATTATTTATCATGAAATTAAAAAAGCCTAAGTTTTGGGATAATAAGCAACCAAATATATTTGCCAAAATACTCTATCCGATTTCATACTTAATTCAATTTTTAAATTATTTTAAAAGAAAACCAACAAAAAATAATTTTCAAATTAAAACAATTTGTTTTGGAAATATCTATATTGGTGGCACTGGCAAAACATCTTTATGTATAAAACTAAGCAAACTTTTAAAAAAAAAAAATATCAAATCTTGTTTTATTAAAAAATTTTATGATGATCAATATGATGAACAAAAACTTTTGAAAAAAAATGGAAAATTATTCTTATCCACAAAAAGAATTAAAGCAATTAAAGAAGCTGAAGATGAGAAATATGATATTGCAATTCTTGATGATGGACTTCAAGACAACTCATTTAAATCAGATATTAGTATAGTCTGCTTTAATAGCGATAATTGGATTGGAAATGGTATGTCTATACCTTCTGGACCTTTAAGAGAAAGTATAAATAGTTTAAAAAAATATAATCATATATTCTTGAACGGGAATTATGAAAATTTAGAAAATATCAAAAATCAAATTATCAAAATTAATCCTAATGCCAATATATATATTGGCAAATATGAACCAGTTAATTTAAAGGAGTTTGAAAAAAATGATAATTATTTAGCTTTTTCAGGAATTGGAAATCATGGTACTTTCATTTCAATGTTAAAAAATAATGGTTTAAATATTTTAAGAGATATTGAGTTTCCAGATCATTTTCAATATGACACTGGTGATATTTCTAAAATTACTGAAGAAGCAAATAATTTAAATTGTAAAATTATAACCACAGAAAAAGATTACCAACGATTAGGAAACCTTAATACAAATGAGATAAAATTTATAGAATCTGAAATTAGAATATCAGATGAAGAAAAATTTTTAGAACTTATTTTATGAATTATGAAATATATTAAATATTTTTTTCAATTTTTATTAATTATCATATGTTTTGCTATATTCAAAATTTTAGGAGCTAAAATATCATCCAATTTAGGAGGTAAAATTTTTGAAAAAATTGGACCACTTTTTAGATCAAAAAAAGTTATTAACTCAAACATTAAAAATGCTCTACCAAATATAGAAACAAATTTGTTAAATAAAATTACAAAACTAATGTGGAATAATTATGGAAGAATTTTTGCAGAATATATTTTTATAAAAGAATTTAGAAAAGGAAATTTATCTTCAAATATTGAAATAAATGGACAAGAAATTTTAGATGACATAGTAAAAGAAAACAAACAAGTGGTATTTATATCTGGTCATTTTAGTAATTTTGAGCTTATGGCTATGTATCTTGAAAAAACTGGAATTAACCTTTCAGCAATTTATCGTCCTTTAAATAATATCTTTATAAATCCAATAATGGAAAGCATTAGAAAAAAATACATTTGTAAAATTCAGATTAAAAAAGGTATTGGAGGAATGAAGAAGTTAATAAAACTAAAAAAAAATAACTTTTCAACAGCTTTAATGATAGATCAAAGAGTATCAGAAGGAATAAGATCTAATTTTTTTGGAAAGCAAGCTCTTACAACCACAATACCTGCACAATTAGTTAAAAAATTTAATATCCCAATTGTTCCAGTATATATTGAGAGAGTAAAGGATATATGTTTTAAAATTACTGTAAGCAAACCTATTAATTTTGAAAAAAAAATGACTATTGAAAATATTACCAATAAATTGAACCAAGAGATAGAGAAAATGATTTTAAATAAACCAGATCAGTGGATCTGGTCTCATGATCGCTGGAAATAATTGTTTGTTTTTATTCTAATATTCTCTTTTTTTGATGAGCTTCTTTGTAAGAAAAATAAGCTTCTTGCAACTCAACGTTCCAGTAAGTTAAATTTACTAAATTAATTTTTTTTCCTGAAACCGCACAAAAAACATAATCACCATTTTCAATAATTTGAAAATTATTTGGTAAATATTTTATTTTTGCTAATTTTTTTGTCATTTTTAGTTTATATAGTCTTATATGAAAGTTGGAATAATAGGAAGTGGTGGAAGAGAACATTCAATTTGTAAAAGCTTAAAAAATTCTAATAAAATTAAGAAAATATATTGTTTTCCGGGTAATGCTGGTACTGCAGAAATTGCAGAAAATGTTGAAATAGATATTAACAACTTCAAAAATATTAAAGACTTTATATTGGACAAGAAAATAAATTTTATAGTTGTTGGTCCAGAAAAGCCCTTAGTTGAGGGAATTGTGGATTATCTTGAAAAATATAAAATTAAGGTATTTGGACCTAACAAAAAAGCTTCTCAACTCGAGGGATCTAAAATATTTACTAAACAGCTTTGCAAAAAATTTAATATACCAACTGCAAAATTTGGAATTTTTAGAAACAAAAAAAAAAGTATTTTTTTTCTAAAAAGATCAAAACATCCAATTGTAATTAAAGCAGATAACCTTGCCTCTGGTAAGGGTGTTTATATTTGTAACAATATAAATGAATCAAAAATAGCAGTTAACGAAATTTTTAATGGAAAGTTTGGGAAAGCTAAAAATATATTAATTGAAGAATTTTTAAATGGAGAGGAAATGAGTTTCTTTACTATCCATGATGGAAAAACATTTAAAAATTTTGGTACTGCTCAAGATCACAAAAGGGTTTTGGAAGGAGATAAAGGCAAAAATACCGGTGGGATGGGTGCTTATTCGCCATCAAGATTAATTAATAAAAAGTTAGAAAATAAAATTATTAATAAAATAATTAATCCTACACTTAAAGGTTTGCGGGAGCTTGGACAAACATATAGAGGATTTTTATATACAGGCCTGATGATTGTAAATAATGAACCATACTTAATAGAATATAACGTTAGAATGGGTGATCCAGAATGCCAAACTCTACTTCCAAAACTGAGAACTGACTTAAGCGAAATTTTTATTGCCTGTTTTGAGAAAAAACTTAAAAAATTAAATATTAAATGGCTTAACAATAAAAGTTTAAGTATTGTTGTATGTTCAAAAGGTTATCCAAATAAATATAAAAAAAAAGTAGAAATTAAAAATCTTGATAAAATCGAATTAAAATCATCTGAATTTTTATTTCATGCTGGTACAGAAATTAATAATAAAAAAATATACGCTATTGGAGGTCGTGTTTTAAATTTTGTTGCTCTTTCTAGTAGTTTTGGAATAGCAAAAAAAAATATAATTAATAATCTAAAAAAATTAAATTGGTCAGGCGGTTTTTATAGAAAAGATATAGGTTACAAAGTAATTAACAAATGAGAGTAATATCTGGATTTTTTAAAGGAAAAAAAATTATTGAACCAAAAGATAAAAATACCAGACCTTTAAAAGATTTAACTAAAGAATCTATATTTAACGTTATAATTCACTCTAATAAATTTTCAATAAAACTCGAGAATTCAAAAATCTTAGACTTATTTTCTGGAGTAGGATCTTTTGGTATTGAGTGCTTATCCAGGGGTGCAAAAAAAGTAACTTTTATTGAAAATTATAAAGCCGTATTACCAATTTTAAAAAAAAATTTATTCAACTTAAATAAAAATTTTAACTACGAAATAGTTGAAAAAGATATTTACAATGAGTCTACACTAATAAATCTTAACCAAAAATTTGATATAATTTTTTTAGACCCACCATACAAAAAAAAAAATATTGAAGATATTTTTTTACATATTATGAAAGCAAAAATTTTAAACAAGGGTAGTATAATCATTTTGCATAGACATAAAAATGAACTTGATCTTATTCCAACAGATTTTAGAATTCTCGATGAAAAAAAATATGGAATATCAAAGATATTATTTATTTCTTTATAATTTAAATTAAAATTTTTTTTGTTTCTGATTTTATCAATTCAACAGCTGGTTGATTATAAGGATCTACTTTAAGCATTTTTCCTAATAATATTGTTTCCAATATAAAAAAACAGAATAACTCACCTAAAGTTTTTTCATCTCTTTTTTTTATCTGAAAGCTTCTAAATGGTAATTTTTTTAAATTAAATACATTTTCTGTAGCTTTTTTTTGAGAATATATAATTTGTGATAAATTTTTATTTTTCAAAAATTTTTTTGAATTTAAAATTTTTGGGCTTAATATTTTTTCTGAATTATTCTCGTTGACATAAAAAAAAGTAAAAAAATTATTTTTAAAGCCATCTAGATATAATTGCATCACGCTATGATTATCTTTAGGCATAGTTGAAATTATAGGTAATAAACCTTTATTTTTTTTTCCAAGACTTTCAGCAATTAATTGTTGATACCATTTAAAAAAACTATCAGATTTTTCATCGTAGTTAATTATTACTGAATTAAATTTTTTTTTTTTAATTAAGTAAAATATTGAACCTACATTCAGTATTAAAGCGTTTAAAAATTTTTTATTCTCAATTAAAGCATTAAATTGTCTAAATTTTTTTGAGTTTAATCCCATCAACTCCGCTGGAAGCATTCCAACCTCTGATAAAACTGAGTATCTACCTCCTATATAATCATTATGATGAACTATGTCAGCTTTTAGTTTTTCTGCTAAAATATGAAGATAATTTTTTTTATTTTCAGTAACAAAAATATTTTTATCATTTTTATTAATTAGTAAATTGGAATTGATTATTGTTTCAATGGTGTTTCCAGATTTAGAAATTATTAAATTTGTATAATTTTTTTTAATTTTTTTATTTTTATGGGCTTGTAAATTATTAACAAAAGAAAAGTTTTTATTTATTTTTTTGTTTAAAAAATCATAAATAGAATTAGCACCAAGAATAGAGCCCCCCATACCTATAATTCTAAAATTTGATGTTTTTTTGTATTTTTTTACTAAAGCATTACTAAAAACATCTTTATAATTCTTGCTTAAAGATTTTATAACTTCGTTTTTATTTTTTGTTATTTTGTTTAACATTGCTCTAATTCTGGGATACTTTTTTTTTATTTTAAAATTAGTGAAATTGATTTGAGAAGTTATCATCAATTGTTTTTGATTTTATCGAGGATAAATTTTTCAGTGTTTTTGTTTGTAGAATTATTTATACTTTTGTCTTCAAGATTATTTTCTTTTTCGATAACCATATTTTTAAAATTTTTATTCTCCGTTGCACTAATTTTACTACTATCGGGTTCAGGAAGTTCATTATAATCGGGTGGCATAACTAAAGGTTTTTTTTTCTCAACTAAAAATTCATCTGTGCTATTTTTTCTCTGAGATTCAAAGCCTTTTTTCAAAGTTGAACAATTATGAAGAAAAATCATAATTAAAGTTATTAATAATAAATTTTTTATCATTTTTAATTTTTTACATCTTTAACAAATATTTCAGTCAAAATCATGAAAAATACTCCCAAGCTAATAAAGACATCAGCAATATTAAAAATGAACCAATGAAAATTCCCTACATGAAAATCTATGAAATCAGGAACTGATCTATAGAACAATCTGTCAAAGACATTTCCACTTGCACCGCCAAGGATCATTAACAAAGAATATTTTTTTATACCTTCGGCTTTAGCTGCCATAAAAATTATTGCAACAATTATTGCAAAAATAATTAATGTTAAAACATTATATAGGCTGTTTTTTTCAAAAGGGAACAATCCAAATGCAATACCATCGTTCCAAATCAAATTAATATTTAAATATTTTGAAGAGAATATTTCAGATCCAAGAAATTTCTTATCTAAATAGATTACATAAATTTTAGAAATTCTATCAATTAAAAAAATTAAAAAGACTAAAAACGAATTTATTAAAAATTTTTTATCTAAATTTTTCAAAATCATTAAGGGTGTCTTGGACAAGGACCTTCATTTATTTTCCAACAAATTGGACACTTGGTTCCCTTTGCTTTAGTGGTGATTGCTATGGTCTCAATATCTTTTTTATAAATGACTTCGGCTTTAGAAGTAATACAAAGTTCTGAAAAATCTATATTGTCAGTTAAATTTTTTAAATTTTTATCAATATTTATTTTTAAGTTCGCCTCTAAACTGGAGCCTATTTCTTTACTAGCTCTTTTTTCTTCAATACTTATATTGCAAATATCCCTAATTTTAATTAATTCTATCCATTTTTCATTAATTATCTCGTTTTTAAATTTGCTAGGAATTTCTAAAAATTTTTCTAAATGAATACTTTTTTTATCTTCTATTAATAATTTATAAATTTCTTCAGTTGTAAAAGATAATATTGGAGCAAACCACTTTAAAAGTGCATTTAAAATAATATTAAGTACTTTAATTGTAGATTTTCTTTTTTTTGATTCTTTGTTATCGCAATACAAATTATCTTTTCTAATATCAAAATAAAAAGCAGATAGATCAACAGTGCAAAAATTTAGTAATTCTTTGTACAAATTATGAAAATCATAATTTTTAAAATATTTCTTAAATTTATTATTCAAGTCGAAAATTTTATGCAACATAAACTGCTCTAACTCAGGTAGTTCAGCTAAATCTAATTCATGTAGATTTACATTTTCAAAATTATCATTTATATTTCCAAGTAAGTACCTGAATGTATTTCTAATTTTTCTATATGAGTCAGCGTGTTGATCTAAAATTGAGTAATCTATCCTCAAGTCTTCAGCATAATTTGATGATGCAACCCAAATTCTTAAAATATCTGCTCCATACTTTTTTAAAATATCTTCAGGCGCAATTACATTTCCTAGTGATTTTGACATCTTTAACCCTTTACCATCTACGACAAAACCATGAGATAAAATTGATTCAAATGGGGCTTTACCTCTAGTGCCGCAAGACTCCAGTAATGAAGAATGAAACCAACCCCTGTGCTGGTCTGACCCCTCTAAATACATCGATGCTGGCCATTTTAAATCATCTCTTTTTTCTAAAACAAATGAATGAGTTGAGCCACTATCAAACCAAACTTCAACGATATCACTTAATTTTTCAAAATCCTCAGCTATATACTTATTCCCTAAAAATCTTTGTGGATCATCTGAAAACCAACAATCAGAGCCTTCTTTTTCATAAATAGAAGCAATATTTTCCGTAACCTCGTCGTCAACTAAAATTTCTTTTGTTTTTTTATTAACAAAAATTGGAAGAGGTACTCCCCAGACTCTTTGTCTCGATACACACCAATCAGGTCTTGTCTCTATCATTGATTTTAATCTTTCTTTACCCTTACTTGGATAAAAAGTTGTTTCATCAATAGCCTTTAGTGCTTTATCTCTTAATTTATGACTTTCCATTGAAATAAACCATTGTGGTGTAGCTCTATGAACAAGTGGAGCTTTAGATCTCCATGAGTGTGGATAAGAATGAACTAATTCACTATTAAATAATAAATTTTTTTGTTCTTTAAGTTTTTCAATTACAATAGGATTTGCCTTAAAAATATGAATTCCTTCAAACAACTTCACATTGTTTGTATATTTTCCATCACCATCAACTGTTTCAATAGCTTTAATACCGTTATTCAAACAAAGATTAAAGTCATCAGGTCCGTGACTTGGTGCGCAGTGAACTATTCCAGTTCCTTGCTCAGTAGTTACAAATCTTGCCTCAAGCATTGGAATGTCATAATCATAACCAATATTTAAAAAAGGGTGACTACAAATAGTATTATTAAATTCTTTTCCTTTAAAGGTATAAATTTTTTTATAATTATTTAATTTACACTCTTTAACAACTGACTCTAACAGAGCATCTGCAATAACAATTTTTCTATTTTTAAAGTCACCATCATCATTTATTTCTAATATTATATAATCAAGAGACTCATTATATGCTAAAGCTTTATTTGCTGGTATTGTCCATGGAGTTGTTGTCCAAATAACTATTTCACTTCCAACTAGATCTTTTAAATTAGAGGATTTAACTTTAAACGAGGTGTAAATTGTATCTGATTTATGATCTTGATACTCTACCTCAGCATCCGCAAGTGCAGTCTTCTCAACTGTTGACCATAACACAGGTTTGAAACCTTTATATAAACTTCCCTCTTTTAAAAATTTACCAAGCTCTCTAACTATCTGGGCCTCTGCACTAAAGCTCATTGTTGAGTAATAATTTTCCCAATCCCCTACAACACCTAATCTTTTAAATTGGGTTTTGTGAACCTCAATCCACTTCTCAGCAAATGTTCTACATTCTTTTCTAAACTCAACTATTGGAACTTCGTTTTTGTTTTTTTTATTTTTTTTATATTGCTCCTCAATTTTCCATTCAATTGGTAAGCCATGACAATCCCAACCTGGAACATAAATAGAGTCTTTTCCATCCATCTGATGAAACTTTACAATTATATCCTTTAAAATTTTATTAAGAGCAGTACCCATATGAATATTGCCATTTGCGTATGGCGGGCCATCATGTAGGATAAATTTTTCTTTTCCTTTGCTTTCATTTCTTAATTCATCGTAAAGGTTTATTTTTTTCCAATACTCAAGTATCTCTGGTTCTTTAGTGGGTAGATTAGCTTTCATGGAAAAAGCTGTTTTTGGCAGATTTATTTGTGATTTATTCATTTAGTCTTTTTTGCAATATTTAAATCTTTTTTTATTTGAGCTCTTAATTGATTAACATTATTAAATTTTTTTTCTTTTCTTATAAACTTTAAAAACTCTACTGATAAAAGTTTATTATAAAGATTTCCAGAAAAATTGAATAAATGAACTTCTAATAATATTTTTTTTTGATTAAATGTTGGCCTATACCCAAGATTGGCAATTCCTTTAAGATATTTTTCACTATTATTTCTTAAAACCCTGACTGCATAAACTCCTGGTTTTGCTAAAACATAATCATCTATGTCTATATTGCAGGTTGGAAAACCAATTTTTTTTCCTACTTGTCTTCCCTTTTTTACTACTCCTTGTATCGTCCAGTATCTTTTTAAAAGATTATTAGCTTTTTCCAATAGACCTTTTTCTAAATGATTTCTTATTAAAGAAGATGATACGATCTTTTTACTTTTAATTAATGGTTCAGGTTTAACAACTTTATAATTAAATAAGAGTTCATATTTTTTTAATAAATTAACATTTCCTTCTCTTTTATTTCCAAATCTAAAATTATTACTGACAAAAATAAATTTGGAACCTAATTTTTTATTTAAAATTTGAGAAATAAAGTTAAGTGCTTTAGTTTTTGAAAATTTTTTATCAAATTTTTTTGTAATAACAAAATCTACTTTTAAGTCACTAAGTAGTTTAATTTTTTGATCAATATTAGAAATCCGAAAATTTTTTAATTTTTTATTAAAAAACATCTTTGGCATTGGATCAAAATTAATAACACCAATCTTCAAATTATATTTTTTCTTATATGACTGTGCTAATTGAAATAATTTTTGATGACCTAAATGTAAACCATCAAAATTACCTATTAAAATAATTGATCCTCTGTGTATTTTTTGAATATTAAAATTTGTATAATGTTTCACCATTTTAAATCTGACTGAATGTAATTAACTATCGCTTCATACTCTTTTGCGACATTTTGAATGCCTTTACTTTTAATTTCTACTCTATGTATTCCGTTACTGATTAATAAAGAATCAAAGTTTAAAAGATTTGCACCCCTGATATCTGTATTTAAATTATCACCAATTGCTAATATTTTTTTATTTTTATTATCTATTGACTGATTATAAACCTCTGGATGTGGTTTTCCAAAATATACTACTTCTCCACCCATTTTTTCAAAAACCATTGCAACAGAACCAGCACATAACTCTCTAACTTCACCACGATCAACGATTAAATCTGGATTTGTACAAATCATTTTTTTGGTAATATGTTTTTCAAGTAAATTTTTATAAAATTTCAAATCCTTATAATGATCATCAAATAACCCTGTACACAATAAATATTCACTATCACTAATGTTTTCACACTTATTTTCCTTAAATGAATAAAATAAATCAAAATCTCTAGGTGGACCTATGTGATAAAACTTTGTCAATAAGTAAGATTTTTTTAGATAATTCAATGCTGCTTCTCCTGAGGTAAATACGTGTTCACTTATTACTTTATCCATACCCATCTTTTCTAAAAAATTTTGAACAGTTTTATTTGGTCTTGGAGCATTTGTTAAAAGTACAAGCATTTTCTTTTTTTTTAAAAGCTCATTTAAAGCAGCTATTGCTTTTTCATGAAGATTTACCCCATTGTGGACAACACCCCATAAGTCTATATAAAAAAGATCATAATTATCAGCAATTGATTGTAAGCCATTTAAATCTAAATTTTTGGTCATATTTTAAGGTATAAACCATAAAATCACGAATTTACTAGCAATATTAATATCGTAAATGTTTTCTGATCTTGAAATAGGCGGTGAAATATCTATATGAAGCTCATATTTATAAAGATTTATTAAGGAGAATTTATGAAGTTTAAACCGTTACATGACAGAGTTTTAATCGAAGTATTAGATGGAAGTGAAAAAACTGCTGGAGGAATAATTATCCCTGATACAGCCCAAGAAAAACCTCAAGAAGGCAAAGTTGTTGCTGTAGGTGGTGGTGCAAAAACCGAAGATGGAAAACTAATTCCAATGGATGTTAAAGTTGGTGATAAAGTTTTATTTGGCAAATGGTCAGGAACTGAAGTCAAAATTAATGGCAAAGAATACAGCATAATGAAAGAGTCTGACATTATGGGTATTTCAGGTAAGTAATTTAATTTAAAGGAGAAAAATAATGGCAAAAGTTGTTAAATTTGATGCTGAAGCAAGAGCAGCAATGATTAGAGGTGTGAATATCTTAGCTGACACTGTTAAAGTAACTTTAGGACCAAAAGGAAGAAATGTCGTCATGGATAAATCTTATGGTGCACCTAGAATTACTAAAGATGGAGTGTCTGTAGCTAAAGAAATAGACCTTGAAGATAAATTTGAAAATATGGGCGCACAAATGGTTAAAGAAGTTGCTAGCAAAACTAATGATGAGGCTGGTGATGGAACTACTACTGCAACCATACTTGCGCAAGCAATTGTTAAAGAAGGTGTGAAGTATGTAACAGCTGGCATGAATCCTATGGATGTAAAAAGAGGAATTGATGCTGCTGTGGAAACAGTAAAAGAAAGTCTTGTTGCATCTGCAAAAAAAGTAAAAGATAGTGATGAGATAGCTCAAGTTGGTACGATTTCTGCAAATGGTGATAAAGAAATTGGAACGATGATTGCAAAAGCAATGCAAAAAGTTGGAAATGAAGGTGTAATTACTGTTGAAGAAAATAAGGGTATAGAAACAGAATTAGATGTAGTGGAAGGTATGCAGTTTGATAGAGGTTATCTATCACCATATTTTATTACTAACAGTGATAAAATGACTACAGAATTAGAAAATCCTTTTATTTTGTTACATGAAAAGAAATTAACTAATTTGCAGCCAATGGTTCCTCTTTTAGAAGCTGTTGTTCAAGCTGGTAGACCATTAATGATTATTTCTGAAGATGTTGAAGGTGAAGCTTTAGCAACATTAGTTGTAAACAAACTAAGAGGTGGTTTAAAAGTTGTGGCTGTTAAAGCTCCAGGATTTGGTGATAGAAGAAAAGCTATGCTTGAAGATATTGCTATTTTAACAGGAGGTCAGGTTATATCTGAAGACTTAGGTATAAAACTTGAAAATGTTAAACTTGATGATCTTGGATCTTGTAAAAAGATAAAAGTTGATAAAGATAATAGCACTATTGTAAATGGAAGTGGTAAAAAATCCGACATTGAAGCAAGATGTTCATCTATCAAACAACAAGTTGAAGAAACTACTTCTGATTATGATAGAGAAAAACTTCAAGAGAGACTAGCTAAGTTAGCTGGTGGAGTTGCAGTAATCAAAGTTGGTGGTGCAACTGAAGTTGAAGTCAAAGAAAGAAAAGACAGAGTTGAAGATGCTTTAAATGCAACAAGAGCTGCTGTTGAGGAAGGTATTGTTACTGGTGGTGGTTGTGCACTTCTTTATGCTGCTCAAGAACTTGATAAAGTTAAAGCAAAAGGTGATGACCAGAAAGCAGGTGTGGATCTTGTAAGAAAAGCATTGGAATCTCCTATTAGACAAATTACTAAAAATGCTGGTGTAGATGGTTCAGTGGTAGTTGGTAAATTATTAGAGCAAAAGAAAAAAACTCATGGGTACGATGCTCAAAGCGAAGAGTATTGTGATATGTTTGCAAAAGGTATCATAGACCCAGTAAAAGTTGTAAGAACTGCTCTTCAAGATGCCGCTTCAATTGCTGGTTTATTAGTAACTACAGAAGCAATGATTGCTGATAAACCAGAGGAAAAAGATGCTGCTGGTGGAATGCCTGGTGGAATGCCTGGTGGTATGGGCGGCATGGGTGGAATGGGTGGAATGGGTATGTAATCCTCCATTTTCTAAAATAAAATTTAAAAGGCCATCTTAAGATGGCCTTTTTTTTATGTGAAGTTAAACCATGTCAAAAAGATATAGCGGTAAATCATTTAAAGACTCTAGTGTTAAAAAAAAACCTAAATTAAGCTTTAAAGAAAAAAGAAAACTTAAAAAAGATAAGCAAAAAAAGACAAATTAATCCTAAATTTTGAAAATTATTCAAGCCAGTTATGAGTTTTTTTGAGTTTTAATATCCTTTTAAATATGTATAAGAGCCAGAATTTATGAGTAATAGCATCAGAAACATCACAATAATTGCCCATGTTGATCATGGTAAAACCACTTTAATTGATAATTTAATGAAACAGAGTGGTTCTTTTAGAGATAATGAAGTAGTTGATGAAAGATTAATGGACTCGGGTGAGCTCGAAAAAGAAAGAGGAATTACAATTTTAGCAAAACCCGCTTCAATTAATTGGAACAATTCTAGAATAAATATAATTGACACTCCAGGCCACAGAGATTTTGCTGCTGAAGTTGAAAGAGTTTTAAGTATGGCAGACGGAGCATTATTGTTAATTGACTCTGCAGAAGGTGTAATGCCTCAAACAAAATTTGTATTATCCAAGGCACTTAAACAAGGATTAAAACCAATTGTTGTTATTAATAAATTAGATAAAGCTGATCAAAGAGCCAATGAGGTATTAGATGAAACATTTGATTTATTTGTAAGCTTAGATGCAAATGAAGAACAGTTAGATTTTCCAGTTCTATATGCAAGTGGAAGATCTGGTTGGGCAGATCATGAAGTTGATGGTCCAAGAGAAAATTTAAATCCTTTATTAGATTTAATTGTTGATCATGTAAAACCTGCTGAACTTGACAAAACTAAACCTTTTGCAATGTTGTCAACGCTACTTTATGCAGATAGTTTTTTAGGAAGAAGTTTAGTTGGAAGAATTACACAAGGTACTGCGAAAGCTAATCAATCTATAAAAGCAATCAATTTAAATGGTGAAAAAGTCGATGAAGGAAAGCTAACAAAAATTTTTAGATATGAAGGAACAAAAAAAGTTCCTATAGATGTTGGCGAGGCTGGAGATATTGTGGTTGTTGCCGGGTTAGAAAAAGCAAACGTTGCTGATACAATATGTGACTTAGAGGTAAATGAACCAATCCCTGCTACACCAATAGATCCTCCTACAATGTCAATTACAATTACTGTAAATACTTCACCTTTAGCCGGAACTGAAGGTAAAAAACTAACCAGCACACAAATAAGAGATAGATTAGTTCAAGAAGCTCAAAATAACGTTGGAATTACATTTTCTGAAGACGAGGGAAAGGACTCTTTTGTTGTTAGTGGTAGAGGTGAGTTGATGTTGGAAATTCTTTTAACTCAAATGAGAAGAGAAGGTTTTGAAATGACAGTTAGTCCTCCAAAAGTTTTATATAAAACTGATGAAAGTGGAAATAAACTTGAGCCAATTGAGGAAATTACTATGGACCTTGATGAAGAACATTCGTCAAAAGTAATTGACTCTATGAACAGAAGAAAAGGTAAACTAATAGAATTAAAAGATACTGGAACCAATAAAAAAAGATTAATTTTTCATGCCCCTACTAGAGGGTTAATGGGCTACACAAGTAGATTTCTTACACTTACAAAAGGAAATGGAGTGATTAATAGAATATTCCATAGCTATGGTCCTTTTGAAGGAGAAATGGAAGGCAGAAGAAACGGAGCATTAATATCAATGGAGCAAGGAAAAGCTGTTGCATTCGCTATCTTTAACTTACAAGCACGAGGAGAAATGTTTGTTACACACAACGACTCTGTTTATCCTGGGATGATTGTTGGTCTTTCGCCTAAACCAGGAGATATGATCATTAATGTAATGAAGGGTAAAAAATTGACCAATATGAGAACTCAAGGTACTGATGAGAATGTTGTGCTTACACCTGTAAGGAAAATGTCAATTGCAGAACAATTAAGTATGCTTAATATAGATGAAGCTTTAGAGATAACACCAGATTCTTGTAGATTAAGAAAAGCAATTCTTGACCCTCACGAAAGAAAAAAAAGCGAAAAAGCTATAGCTGCAGCCTAATCAAAAGTTTTATCAACTAAATAAAGTCCTAAAGCAACGCAAGGTCCTATTCCAAATGCAAACAATAAAGTTCCTATGCCCACTGTTCCTCCTAAATACCACCCAATACTAACAACTGAAATTTCTAATGTTCCTCTTACAACAGCTATAGGAAAATTAGTTAATTTTTGTAACCCTATCATCAATCCATCTCTAGGACCGGCTCCTAAATTTGATACCAAATAAATACCCCCACCTATTCCAACCATGATTACAGAAATTACAGCTAATAATAATTGATGAATATAATTTGACGGTGTTGGAACGTACTTAATACAGAGATCAATCATAATTGCAATTATCAGTGCATTAAATATTGTACCCATCCCTGGTTTTTGGCCAAGAGGGATCCATAAAATTAAAACAGCAATACTTATTAATAATGTGATAGTTCCAATACTTAAATTAACATTTAAGGAAATACCTTGGGCTAAAACACTCCAAGGAGAGGCTCCTGTAAATGAAACAATTAACAATCCTTCACCCAATCCAAATAAAGACAAACCAAAACATAAGAAAAAAAATGTAGAAAACTTTGGTTTAAAATTAAATGGTTTTTCTGAGCTCCATTTTACTTTTGGAATTTTTTTTATTTTTAAAAACATAATTGTAATAAGCTATATCTATTAATGAAGAAATCTAATATTGTAACCAGCAAATGAAAAAGTTTGCAGTTATTTTAATTGTTATATTTTTCTCATCAATTTCTCTAGCTCATATAGGTCATTATAACAAATTTAACAAAATAGAAATGGAGATCTTAAGAAATGATGAAGTAATTGGATATAACAATTATTATTTTAAAAGAGATGATGAAAAAACGATAGTAAAAAATCAATATAAATTTGAGGTAAAATTACTATCTGCAACAATATTTAAAGTAGAGGGATATGGAGAGGAAATTTATTTAAAAGATAAATTAATATCTTTTCAATCAAAGACACTTCAAAATAAAAAAGAAAAATTTGTAAACTTAAAACTAGATAATAATAATGAAAAGTTTGATATTAAAGGATCTTCATATTCAGGTGAAGCTTCAGTTAAAAATATTATTGGAAATTGGTGGAGTCATAAAATTTTACAAGCAGAAAGCCAAATAAGTCCTGTTTCTGGAAGTATAAAAGAACAAATAGTTACTTTTATTGGTAAGGAAAATTTTTCAATTGATGGCAAACAATACGAAACAGATCATTTCAAACTCACATCTAAAGATATGTCTCTTCCAGAAGATAAAAAATTAAATTTTGATATTTGGCTTGATAAAAAAACTTTAATTATTATCAAAGTTACATATGAAAGAATGGGAAATTGGGAGTATCGCTTAAAAAATCTTGAATAAAATTATTTATTTATTTTTTTATAAAGATCGTTTGCACTTATCCATCCAGCCTCTACTCTAGGACCGACAAACCAGTCCGCACACACTCCTAAATTTAATTTATTACTCCAATAACTTTTAATTTTTAAAGATCTAGAATTTGAAGAATATTTCCAACCATGATTTAATGAAGTTAATATTTTTGTTTTTTTAATTCCAGTAAGTTTAAAAAATCGATCAATTAAAATCTTTGAATTTTTTTCTTTATTTTCTCTATTTTTATTTATTTTTTTATTTGCCCATAAGTTTGTGCTTTGTAATGTCCATAAATCATTATTACTTTTAAATCTTTTTTTACTGTTTTCTTTAGCTGCCCATCCTAAAATTTTGTCATCAAATAAATAACTTGATACATTTTTATTAGTTTTTTTTATTTCAATCATGACTGTAATGTTTGCATCCATTTTGATTTTTTGTTTAATGAATGGATCCTTAATAAATTTTTTTGACAATTTTTTTAATTGCGGGAAAGGACAAGTTAATATTAATTTATCATAATATTTTGTTTGGTTATTCTTAAAATCTAATTTCCATTTATTTTTAATATATTTAATCTGTTCTAACTCACTTTGAAAATTACATTTTAGATTCTTTATTAAATGTTTACTAATATCATTGTTACCTTTGCAGCCAATTATTTTAATATGATTTTTATTTTCTTTTTTTAATTTGTTTAAAAAAATATGTTTGCCATTCCATTTTTTTAAAATTTTTTTTTTACATAATATTTCAACAAATTTTTTAAATAGAATTGATTTAGGAGAAATATATTGTGTCCCGTGATCAAATCCTTTTGACTTATTTAATCTTTTAAAAGAAGATCTACCACCTGGGCCCCGAGCTTTATCATAAATGTGTACAGAATTTTTTTTACTTAACAAATGAGCTATTGTTGCTCCAGAAATTCCAGAGCCAATTACACAATAACTACTCATTTTCCTGCAACAGTCATACCTTCTATCATCATAGTTGGTGAATTGACTGAATATTCGAATTCTAAATCATTAGCTAAAATAATATTTTTGAACATATCCTTAAAATTACCAGCAATTGTTATTTCATTAACAGGATATTTAAATTCTCCATTTTCAACTAAAAAACCAGTTGCACCTACTGAATAATCTCCAGTCACAATATTAGACCCATGACCAATAGTTTCGGTAATATAAAGACTTCTTGAATTTTTTTTCATAAGATCCTCATAGCTTATATTTCCTTTTTCAAAATATAAATTGGTAGTTCCACCACTTCTTCCATTTGATTTTAAATTTAATTTTTTTCCATTGTATGTGTCGACAAGATAATTTTTAAGTATTCCATTCTCTATAAGTTGTAATGTATTTGAGTTTACACCCTCTGAATCAAAGTTTTGAGAACCCATTCCTTTAATTATATCTGGTTTATCAATTACATTTATCGAATCAGCAAAAACCTGTTCATCAATTTTATCCTTTAAAAATGAAGTACCTCTTGCAATTGCGGAGGCAGATATTGCACTTGCAAAAGCACTTAACATTCCCTTTGAAATTCTTTTATCAAAAATTATGCTGATCTTCTCACTTCCAATTTTTTTAGGGCTCAATTTTCTAATAGTTTGCTTGGCGGCTTTATTTCCGAGATCTGTTGCTTGCTTAATATCAGACAAATGACGTTTGCTAGAAAACTCATAGTCTCTTTCCATGCTATTTTCATCTTTTGCAACTGTTACACAAGAGGCCACAAAAGAGGAAGTTTTATAACCGTCACAAAAACCGTCACTATTTGCTAATATAAAATTTGATTTATTTTCAGTGAAACTAGATTCTGTATTTATGATTTGATTATTTGATGAAGCAGACTCCTCTAAATCATTTAAATATTTTATTTTTTTATCGTTTTCGAATCTTGTTTCATCATACAAATTAAGACTACTAATTTTTTTGGCTAATAAATTTTTATCAGGCAAAGAATTAAATTCATCCTCTGGTGTAATTTTTGTAGTTTCAAAGCACTTTTCAATTAAAGTTTTTATATTTTCATCTAGTAAATTTGATGATGAAATTGATGATCTTTTTTTACCTAAATAAGTTTCTATACTTAATGCCAATCCATCTGATCTATCTGAAGCTTCTAGGGATTTATTTCTAAAATTAACTGTTTCTGAAATTGAGTGACCAACTGTAACACTTGCATCAGTTGCTCCCATTTTTTTTGCCAAATCTAAACAATATGAAGCTTTAGATTTTAAAAATTCTTCATCCTTAACCATAATACTTTAAAGTTTTGTTCCACCAACTGTCATTTTATCAATCAAAATTGAAGGTTGAGCAACTCCCACAGGAACTCCTTGTCCTGCTTTTCCACAAGTTCCTATGCCTGGGTCTAACATCATGTCATTTCCTACCATCGATACCTCTTTAAGTATTGATGGTCCATCACCAATAAGTGTTGCACCTTTAATTGGAGATCCAATTTTACCATTATTTATTTCGTAAGCCTCAGTACAGTTAAATACAAATTTTCCAGATGTAATATCCACCTGGCCACCTCCAAAACTTACTGCAAAAATTCCTTTATCAACAGATTTGATCATTTCATCTTGAGTTTGGTTGCCACTTAACATCATTGTGTTTCTCATTCTTGGCAAAACAATATGTCTATAATTTTCTCTTCTTCCAGATCCGGTAGATCTTGTATTCATTAATCTTGCATTGTGTCTGTCTTGCATAAAATTTTTAAGAATACCATTTTCAATTAAAACTGTTCGCTCAGTTGGCGTTCCCTCATCATCAATAGTTAAACTGCCTCTTCTATTATCAATCGTACCATCATCAACAATTGTTACTCCCTCACTTGCAACTTTTTCTCCAATAAGATCATGAAATGCTGATGTTTTTTTTCTATTAAAATCTCCCTCAAGACCATGACCAATTGCTTCATGAATTAATATAGCAGGCCAACCAGGTCCTAAGACCACTTTCATCTCACCAGCAGGTGCTGGTTTGCTTTCTAAATTTACTGATGCAATTCTAAAAGCCTCTTCACAAACATTCTTCCAATTATCATTTTTTAAATAATCGTCATAAGATTGTCTGCCACCAATTCCAAATACTCCCGTCTCTTTTCTTCCATTTTTTTCCAGCATTACAGAGACATTAAATCTAATTAATGGACGTACATCGGTGAGCGCTTCTCCATCTGATCGAATAATTTCAATTGATTTTTGTTCTCCAGCAAAACTAGCGGTCACTTGTTTTACTGATCCATCTTTTTTTCTTAAAAAATCATTTACTTTATTTAAAACTTCTAATTTCGAGTCTAAAGTTTTTTGTTCAATTGGATTAATATCTTCATAAAATTTTTTGTTAGATTTTGGAATTTCATAATTATATGTGCCTTTAATTGATTTAAGAGTTGATTTAAGATTTTCTGAGGAATTTTTTAATGAATCTTTTGATATTTCGTTTGAATATGAATAGGCAACAACCTCGTTTGAAATAGCTCTGAAGCCAAATCCTAAATCAGAACTATAGTTTGAGCTTTTTATTTTATTGTCATCCAACAAAATTGATTCTGATTTAGACTCCTCTAAATAAAGCTCACCATCATCACAATTATTTAGTGTTTCAGATACTATTTTATCTGCATCTTGTCTTGTTAAATCAGATTTGTTAAAGAAATTACTCATTCATCTTTAATAGTGGTTTGTTAATAATTTTCAACTGATCATTTTACGCATGTACAATTTATAACTAAAAGTTAATTATTGTTAAATGAAAGTATTTTTTAATAATTCTTGTAAAATTTGTAGATCAGAAATTAACTTATATAGAAAAGAAAATATCAAAGATATTGACTGGATAGATATAACAAATAACTCAGATGCTGAAAAAGAAACATCTAGAAATGATAAAGAATTGTTAAGAAGATTACATGTTAAGGAGAATGGTAAAATTATTCAAGGTGCGGAGGCATTTCTTTATGTTTGGAAAAAAATTCCAAAATATAAATTTTTATATAAATTTTTCAAACTACCAATAATTTTCACAATCTTTAAATATGGGTATGAGATAATTGCCTTTTTTTTATATTTAAAAAATAAAAAACAACTTAAAAAACTAAGTTAAAAAAAATATTAAAAATTCACTAAGCAAAGACATGGATAATAAAAACATAATTAATAAGATTGAATACATAAGAGTTATAACTCTATTTCTTTTTCTCCTCAGTCTAACAAAAGTTTTATCATCTAGATCTGAAATATCCCTTTCACCAACTACGGGATAATCATAGCTCCATCGCCATGTAGATTGGCCTAATCTAGAGTCGAGACTGTTAAAATACCTTATCCAAGCAAGAACATATTTTAATAATAGATACAAAATAATCATTAGTATTGAAGAAAGTAACATTCTTAATGATACTTAATTATGTATAATAATTTAATTGATATTTTTGGCTCTTTTTCTTGCGATTAACTGCGTAAGAGCATCAACCATAGTATCTGAGGCCTTAAATATTTCATTATTTTTAAACTCATGAGAAATATTTTTTTCTGGATTAGTTTTGTCTTCAATAACTATTCCTTCATCTGGTGAATTATTTTTTATATAAATTAATAAAAGCCATTCATCATCTGAGGCTTCGTCCCATTTAACAAATATTTCTCCTGTTTCAAATCTTCTATCTATACATCTAAAGATAGACATATGTCTTGTTATGTGTCTTTTATTTAATTGAAATACTAAACTGCTAGCACTTCTGTAAAAACTTTCGAGAGCAAACTCAATTTTTTGTCTAGCTAAAGTATATTCTTTTTCTTTTTGTAAAAGTGTTTCTCTATCTTCATCTCCTTGAATTTTAACTCCTAAAGCCTCTACTCTTTCTCTAATTTTTTGATCTCTAATAATTCGATATTTTTCTTTTAATTTTTCTATTCTTTGTTGTAAGCCGGCGTAATCCTCTCTCTTTTCTCTTAAGGAAATTTTTTCCAATTTCTCTAATTCTTTAACCTCTCTAACTCTAAACTTTTCAATTTGCTTATCTAATTTTAATTGTTGTAAAAATTGCTTTTGTTTTTCTGCTTGTTCAATTCTTAAAAGAGCTTGTTCTTTTCTTAAGAATAGTTTTATTTCTTTTGTTCTTTGTTTTTCTAATCTAATTTCATCTTTTAAAGCTTGCTCTTTTAATTTAACTTTTAATTCAGCCTCTTTTTGCTTTTCTTTTGCAGCTTTAATCTTTTCTGATCTTTCTTTTTCTTGTTTTTCTATTTTTATTCTTCTTGCTTCATCTTTTTTTAGAATTTTATACTGTGAAATTGTGTCTGCTATTTTATCAAAAAATGCTTGGATATATTTTTCAAAACCAAAATTTAATCTAAACTTAAATTCAGGCTTTAAAGAATTTTGAAAGCTAACTACTTTTAAAAGAAAATCTGGTTTCTTTGATACAATAGATTTAGATTTTTTTGAGATCTTTATTTTTTTTTGTTGTTTTTTTAATTTATTATTTTTCTGTTTTCTTCGACTCTTAATTCTTTTTACTAATTTATTTTTAATATTAAATTTATTTGATTTTTTAGATGTTTTTTTTGCTTTTTTTTTGGCTTTATTTTGATTTTTAGAAATACTTTTTTTTAATTTTTTGTTCTTTTTTTTCATTTTAAGGAGGTTAATTTCTACCAATTATTTATTGATAAATATAGTCTCTTGTAACAGGCGTAGAAGAATAATTCTTTGTTAATTGAAATTGGTATACAACTTGATCTCCCCACTTAAATGCCATCTCACAACCAGCAAGATAAAATTCCCACATCCTAAAAAATCTTTCATCAAACATTTCAATAATTCTATCTTTATTTCGAATACAATTTTCTTTCCAATGTCTTAGTGTATGTGAGTAATGAAGTCTTAAAACCTCAATATCTGCAACGATTAAGCCTGCTTTTTCAATTGGTGTTGTTACCTCACTTAGACTTGGAGTATAGCCTCCTGGAAAAATATACTTAGTTATCCATGGATGTGGATCCCTTGGTGGATTAACCGATCCTATAGTATGAATTAATGATACCCCGTCATCTTTTAAAAGTTTTTCAACCTGTGAAAAAAATTTTTTATAAAATTTTCTTCCTACATGTTCAAACATTCCAACACTAACTATTCTATCAAATTTTTCATTGAGCTCTCTATAATCCATTAACTTAAAATTTAATTGGTTTTCTAAATTAAGGTCTTTTGCTCTTTTCTTGCAGTAATTAAATTGATTTTCTGAAAGTGTAATGCCTGTTACTTCACAGTTTGCACTTTTTGCAATATCTATTGCTAGAGAACCCCATCCACATCCGATATCTAAAACTTTTTGATTTGGTTTTATATTAAGTTTTTTTATTATATGTTGAATTTTATTATTTTGAGCAGTTTCCAATGTATCTGTTTCATTTTTAAAATATGCACATGAATATTGTCTTTTAGGATCCAAAAATAAGTCATAAAGATCATCCGAAATATCATAATGATGCGAAACATTCATCTTAGATTTCTTTATAAAATTAAAATTAGTTAAATATCTATAAGAACCTCTTAATCTATTAATCAAATAACTAAAAAAATTTAAGTCTCCTCTTCCAAAATTCATTAAAGAGAGATCCAAAAAATCAGTTAGCGTTCCATTTTCAATAGTTATTTCACCATCTGTGTATGCTTCACCAAAATATAAATCAGGATGAAACAGTAACTTATAATGAAGATTTTTATTTAAAATTTTTAATTTTATAGGGTTTTCACTTTTTGGATTTCCAATGATGTAACTTTTTGAATTAGCATCAACTAATATAAATCCATCTTTTTTAAAAACATTATTTAAAAATCTAGCTAATTGCATTTAAGCTGCCTTTGTATTTTTTAGTGAAAAATTTAATTTTTCTAAATTATTGATTAAATCCAATTCTTCTTTAGCATTTAAAATGCTTAGTGGTGGTAAAAGATTTTTATAATATATTTCTTTTTTAGTAAAGTATGTATGTAAACCTGAGATCAAATTATATTTTTCAAATTCAGCTCTTATATCACAAAGATTTTGGTTTACTGTCTGATCTTGTCCATCATTAAAATCATCATACACCTTTCTTGCCAATAAAGAAGTAGCATTACATGTAGCTGTAATAATTCCTGAACAGCCTAATTGAAGTCCTTTAAATAATTTAGATTCTGATCCAGGTAAAACTGAAAAATTATCAATTTTTAAGTTTTCATAAAGATTGTAAGAACTATCTTTTACTCCAATAATATTTTTTGGATATTTTTTTACTAACTCTTCAATACATTCAATACTAAACTTATAACCACAGAGTTTTTCAAAATTATATAGTACTATTTCACAATCAGACATTACTTCTACTATTTTGCTATAAAATTCTATTACCTCTTTATCTCCATATTTATAGTAAGCAGGCGGCATAATTAAGAATCTATTAAAGCCTAAAGATTTAGAAACTCTCATTAAGTTAATTGTTTCACCTAAAGAATTTAAACCAGTACCAATAATATATTTTTCTTTGTGTTTGCTTAAAGTCAGATGATTTAACAAATTAATTTTTTCAGAGACAGGTATAAGTTGAGCCTGCCCTGTACTTCCAAATATAGCTGCTCCGTGACAACCATTGTCTATAACCATTTCTGCGTGCAGAATGGTTTTTTTAATATCAAGCGTCAAATCATCATTTAAGATCGACATTGAAGCCGCATAAATACCTTTAATTTTACTCATAGTAAAAATTTATATAAAAATATTAATTAGTAAAGTTTATAAATTAACTATGAAAATATTAGCTATTCAAAACAGAATGGGCATAGGTGATACTGTAATTTTTCTACCTTTTATAAAAGCTATTTCAAATAAATTCGGTGTACCCGTTAGTTTGTTGGTTAAAGAAAATTCAAAAGCTAACGAGTTTTTAAATCAAACAAATTATATTGATGAAATAATTCACTTAGAAAGAGACAATAAAATAAATCAAAAACATGATGGTTTTAAAGGATTTTTCAAATTAGCAAGTGATTTAAAAAAATATAATTTCGATAAAGTTTTTATATTCAATTCTTCTTTGAGATATAATTTAATTTCTAGATTAGCGGGTATCAAAGAAATATTTCAATACCCTTTATTTGAAAAACAAAATCAACACATTACAGAATCTGCTAAAAAATTAATAAAAAAGTGTTTAGATATTGAAACTAGTGATAATCCAGAAATTCAAATTGAAAATGATCTTGTTCAAAAATCAGCAGTAAAATTTAATATAAATGATAAACTTAATATTTTGTTGGGTATAGGTGGCTCAGGCCCAACAAAAAGAATACCATCAAAAACTTTTCTAAGCGTAATGGAAAGATTAGAAAATTTTAAAAAATGTAGGTTTTTTTTGGCTACAGGTAAAAATGAAGATGAGCAAAAAATCTTAATGGAAATATTAAATTCAAAATTTAGAGAAAAGTGTGTTGCTTTAGATAACCTAAGTATAAAAGAAATATTACCTATTATAAAAAATTGTAACGTTGCAATTTGCAATGATACAAGTTTCTCGCATTTATCATCAGCATTAGGAATTAAAACAATTACATTAATGGCAGATACACCATTAATTTATGGTTCTTATAATATAAATATGCATCCAATAATTCCTGATGGAGAAACTACTGTTTCTCACAACACTCATGGTAAAGATAAAATAAATCCAGATAAGATTTATGAAAAACTATTATCAATAATTAATTAAGAAATATCTTTAAGAACTATTTCTTTAGCTTCATTTACTATAGCTGACAACCTTGAAGTCTCTGGAGAAATATCTGGGTGAATTTTTTTTTGAATTTTTTGGTAAGCTTTATTTAGTGCTTCTTTAGTTGGTTTTTTATTAATATCTAAATTTAAAATTTTATATGCCTCAGATATTGTTAATGATGAAGAATTATTATTTTGATACTGATTAAAAGAAAATCTTCCAGAATTTCTCAAAGTTTGAATAAGTCTATAAAGAGAAACCAATTGTATCAATGATAAACCTTTAAGTTTAACTAAAGCAAGACTTGCAAGAGTTAATGGTAATGTGAGTAGAAATTTTCCACCAATAGCAAATAAAACTGCTAATAAAGCCAACAATAAAATTGTTATCAGCCTCACTCCTTTTGACATTTTTTTTGGAGAAATATTTGACCACCACCTCAATAAAAAATATAAGATGACTAAAATTACAAGTAGATAAATAATAATATTCATATATTTCCTTATTAGATGAAAGTACCACAACTTAAAAAAAAACTAGAGATAAAAACTTGTCACAATATTGATTGGGAAGACAATTACAGCTGGATTCATCAAGATAATATTTTGGAAGTTCTCAGAGATAAAAGTAAGTTAGATCCTGAAGTTAAAAAATATTTAGAAGATGAAAATGCTTACTCGGAACATCATTTAAAAGATACAAAAGATATACAAAAAAAATTATTTGATGAGATTAAAGCAAGAATTAAATTAGATGATGAATCTTTACCTTATAAAGATCACACCTATGAGTATTGGACAAAAACTACAACAAAAGGAAATTATTCTATAAAACTTAGAAAAAAAATTGGTTCAGAAAATATTGAGGAAATATGGAATGGAGATAAAGAAAAAGAAAAACTTAAAACTGAATATTTTGGGATTGGAGATTTAGAAGTAAGTAACAATGATAAATATCTAGGATATTCTTTAGATCTTAAAGGATCTGAATATTATACAATTTATTTAAGAGATATAAAAACAAACAAAATTATTTCAAAAGAAATTGCAGAAACATCAGGGGGAATAACATTTAGTTTAGATGATAAATTTATTTTTTATTCTAAACTTGATGAAAATCATAGAGCAAGAACAATATACAGACACACAATAGGTGATTTTGAGGGCAAAGATGAGTTAATATTTGAGGAGAAAAGCGAGGCTTTTACAGTAGGAATTGGAAAAAGCTCAGATGAAAAATATTTTTTTATAAATACTTCTGACCATAATACTTCAGAGCAATATTACTTTAAATCAGACGAATTAAATCCATCTCCAAAACTAATTATTAAAAGAGAAAGAGGTGTTCTGTATTCTGTTAATTCATGGGAAGGTAAATTTTACAATCATACAAATAAAAATGCTGAAGACTTTAAAATTGATATTTGTGACAATTTAGAAAATCAAAATTGGAAAACATATATTCCAGCAAAAGAAGAAGTTTTAATTGGTGGATTAACATTCCTAAAAAATTGGATTATTCGTGGTGAAACATCAGGTGCACTAGATAAATTATTTGTCAAAAACATTTCTACAAATATAGAAGAAGAATTAATTTTTTCTGATGAGTCTGTTTATGTTCCAGGAGTAAGCTTAACTCAAAAAGATAGAAATACTGATGAAGTTCATTTAGGATACTCATCACCTAAAACTCCTTCTAGAGTATTTAAATATAATTTAGCAAAAAAATCTAAAGAACTTGTTAAAGAACAAGAGATCCCATCTGGTCATAATAAAGATGACTATATTGTTGAGAGAGTTGAGTTTAAATCTCATGACGGAAGAATGGTTCCATTAACAATTACTAGACACAAAAAAACAAAAATTGATGGGTCTGCAAATGTTTTATTGTATGGATATGGGTCTTATGGAAATTCTATGTCCCCAAGTTTTTCTTCTACAAGATTTAGTCTTATAAATAGAGATATAATTTGGGCTACAGCTCACATTAGAGGTGGTATGGAAAAAGGTATGAAGTGGTGGAAAGAGGGAAAATTAACAAACAAAAAAAATACTTTTGAAGATTATATTTACGCAGCAAAATATTTGATCGAAAAGAATTATACGTCAAAAGGAAATATTATTGGAATGGGTGGATCAGCTGGAGGATTATTAATGGGAGCTGTTGTCAATCAATCTCCTGAATTATTTTTAGGAATTATTATGGCTGTTCCTTTTGTAGATTCTTTAACAACAAATCTAGATCATTCTTTACCTTTAACTGTTGGAGAATTTGACGAATTTGGAAATGCAAAAGAGAATAAAGAACACTTTGATTATATTTTTTCATATGCACCCTACAACAATATTAAAAAAATGGATTATCCACATATTTTTATTACAACAAGTTTAAGTGATAATAGAGTTTTATTTGATGAACCTGCAAAGTTCACAGCAAAACTTAGAGACTATAAAACAGATAATAATTTGCTTCTATTGAAAACCGAAATGAATGCTGGTCATGGTGGAAAATCAGGAAGAGATGGCACAATAGAAGAAATTGCTATTGACTATGCATTTGCATTAAAAATTTCTAAAAAAATTAAGTAAATTTTCAATCTTGAAAAAAACAAATTAATTACCATATAAATCTAGTAAGTCGCCTAATGGGGCTTACATAAATAAACTTGCTTAACAAAGGAGGATATTATGACAAGTAAGGATCTATCTATATTTAACTCACTAAGACCTTTTTCAATTGGTTTTGACGACATGTTCGACCAATTCGAAAATATGTTAGGAAATGGGAATTTGACAATGCAGTCAAATTATCCACCATACAACATCAGAAAGACCGGCAAAGACAACTATGAGATTGAAGTAGCACTAGCCGGCTTTAGTAAAAAAGACGTTGAGGTTGAGTTCGAGGATAATTTATTAACAGTTAGAACAAAACAAGTTGATAAGTCTGAGGACAGTGATGTTAATGGAGAAATAATTCATAAGGGTATTTCTCAAAGACAATTTGCAAGATCATTCACTATTGCCGACGATGTAAAAGTTAATGGTGCTGAACTTAAAGATGGTCTTTTAACAATATCTTGTGAAAGAATAATTCCAGAGCACAAAAAAAAGAAGCTTATTGAGATTAAATAAGTCTTAAACCTTGCTTGTGGGGACTTCTCCCCACAAGTACGAATAAATCCTAAAACCGATTAATTTATAAAAGATTTTTATATATTACTAAAAAACCTATTATGAGCAGATTTGTTTCAAACAATAAATTTTAGAAACACCCGTTTGATACAAAACCGATAACTATATTCTCTGAATTTATCTCAAACCTTCGTTCACAAGGTACGAGGTATTTTTTACTATTATAAACTAGCTCAAAATTTCCTTTGGCATTTTTAAAGTCTTCGTCTGGTTTTCCAAGCTCCATCTGAAGTTCGCTAGCTGATTTTCCAAGAAATTTACTTAATTTTTCATTTTCCTTTTCAACTATAGCATCTGTTTTATCTTTTACAGTTTGGCACCCTGAAAAAAAAACTATGATGATTAAAAGACTTAATACTGATTTAAATTTTAACATAAGTTCAAATTAACATTTTTTTGTTTAATAAATTATTAACTTTTAAGTTGTATAAATAATTTATTTCTTATTACTTTAGACTTAATTATAGTAACAATTGTGTTCTTTATTTGATAGTTCAAGCATATGAATGAAAAAGCCTTAGAAAAGATATTAAATATATTTTTAAAAGAAGTTTTACCTCTTACAGAAAAAGGTGTTGCTAAAGGTAGTAAAATATTTGGGGCTGCTATAATTAAAAAAAATGATTTATCACTTGTACTTGCAGAAACAAATAATGAAATAGAAAATCCATTGTGGCATGGAGAGATGCATGCACTTAAAAAATTTTACGAAATGGATAGAAACAAAAGGCCTGATGAAAAAGACTGTATGTTTTTAAGTTCTCATGAACCATGTAGTATGTGCTTAAGTGCAATCACTTTTGCTGGATTTGATAATTTTTATTATCTGTTTCCATACGCTGATACAAATAGTGAATTTAATATCCCTCACGATCTAAATATACTAAAAGAAGTTTTTAAGATTAATGATGGAGACTATAATAAAGAAAACTACTATTGGAAAAGTCAAAATATAAACTTACTTATTGAAAATTTATCGACTTCAAAAAAAGAAATAATCTTAAATCAATTAGATGAAATCAAAAAAAAATATCTAATTTTATCAAATCATTATCAAAAAAATAAGGATGGAAGTTCTATACCATTAAATTAAGCAATGAATACGAACCTCAAAATTTCAAATGTGACTAAAATATATCCTGGGTGTGTTGCAAACGACAATGTTTCACTCGAATTCAACAGTGGTAAAATTTATGCTCTTCTTGGAGAAAATGGAGCTGGAAAATCTACACTAGTTAAAATTCTATCAGGAGTCATCATTCCTGACGAAGGAAAAATTTATTTAAACGAAAATAATTTAAAGCTTAATTCCCCATTAGATGCAAAAAAAAATGATATTGGAATGGTGTTTCAGCATTTTAACCTTTTCGAAACTTTGTCTGTCTTTGAAAACTTAATAATAGACTCAGATGAAAAAAGAGAAGGTTTAAGAGAAAAAATAGATACAATTATGAAAAAATACAATTTTTCAATTGATCTTGATATTCCTGTTCTAAATTTATCAGCAGGTCAAAAACAAAAAGTAGAAATCATAAGAAGTCTAATAAGGAACCCAAAAGTTTTAATTATGGATGAACCCACATCTGTATTAACAGAGCAAGAAACAAGTGAATTGTTCTTATCTTTGAAACAATTTTCTGAAGAAGGAATTTTAATTATTTATATAACCCATAAATTAAAGGAAGTTATGCAGCTTTGTGATGAAGTTGCTGTTATGAGAAGAGGAAAGTTAGTTTCTGTAAGTGAAATAAAGAACGAAAATATAGAGTCACTCGCTAACAAAATGGTAGGTCAAAATTTAAAAACTATAAAAAAAACAAAAGAAAAAACTTCTTCAGAACAACTAATAAAGATTACAAATCTTAACTTTATAAGCGATGATCCTTTTGAAACAAATTTAAGTGATATTAATTTTTCTGTTAATCGAGGTGAATGTTTGGGAATTGCTGGAATATCAGGAAATGGTCAAAGTGAATTATTTCAGGTGTTAAGCGGTGAAATTATATCTGATAAGAATTCTATAGAATTTAATAAAAATTATATTGGAGATTTAAATCCTCAAGAGAGAAGAGAATATTTGATGGCCTTCTCTCCAGAGGATAGACTTGAACAGGCTGCTATTCCACAGATGGCAATTTTTGAAAATGTAGCTCTAAACAATTTTAAATCCTCAAATTTTTTTAATAATGGATTGATAAATGAAAGCAAAATTAAAGAGCATTCAAAAAAAATAATTTCAGACTTTAATGTTAATACAGACAACATAGATTTAAAAAGCCAATTTTTATCTGGAGGGAATTTACAGAAATTAATTATAGGGAGAGAATTAATAACATCTCCAGATTTATTAATTTGTTTTAATCCTACATGGGGTCTAGATGTTGGGGCCATTAATTATATCCATGAAACATTAATTAAAATAAATGAACAAAATAAATCAATAATATTAATATCAACTGACACAGATGAGTTATTAAAATTAAGTGATAAAATTTCAGTAATTCATAAAGGGAAATTATCAAAAATAATGAATGCTGAAGAGGTTACCTCTGAGAAACTTGGTATTCTTATGGGGGGAGGAAATTGATTAAAATTGTAAAAAGAGATCAGCCATCAAGAGCTATTTTTTTTCTTACACCTGTTTTAGCAATTTTTCTAACCTTGGTTGCAGGAGGTTTAATTTTTTATATTCTAGGTTTTAAACCTTTTGAAGCTCTAAAGTTTTTTTTCATAGTTCCAATTGCAGATAAATATGGTTTCAGTGAATTACTATTAAAAGCCACCCCACTTTGTTTAATAGCAATTGGTTTATCTTTTTGTTTTAAAAGTAATAACTGGAATATTGGAGCCGAGGGGCAATTAACGTTTGGAGCTATAGTTTCAGGAGGTGTTGCATTATTATTTTATGAACAAGAAGGGTTTTACATTCTACCAATAGTAATTTTAGCTGGTGCAATTGGTGGTATGCTGTATGCATCGATACCGGCAATCCTAAAAACTTACTTTAATACAAATGAAATATTAGTAAGTCTTATGTTGGTATATGTTTCAAAATTAATTTTGGACTACCTTGTTGTTGGTCCTTGGAGCAATCCAGAGGGATTTAATTTTCCTGAAACCAGACAGTTCAGTGACTCTGCTAAACTTCCATTATTATTTGAAGGACTAAGAATTCACGCAGGAATATTTTTAGCTTTAGCTGCAGTGGTTATCAGTTGGTTTGTTTTTTATAAAACTTATTTAGGGTTCCAAATGAAAGTTTCAGGTTTTAGTTTAAAGACAGCAAAATATGCCGGATATAAAGGTAAAAAAATGATCATACTAGTTTTTTTAATAAGTGGTGCTTGTGCAGGTTTAGCTGGAGTTGGAGAAATAACTGGACCTATTGGACAGCTACATAGAGAAATTTCTCCAGATTATGGTTTTACTGCAATAATTGTAGCGTTTTTGGGCCGTTTACATCCTGTTGGAATAATTTTTGCATCTTTGGTTGTTGCAATTACTTATCTGGGTGCCGAAACAGCGCAAATATTTATGCAAATTCCAAAATATACAGGTCAGGTTTTTCAAGGAATGATTTTATTCTTTCTTCTTGCTTCTGACTATTTGCTCTTTTTCAAATTTAAATTTATAGGTTCAAAAAAATGATCATTGATATAAATTTTATTGGGCTGATAATTGCATCAATAATGGCCTCCGCTGTTCCTTTGATCCTAGCGTCTTGTGGTGAACTTATTACAGAAAGATCTGGTGTTCTAAACCTTGGTGTTGAAGGAATGATGATCATTGGCGCTATATCAGGCTTCGCACTAATGACAGTGACAGGAAGTTTAATTATTGCAATTTTTGGGGCAATGTTAGCTGGGGTTTTAATTTCAACTATTTTTGCATTTCTCACTCAAACATTAATTACAAATCATGTTGCTACTGGTTTGGCGCTTACCATATTTGGAATTGGTATTTCTGCGATGATAGGAAAAAATTTTGTAGGTATTCCTGGAAAAGAGTTTCCTGTTTTATTTGAAGGTTTAAAAAACACAATACCACTTTTAGGTCCAATATTATTTGGACATTCAATTGTTTTTTATTTTGCTTTTGCCCTTCCCTTTATAACTAGCTATTTTTTAAAAAAAACGAAAATTGGATTAATTGTAAGAGCTGTAGGAGACTCACCTGAATCTGCATCTAATCAAGGAATAAATGTTAGGCTAGTTCGTTACGCTTGTATACTTTATGGAGGCGCAATGAGTGGACTTGCTGGTGCATATTTATCCATGATTTATACTCCTCAGTGGATTGAAAATATGACAGGTGGAAGAGGTTGGATCGCATTGGCTCTAGTGGTTTTTTCAACCTGGAACCCAATTAAAATTTTAATCGGTGCGATGATTTTTGGTGGATTGACCATTATTCAATTTCATATGCAAGCGATCGGAGTAAGAATTCCTGTGCAATTTTTAACAGCTCTACCTTACATTGTTACAATAATAGTTTTAGTTGTAATTTCTCGTGATAGTAGAAAAATAAGACTAAGTACTCCTAGTTCCTTGGGGAAATCTTTTCATAAAGACAATTAATCTTAAAATAATCATTTTTTTTTAGATAAATTAATTTAAATTTAATAAATAAAAAATCAAAAGGGGAAATAAATTTATGCATAAATTTTTAATTCGTTCTTTCGTCTCTTCTTTAGTTTTATTATTTACATTAACTGTAGCTGCAATTGCAAAAGATGTTAAAGCAGCATTTGTTTATATTGGTCCAACTGGTGACCATGGGTGGACTTATCAGCATGATGTAGGTAGAAAAGCTGTTGAAGCTGCCGGATTTAAAACAACATACGTAGAAGGCGTTCCAGAAAGTGCCGATGCTGAGAGGGTTCTTAGACAGTTAGCTAACTCTGGTCATGACATTATCTTTACAACTAGTTTTGGATATATGAATCCTACTAACAAAGTTGCAAAAGAGTTTCCAAATGTAAAATTTGAACATGCTACTGGATATAAAAGAGAACATCCAAATGTTTCGACTTACGCTGCTAGATTCTATGAAGGTAGAACTATTTTGGGAACAATTGCTGGGACTATGACAAAATCTAATGTGATTGGTTATGTTGCGTCTTTTCCAATACCTGAAGTAATCAGAGGTATCAATTCATTTACCTTAGCAGCTCAAAAAGTTAACCCAAATATCAAAACTAAAATTGTTTGGGCTTTCACTTGGTACGATCCAGGTAAAGAAGCAGAAGCAGCAAAAGCTTTAATTGATCAAGGTGCTGATGTAATTGCTCAACATACAGATAGTACAGCTATTGTTCAAATGGCTGAAAAAGCAGGAGTATATGCTTTTGGACAAGCAAGTGATATGGATAAGTTTGCACCAAAGGCTGTATTAACTTCAGTTGAGAATAACTGGGGACCATATTATGTTGATAGAGTTAAAGCTGTTGCAAATGGTACATGGAATCAAAAAGATACATGGCACGGTATAGGCGATGGTATGGTAGTAATATCAGGGTTAGATTCTCAAATGCCAGGTGACCTACAAGCAAAAGTTAAAAAACTTCAAGCAGATTTAGCATCTGGTAAAGTTCATTCTTTCACTGGACCAATTTATGACCAAAAGGGAAATTTAATGGTAGCAGAGGGGAAAACTGCAGATGATGGTATGCTAGCAGGTATGATGACTTATGTTAAAGGTGTTGAAGGAGATATACCTAAGTAATCAGTTTTCATTTAAAAATTTTAAAAGGCCAGTTTTTTAACTGGCCTTTTTTATATTTGGTGTTTTTTTTTTATTTCTTCAATTCTTAATTCTTCATAAATTTCGAAGGGCTGCACAATCCAAGGATTATCAGGAAGTTTTTTTGCACAAAAATCTGGCTCAAATGTTGATTTCTTTTTTTTAAATAAAGTAGCAGTTTTGATATCCTCTATTTTATCCTTTATTGGTTCATATTTTTTTAACCAGTCTATACTTTTGTTAAAAGTTATTCCTGTATCAGATAAATCATCGCATAAAAGTATTTTACCACCCATATTAGGTGCGATAGAACTCATTTCCCTTGAGAACACAATATCACCCTGCTCATCCTCCACTCCTTTACCACTGTAAGATTCAACTGCAAGATATGCACATTTTAATTTAAATATTCTACTTAATACGTCTATCATTGGTGCTGCACCACGCATGATGCCAATCAGTATTGTTGGTTTATATCCACTTTCATCAATTTGGATTGCTAACTTTTCAACAGTCTGGTTGTACTCATCCCAACTGACAATCATTTTTTCTGTCATAATTTTTTAATATCTATTTATTTAAATAATAAAACTAAAACTGCAAGAACGATAAGTGCAATTATTGAAGATATTAAGATATACAACCTATGAATGTTTCTTCCTCTTAAATTAAAATAATGTCTTGCTACTCCAGTAATAACTGCTAATGCACATAATATTAACCAATTATACTGATGATAAACTAAGAAACTTGAGTGTCCGGAAAGCATTATAAATAATACTAAAAAAGTGGAATAATTATTATGAATTGATCTCTGTTTAGCTGCTAGAGATAAACTCATATCAAATTTTTCACCTCTTTTACTACTGCTGATGATGTTCATTTGATTGGGTATAATTACTGTAAAAACATTACCAAACATATTGGTTCCTATAATTAGTCCAACACTTAAAATTGCAAATTTTGGTCCAAACAATTTTGTTAAACCAAAGGAAACGGCTGCTAATAAAATAATTGCTGTAGATATAAATAGTACATTATTTTCAATCAATTTTGATTTAGACAATAGATCATATATAAACCAAAAAATAATTAATGATAAAAGCGAGATAATAATGGCGTAACTAGGAGGCATCAACAGGACACGTTTATCGACCATTAATACACCAGCGTTATAATAATAAATTACAACTAAGAGCAACATTCCTGTTACAAAAGTTAGGTAACTTTGCCATTTAAAAATTACTAATCTATTTAAATAATCCTGTGGTGGCGAGGTTTTTAACCTTGAAAGTTTATAAAAAAAACCAGAATGCATCAGATATCCTTCTCCATCGACATCATTACTTGTTATATTTTTATTTAAATTATTGTCTAAGTAATTAAATAAAAAACTGTTACCTACCCATAATATTGCAAATACTACATGGCCCCATCTTAGAATAACTTCTAACCATTTAATTGTATAAGGTAAAAATTCCATCAGTATTTTATTTTATCTACTTTTTTATCCCAAATTTCAAAAGCTTTTAAAGCTTCTTCTCTAAGCATTTGTACCATTTTAATTTTTCTATCATTAATTTTTTTTGGAATTTCTGTATAAATAAAAGAGTCATCAAAATCTATATTTTTTGCATCTTCTCTAGTGTTTGCATAATATATTTTACCTAATCTTGACCAATAAATTGCTGAAAGACACATCGGGCAAGGTTCACAAGATGTATAAATCTCGCATCCAGACAGATCAAAAGTATTTAAATTTTTACAAGCTTCTCGAATTGCTACTATTTCTCCATGAGCAGTTGGATCATTTGTGGAAGTAACTTTGTTAGAGCCCTCTGCAATAATTTTTTGATCCTTAACTATAACACTTCCAAAGGGACCACCTATAGTATTCGCACTTTTTATTGAAAGTTCAATGGCTTTTGCCATAAATTTTTTTTTATCTTCCATTTTTTTTTTTTATTTTGTTTTTAATTTTGTTAATACTCATTAAAATTCTTTCAGGTGTTGCTGGCGCATTAAGTTCTGGTGCAAACTGATAATTTCCAACTGAAGCAACTGCATCTTTAATTGCATAAAAAACGCTCATAGCTAACATTAGAGGAGGTTCGCCTGTTGTCTTTGCTTTATTAACAACTTTTTCTTTATTTATTCCATCTTTAAAAATTTCTACATTAAATTTTTTTGGAATATCACTTACAGCAGGAATTTTATACGTTGATGGAGAGAAAGTTGTAATCTGGCCATTTGATTTCCAATTTAGTTCTTCAATAGTCAACCAACCTTGTCCTTGAACAAAACCGCCTTCGATCTGACCTAATTCAAGTGCAGGATTTATTGGTTTCCCTGCATCATGCAAAATATCAACTCTCTCTAGGATATTTTCACCTGTCAGTGTATCTATAGTTATTTCTGAAACAGCTGCACCATAACAAAAATAATAAAATGGTCTTCCTCTAAATTTTTTTTTATCAAAGTTTATTTTTGGCGTTGAATAAAAACCTGAGGATGAAAGAGAAATTCTATTTAAATATGCTTCTTGAATAATACTTGTAAATTCAAATTGTCTATTTCCAAATATTATATATTGATCCTTATAAATTGCTTCTTGATTGTAAATCTTATATTTTTTTTTAATAAATTTTTCTAAATTTAATTTAATTTTTGCTACTGCATTTAATGCTGCAGCACCATTAAGGTCTGTGGTTGAAGATGCAGCGCTAGCTGAAGTATTTGGAACCTTAGCTGTATTTGTTGATGAAATATGTACTAAATTATATGGCAATCCCAAGGAATTGGCCACTAGTTGAGCTATTTTTGTATGAGTCCCTTGACCCATTTCTATACCACCATGGTTCAAGTACACACTTCCATCTGTATAAATATGCACTAAAGCACCAGCTTGATTTAAATGAATTGTTGTAAATGAAATCCCAAATTTTACTGGTGTAATAGCTATACCCTTCTTTTTAAATTTATTTTTTTCATTGAATTTTTTTATCTCTGAATATCTTTTCTTATAATTAGATTTATTTTCTAAATTTTTAAATATTTCATTAATCACATTGTCTTCAATAGTCATTCCATAGTGAGTTACATTTTTTTTATCTTTTTGATAAAAATTTTTCTTTCGAACTTGAATAGGATCTATTTTTAAATACCTTGAAATATTATCAATAACATTTTCTATAGCCATCATTCCTTGATTTCCACCAAAGCCTCTAAATGCAGTCGAAGTTGGAATATTTGTCTTGCATAAATTATTTGTTACCTCGATATCTGATATGTAATACGCATTGTCTATATGAAGAAGAGCTCTATCATTTATTGCCGCTGATAAATCAGGCGACATTCCACAATTTGATGATAAGTTAATTTTTAATCCCTCAATAATTCCTTCATCATTAAATCCAACTTCGTATTCAGATAAAAATTCATGCCTCTTACCAGTCAAAATTATATCATCATCTCTATCTAGTCTTAATTTCACAGGCTGACCTGTTTTTTTTGCCAACAACGCACAAATACATGCGGTCATAAAATTTGTCTCTTTCCCTCCAAATCCACCTCCAATTCTTCTTACTTCAACATTTATAGAATTACTTTTCTGATTAAACATTTTTGCAATTAATTGTTGTGTCTCAGAAGGATGTTGTGTTGAACTGTAAACTAAAAAATTATCATCTTCTTTAGGTATAACGAACGCTGCCTGACCCTCTAAATAAAAGTGTTCTTGACTTCCGGTTGTAAAGTTTCCTTTCAAATTATATTTTGAATTTTTAATTTTCTTAGAAGGGTTTCCTTTTTTAATTTTTCTAGGCTTAAATAAAAACTGTTTTTTATTTAAAGCATCCTTTATTGTGATAACTGGTTTTAAATCTTTATAAGTGATTTTTGCCTTTAATACTGCTTTTCTTGCAAGTTCAGTAGTTGTGGCAGCTACAGCAAACAATGGTTGACCAAAAAACTCAACTTTTTTATCTGGAAATATTGGATCACCATCAAAAACAGGGCCTACGTCGTTCCTTCCTGAAATATCACTTTGAGTGACTACTGATATGACCCCTTTACTTTTTTTTACATCGCTTAAGTCTATTTTTTTGATTATTGCATGAGCTTTTTTACTTAAACCAATAGCACCATAAATTGTATTTTTTGGTTCATTAATGTCGTCAGTGTATTCAGCGTATCCACTTACATGCTTATAAGCACTATCATGTGGTCTTACATCATTAATATAGTTCTCTTTGGTCATTTAATTAACTCTTGTTAGCTTATTAGAATCTATTTCTACAAAACATTTCATCAATAAATTTTTTGCTATCTCTAGTCTATATTCTTTACTTGCTCTCATATCCCCTATAGGACTTAGGTCTTTATCAAGAGAATTTTTGGCTTGATTAAAAGTGCTTAAATTAAGAGGTTTATTCTTAAGAATTTTCTCACAGGCTTTAGCTCTTTTTGGTACAGCTGCCATACCTCCAAAAGCAATAAAAACTTCTTTAATTTTATTTTTATCAATTTCAAAATTAAATGATCCACAAACAGATGAAATATCATCATCAAATCTTTTTGATATTTTAAATGCTTTAAAAATATTTTTCTTAAATAATGGTATTTTTATTGAGTGAATAAATTCATTCTTTTTTAATTTAGTTTTTCTATAATCAAGGAAAAAATTATTTATTGGTATAACTTTTCTTTGATTGAAGCTTTCAATTAAAATTTCTGCATTTAAAGATAACAAAATTGGTAATGTATCACCTATCGGAGATGCTGTTGCAATGTTACCACCTATAGTTCCTACATTCCGAATTTGAACAGAACCATATCTTTTAAGAACTAAATAAAAATCTGGATAATGTTTTTTAATTTCTTTTTCAAATTTTATTAAAGGTGTAGAGGCGCCAACCTCAAGGTAATTTTTATTTACTTTTATAAAGTCTAATTCTTTTATTTCTTTTAAATCAATTATAAAAGGAATTTCTTTTCTTTCTTTTGTAACTTTTAAAGATAAGTCTGTTCCACCTGCAAGAAAACTAAAATTAGAGTATTTTTTAATTATATTTTTTAAATCCTTAATATTCTTTGGTGAAATATAAATTTTATCATCTTTTATAATATAAATATTTTTTGGTTTAATTTTTTTTAATAATTGAATAACTTTATTATTATTTTTACTAAATTGATCATTCCTGTTTTTCTTGTCTAAACTTTTTGCAGCATCTATTATAGGTCTATATCCAGTGCAACGACATAAATTACCTGATATAGAATCTGTTATTAATTCATTATTAAGATTTTTGTTATTTTTAAACATTGAAAATAAAGCCATAACAAATCCTGGTGTACAGAAACCGCATTGGGAACCATGAAATTTTACCATCGCATCTTGTACAGGGTGAAGTTTGCCATCTTTGGAAACCAAATCTTCTACAATTAAAAGTTGTTTACCATTTAATGATGGAACAAATGAAATGCAGGAATTAATTGCTTTATATATAATCTTATTATCGACTAATTCACCTAAAACAATTGTACACGCGCCACAACCACCCTCTGAACATCCTTCTTTGGTTCCAGTCTTTTTTAATTCGGTTCTAATATAATTAAGTATGGTTTGATTTGGATCAGGATTATTGATTACAATAAGCTTATCATTTAATAAAAATTTAACAGAGCTCGATATCACTTAACTACCTCTATAAGTAGAATAACTCCAAGGTGAAACAAGTAAAGGAACATGATAATGCTGCGAGGGATCTGAAATACCAAATCTGATAATAACATCATCCAGGAATGGAACATCGCTAGCTGCAGATGTATTTTTAAAATAATCACCAATATGAAAAACTAATTCATATTTACCCTTAACAAAAATATCTCCCTCAGCTAATGGTGAATTAGCTCTACCATCTTCATTGAGTTTTGTTGACGTTAATTTTTTTCGTTCTGAATTATTAATATAAAACAACTCAACTAGGATACCTTTGCCAGGTTTACCAGAATACACATCTAAAACATGAGTTGTGAGCTTTGTCATAAAATTATAGTATCATTTAATTTCAAACTTAAATTATTTTAAAGTTATATGAGAACAATAAATAACATTAACGATCTTAACAAGTCTGATTTTTTGTCTTTATTTGGTAATGTTTTTGAAAAAACTGAGTCAGTTGCAGTGGAAGCATTTGAGTTAAAACCATTTAAAAACTTTGAGGATATTATGTTTAAAATGCTTGATATTTATGAAAATTACGAAAAGAATAAAATTTTAGAGATTTTAAATGCTCATCCTGAGCTTGCTGTAGCAAAAAAAATGACCTCTGAGTCTATATCAGAACAAGCCTCTGCAAAATTAAACCAATGTTCTAATGATGAATATGAAGAATTTAAAAAATTAAATTCAGAATATAAAAAAAAGTTTAATTTTCCTTTTATAATTGCCGTAAAAGGTAAAGATAAAAATGAAATTTTGAATAATTTTAGACAAAGAATACAAAGTGATGTAGAAAGTGAATTCCTTGAAGCAAAGAAACAAGTAAAAAAAATTGCAACCTTTCGTTTGAATGAAATAATTAAAAAATGAAAAAATTTATAAGTGCAAAAATGATTAACTTAGCGGACTCAAGAATTGGATCTAAAGTTATATTTAAGACTGACGATTTTTTTGCAGCTGCTCATAGAATATTAAAAATCGAAACTCCAGTTTTTAAAGATGGACTATTTGACAAACATGGTAAATGGATGGATGGATGGGAAACAAGGAGAAGAAGATCAAAAGGTTTTGATTATTTAATTTTAAAACTTGGTAAACCTGGGAAGATATTTGATATAGACATTGACACAACACACTTCAATGGAAACCAACCCACACATGCTTCGTTAGAGGGTTGCTTAAGTAAAACAAAGCCTAATAAGAAAACAAAATGGATTTCTTTACTGAGCAAAAAAAAACTTGGGCCAAGCCGAAACCATAGCTTCAAATCAAACAACAAATCTGTTTTTAATTATATAAGACTAAACATTTTTCCAGATGGTGGAGTTGCAAGACTAAGGCTTTATGGAAAAATTGAAATGGAGAAAAACTTTTTAAATAAAAAAACTATTAACCTCACATCTGTTTTAAATGGCGCTTCAATTGTTGGTTGTAATAATGAACATTTCGGCAGAGCTGAAAATATCATAGCACCTGGTAAAGGAAAAAATATGGGAGATGGTTGGGAAACAAGAAGAAGTAGAGGAAAAAACTTTGATTGGCTTATAATAAAATTTGGAAAACCAGGATTAATAAAAAAGCTAGAGATAGATACCCGTCATTTTAAAGGAAACTATCCCGATAGTTGTTCAATTCAAACTGCAAGCATTTCAAAAAATCTGTCCAATAAATCAATTGTTAATAATTCAAAAAATTGGAAGTTTATTTTAAATAAGTCAAAACTGTCAGCTCACAAGAAACATATTTTTAAAAAATTCTTAATTAAGAGAAGTAAGGAAAATTATCTTAAAATAAATATCTATCCAGACGGTGGAATTTCAAGAATAAGGGCATTCGGAAATTTTGTGAAATGAAAATAATAAAAGCAAAAAAAATTACTAAAAAAAATTTTTCTAAATTTGGTCAATTAATAGATACGTCAAAAAAAAATCCTATAAATATTAATGATGGGTATGCAAAAAGATTTGATAATTTGATAAACCTAGATGCATCTAAAAAAAAAGGAAAAGCAATTGTTAGTATTTTTAAAGCAAAAAAAAGAAGGTTTCCTATGAAAATTAATATGATGGAAAAACATCCTTTAGGAAGCCAGGCCTTTATACCAATGGAAGATACAAAATTTTTAGTATTTGTAGCACCAAAAGGAGATAAACCAGATGTAAATAAAATCCAATCCTTTTTAGTCCCAAAACAAACTGGGGTTAATTATAATGCTGGTATTTGGCACTTTCCGTTGATTTCTATGAAAGATATGAATTTTCTAATTGTTGATAGAAAAGGAAAAGGAAACAATCTTGTTATTTATAAATTTAAAAAAGATAAAATTATTTTAAAGAAATGAAAAAAAAATATCCAAGAGATTTGGTGGGATATGGTTCCAAACAAATTAAGGTAAGGTGGCCTGGTAATGCTAAGTTAGCTTTACAATTTGTACTAAATTATGAAGAAGGAGCAGAGAATTGTACTCTTCATGGTGATAAAACTTCAGAGGTATTTTTATCAGAAATTATAGGAGCAAAAGCAGTTAAAGGTCGACACTTAAATATGGAGTCAATTTATGAATATGGATCAAGAAGAGGATTTTGGAGAATTCACAACCTCTTTAACAAAAAAAAAATTCCACTTACTATTTTTGGAGTTGGTATGGCATTGGAGAGAAATAAAGAAGTTTGTTCTGCCATAAAAAAAGCAAATTATGAAGTTGCTAGTCATGGGTGGAGATGGATTGATTATCAAAACGTATCAAAGAAAAAAGAAAAGAATGATATGAAACTTGCAGTCAAATCTATAAAAAAGATTTTTGGCTATCAACCTGCTGGTTGGTACACTGGTAGGTGTAGCACAAATACTTTAGATTTAGTAATCGAAAATGGTGATTTTTTATACTGTAGCGATACATACAGTGATGATCTTCCATATTGGATAAAAAAAGGTAATAAAAAACAACTTATGATTCCTTATACACTTGATAATAATGATATGAGATTTGCAACCAATCAAGGATTTAATTCGGGTGAACAATTTTACAATTATTTAAAAGATAGTTTCGATGCCCTTTATGAGGAAGGAAAAACTTCACCAAAGATGATGTCGGTTGGCTTGCATTGTAGATTAATTGGAAGGCCTGGTAGAATACAATCCCTTAAAAAATTTTTAAATTACATCACAAAATTTAAAGATATTTGGATCTGCAAAAGATTAGACATAGCTAAACATTGGATAAAAAATTATAGTTAAAAATTTTTATTATTGTTCCGCAGCTATAGAAGTATAATGAGCAACTGCTTCTATTTCATCATCAGTTAGTATACCCTCCATCGCAGGCATTACTCCTATACCATTTTTAACTGCCATTATAATTCTTTGAATATCAGGTCTGATTTCATTTAAATTTGGACCAACCATTGAGTTTGATCCAGCATCCGAGAGCATATGGCACGCTGCACAATTTCCAGCTCCTAGAAAAACTTCTTTTCCCTTACTAAATAATTCATCAGCATTAGCTTGTATAATTGATACAAATATTAAAAAAAACAAGTTGCAACAGAAATTTAAAAATAATTTTTTCACTTAAATTTGGTATCATAATTAAAAAAATTTAAAAAGGAGAATTATGAAAGCTTATTGGGTTGCAAATTACACTGAAATAAAAGATGACGAAAGACTTAAAAAATATGCTGTTAAAGCAAAAGAAGCGGTTGAAAAATATTCTGGAAGAATATTGGCAAGAAGTGCAAATAATATAACTTTAGATGGTAGAGAAATGGTCAGAGTGGCTCTTGCAGAATTTCCAGATATAGAAGCTGCAAAAAATTGTTACAATTCTGAAGAGTATGTTGAGGCTAGGAAACATCTAGAAAACAATGCTACAAGAGAACATATAATTTTTGAGGGAATGTAAAATAATAAAGATTTAATATTGAATAGGTTCGGGATCTATACTTCTCCATAAATACCAAGTGGCGACAGAACAGTAAGGTGAAAACTTTTTGTTTAAATATGTTATATAACTTTCTGGTGGTAAGTATTTTTTATTAAAATTTTTTGAAATAGCTCTTAACAAGCCAATATCCTGAATTGGCCAAATATTAGGACGATTATATGTAAACAATAAGATCATTTCTGCTGACCATCTTCCTATTTGTCTTAACTGAGAGAGATAAATAATCGCTTCTTCATCAGACAATTTTGAAATAATTTTTGGATTAAATTCTTTGTTCAGTACTTTTTTAGCTAAACTTTTAATTCCTTTTACTTTCTGCCTGCTTAAGCCACAACTTTTTAGCTGAGATGAAGATAACTTATTAACTGTTTTTGCATTAATTTTATTTTTACATTTTTTCTTAAATTTTAAAAAAACTGAATTTGCAGCTGCAACACTAATTTGTTGTCCAATTATACTTTTACAAAGTGAAAAAAAAACATCTCTTCTTGAGGTAAGCACTGTCTCTGAGGGAGATTTGTATTTTTTAATTAATGATGACATTACCTTATCTTTTTT